>NZ_JAWOTD010000004.1:0-312555 GCF_033338715.1 Vibrio sp. Vb1337 | reverse complement strand
TATGCGTTGCGTCTAGTGTTTAAGGTGGCATGCGGGAGCATCGGTATTGCGTTGCTCACACCTTAACAGGGCGTTATAAAGATAGAGGAACATGTTAAGTGACAGAAACAATAATGGCTTACCTTGATGCAGGAAACTATGGTTATGTTTTTCTGTTTATTGCTATATCAATCGTCATTAACTTTGAAAAGATTCTTTCTACGTATTCAACCCATAGAAAACGCCGCTTAGATTCATTGGAGCGTTCAGTATCAATTGAAAGTTTAGATGAAAGGCTAAAGCGTCATTTGCATTCGGAGATTGAGATAGAAACTTTTTATCTTACTCATGGTGTGAGAGTTAGCCGTGTACTCTTAAACGGGATGTTAGATCTTAACGAAATCATTGGCACTCGGGTTTCGTTTAAGCACATAATTCGTTGTAGCCGATTACTTCCCAACCTCAAAGATGTTCATAAAGAGAACTTTCAAATTGCTATCGATAAATTTGATAAACTATATGCATATTATAATTTGGGGCTAGGTTTGCCGGGTTTTATTGGAGGGATAATATGGTTTGCTTACAGCATATCTCAAATAGTTACGTCGCCAAATTACCCAAGTTTAATCGTCTCTTGTTTCACGGTATTAGTCAGTTTCGCCATGTTGTTCCAAGGTGCTCCGTATATATCAACCAAAATTATTAATAGAGAGCTGCGTGATTTACCCATGCGTGAGAGCGTTTAGTCATCTTTATAACAAACTGTTTAAGAGTGATTCGCAACGCGTGGCATTTTCACTATGCGTTGGTTTTGGTGTTTAAGGTGGTATGCGGTGGCTTTTGTATTGCGTTGCTCACACCTTAACAGGGCGTTATGTGAATTAGGAGTCGGCATGATAGAGGCTTTGATTGGTTTATCTGGTGTCATTATTGGTGTTCTTACTACAGGTCTAAAAGATTGGATTGTCTTCAAAATGACCTCAAGACAGAGAAAACAGTACTTAGCTACTCGCGTAGTAAGCATGCTAGAAATTTTCGTTGATAACTGTGCTCAGGTCGTTAAGGATGATGGAACTTATCGAGGGCTACCGGATAAAGACGGCTACTATTTACCACAAGTCGAAACTCCAAAGTTTGATCCTCTATCGTTAGAAGTAGATTGGTTGTCTATCAACTCTGAGCTAATGCATCAAATTTTGTACCTCCCGAATGAAATATATGTAGCTAATTCTAAGATTGAAAGCGTTTGGGACTATGTGGCTGAGCCACCCGATTATGCGGAGCTATTTGAAGAGCGACATTATCAGTATTCTTTACTAGCCATTAAAGCAACCAAGCTAATCCAAAATCTTTACAACGAGGCGAAGCTCAAAGAATGCAAAGGTAAATGGGAATGGTTCGAGCCAGAGCTATTCCAAAGTGTTGTGAAAAAAGTGGAACTCGGAAGAGGTCAAAAATTCACATAACAAACTGTTCAAGAGGGATTCGCAACGCGTGGTATTTTTACCATGTGTTGGTTTTAGTGTTTAAGGTGGTTTGCTGCGGCTTCGGTGTTGCGTTGCTCACCCCTTAACAGGGCGTTAGGTGCTTGAAGGAAAATGTAAGTATGGAAATTACTTTTCGGCAGATAAACATTGATGATTTCGAATTATGCGTTGCTGCAAGAAAAGATGCATACTTTTGTAGTTTTGGGCATTACGATGGTTTCGACGACTTCATCAGTGGTTATCGTGAACGAGTCTTAGACCGGTTAGCAACATCAGGATGGTTCTATATCCATATATTTGTGGATGGTCAGTTTGCAGGGCAGTTAGAGTTTCGTAGCTTTTCACCCGAGCCTGAGACTGGCTATGTGCATCTCATTTACTTAAAGCCGATTTTTCGTGGTTCAGGACTCGCTGTAAAATTGCAGGATTATATTGTAAGCACTTTGAGTAAAGCGGGTTGTTTGCGTGCTGTACTTTCAGTAAGCCGAACTAACCATCGAGCTCTCACATTCTATAAGCACCATGGTTGGGAGTTCGTGCGCAAGAATCCCAAGCACGATGAAACAGACTTTTACCAACTTTGGCTACGCACCTAACAAACTGTTCAAGAGGGATTCGCAACGCGTGGCATTTTCATTATGCGTTGGCTTTAGTGATTAAGGTGGTGTGCGGTGGCTTAGGTATTGCGTTGCTCACCCCTTAACAGGGCGTTAGGCGACATGAGACAAACGATAGAGTAGTGATAGTATCTTGGGGTGCATCTAGCTTCAGTTAACGGAAAAGGAACGGGTTAATGAATGGTAAAGCATTTGATAATTGGCAAAATCGCGAAAGAAAGGGTGTTTAAATTGGCTTTTCAGAACCACTTTCGTCACAGCCATTTTGTACATGATTTTTAATGTTATTTTCCTTTATCCATCTTCTGATGCGCCAAGCATTACGATTTTCTTATCGGATAATGCTCTTAATTACTCAATTTACACGATCGGGGTGTTTTTCGCATTTTGGGCTATTTGGCTATACAACGAGTCTTCGTATGAGAAAGAAGTTAAACGTAGAAATGTCGCCTAACAAACTGTTCAAGAGGGATTCGCAACGCGTGGCATTTTTACTATGCGTTGGTTTTGGTGATTAAGGTGGTATGCGCGGCTTTTGTATTGCGTTGCTCACCCCTTAACAGGGCGTTAGGCATCTTTTCGAACCTAAGGGAGTAGGTATGTCGAAATTATTAGTTTACTTAACTGCGCTATTCTTTTTGCTCTACGGAGCTATCTTTGCTGTGTTCCCTGTAGACATGGCAAACTTAATTACAGGCTCAAGCCCCAATTCTACCTCTGCAACTATTGATTTTAGGGCTACGTATAGTGGTGCCCAGTTTGCAATCGGTCTTGCTTTGATACTCGTCCTCAAGATTAAGCAAGATGTCACTTTGGCTTTAGTTATTGTAGCTATTACATTGTTATTTATGGCGTTTGGTCGTCTAATTGGTATCTTGTTTGACGGTCAACCTAATACACTAATGTATGTTTATTTAGTTGCAGAGTTAGTTTTTGGGTTATTAGCTCTATACCTGAGAAAGTCAGAGGCACCGGTAGCCAATGCCTAACAAACTGTTCAAGAGGGATTCGCAACGCTTGGCATTTTTACTATGCGTTGGTTTTAGTGTTTAAGGTGGTATGCGGCGGCTTTTGTATTGCGTTGCTCACCCCTTAACAGGGCGTTAGGCGACATGAGACAAACGATAGACTAGTGGATAGTATCTTGGCGTGAATCTAGCTTCAGTTAACAGAAAAGGAGTGGATTAATGAATGCTAAAGCATTTGATAATTGGCAAAAATCGCGAAAGAAAGGATGTTTAAATTGGCTTTTTAGAACAACTTTCGTCACAGCCATTTTGTACATGATTTTTAATGTTATTTTCCTTTACCCATCTTCTGATGCGGCAAGCATTACGATTTTCTTATCGGATAATGCTCTTAATTACTCAATTTACACGAGCGGGATGTTTTTCGCATTTTTGGTTATCTGGCTATATAACGAATCTTCGTATGAGAAAGAAGTTAAACGTAGAAATGTCGCCTAACAAACTGTTCAAGAGGGATTCGCAACGCGTGGCATTTTCACTATGCGTTGGTTTTAGTGTTTAAGGTGGCATGCGGCGGCATTGGTATTGCGTTGCTCACCCCTTAACAGGGCGTTAGCATACTTTGATAGGAGTTAAGATGACTACGATAGTCGAACAAATTGTTAATCGTGAAATTGACTCGGTCATCGTGTATGAATCTGACCAAGTTATAGCTTTTGCAGATCATGACCCAATCAACTTTGGACATATTTTAATCTGTCCTAAGACTCAATATCGTACTTTCATCGACCTGCCTGAGTCTGTGTTTTTAGAGATCACCGACGTTGCAAGAGATTTATATAAACGTATAGAAGCTAAGTTCAATCCTGATGGTATCGGCTTTATGCAAAATAATGGAGAGGCACCTCATTTCAACGAGCTCGATCACTACCATTTGCATATTTTCCCTAGGTTCCATGGCGACCAGTACGGTTGGGTTAGTAGTGAACTTGGAATTCAAACTATGGATAAACTAAGAGAATCACTTAAAGAACTATGAGCATTGAAAAAATATGCTAACAAATTGTTCAAGAGTGATTCGGCACGCGTGGCATTTTGACTATGCGTTGGTTTTAGTGGTTAAGGTGGTATGCAGAAGCTTCGGTATTGCGTGCCTCACACCTTAACAAGGCGTTAGGCGACGGGCAGGAAGTTCTTTGTTCTCATCTTTTTAGTTCTCTTTGAGCTTTCGTTTTTCTATGTCGGCAATTCAACATTGTCGGCTCAAATCCTTGAATCTCTCTGGCCGTAAAACATGCCAAGGTTTGCGGGTTGCCTCATTGGTTTTCATAGTCGGTTGGTTGTGAATTTCACTGGCTCAAAGTGTGGAAAGGTCAAGTTAATCGAGGTTTTCGTTCTCGCTTTAAGTTTGTAGCTTTCCGTTTCGCCTCCTCAAAAGCAACTTTATTGCTGAAAGTCTGTATTTTGTGGTTGTCGAAACTTCGGCTGAAACATAGTGGCTTATATGGTTCTTGAATCACAAAAAATCAGTGGGTGTTTGGTTGCTTATTTTGTTTCGGGTAATCTGCTTTCAAACAACCTTAAACATTGGTGGGAAACTTCGCCTAACAAGGCGTTTAAGACGGATTCACAACGCTTGGCGATTTCAGTTCAAGTTAGCTTAAGTGTTTAAGGTACAATGGTTTAGGTTTGGTGGTTGGCGTTGTTCACCACTTAACGCGGCGTTAGTACTGAATTGGCATCAAAGGTTAAAAGTTTCTGTGTTTATTGGTTTCTTTTCCTAACGTTACACCTGATCAAATGTGCCTTTCACGTTTGCCCCGGTGGCACTAGATGCGAAGTTTTCGCTTTGATTTCATCGTTTACGGTTTCTAACTTTGGGGGTATTTCTTTGGTGTGGCTTCTTTGGTGTTGGGAAATGTTTGGCAAAAACTGCGTTTCTTTGGCGCAGTTGTTAAAGTCTGAAGACCGAATCCTTTGCTAATTTGAAAACGGTGAAAAAGGGAAGTTTGGCACGTTTTTCTTCTAGCCAACTTTCGTCTTGAGGTCGGTTTTTAGATTGGCAGTTGTCCGTTAGGCTTCTGTGCTTTTAACCACAAGTTTCGTGCTATATTTCAGCATCTTGGCGTGTGCCAAAGACTTTAAGGGCAGCGTACTAACAAACAGTTCAAGTGGGATTCAGCACGCGAGGCATTTTTGGTATGCGTTGATTTTTGTGTTGAAGTGCCATGCAGAAACATCGGTATTGCGTGCTTCACCCCTTAACTGGGCGTTAGAGCGCAGGAGAAGAAATATGAATATGACCGATATAATTGAATACATGTCATATCTTATCGCCGGCATTATTATCGCTCCCTTCGGCTTTATATTGTTTAAAGAATTCATCGGTAAAGATCGTAAGACGGTCACAGATGAAGTGAAATCTACAGTTGGAGACGAATCGAGAAAGTTTCTGGGTGGTAGATATGGTGATGCAGTTGTAGGTCAGTTTGTAGAGTTTAAACTGATAATAGCGATAGGTTTGCCATTAGTTCTATTTCTAGGAATCTCTTCCTTGGTAAATTCTCTTTTGAACGTTCTGTTCAATCTGTGAGTTGCGCTCTAACAAACTGTTTAAGAGTGATTCGCAACGCGTGGCATTTTTGTTATGCGTTGGTTTTAGTGTTTAAGGTGGTATGCGGGAGCTTCGGTATTGCGTTGCTCACACCTTAACAGGGCGTTATATGCTTTCAAAATTTTTGAGCAAAAGGGAGTTTAAAATGATTTTAAATCACGTCTCAGTTGGTGTTTCAAATGTGGCATCTGCTGTGGGTTTTTACGACTCAGTTCTATCCGCTTTATCCATAAAACGTTCTCATTACATCGAAAATGTAGCGGCTGCCTACGGCGAAAATTTTGAATTTTGGGTCGGTTGTCCATGCGAAAATGTGGCATCTTCGGGTAATGGTACTCATATTGCTTTCAATGCGCCGAATCAAGATGCCGTTGACCAGTTTTATGCTACGGCATTGGAGCTTGGCGGTTCGTGTGCAGGCAAGCCAGGTTTACGGCCTGAGTACGGTGAAACTTACTATGCGGCGTTTGTCCGAGATGCTGATGGAAACAAACTAGAAGCAGTCTTTATGTAGTTGAAACTACGCATATAACAAAGCGTTTAAGACGGATTCACAACGCTTGGCAGTTTTGGTTTGATTCAGCTTTAGTGTTTACGGCACTATGGTTTAGGTTAGGTGGTCTGCGTTGCTCACCACTTAACGCGGCGTTAGCTTAAATCATTAACAAGGATGTGTAATGAGAAGTAAAAAATGGATATTTGCAGGTATTTTACTCATTGGTGGACCCTCATTATTGCCATTTAGTTTGGAAGTGATCTCAATAATTGAGCTGTTTGGTCTTTTCGGCTTGTGGACAATTTATTAATCTTACGCCGAATATTTGGTGAATCATCCTCGGTTTCAAAGAGGTCTGCGTTTAGCTACCAGTTGGGACTTTCAGCCTCAAATGTTGTTCTCGCTGAGAGATCTTAGGACATGTCCACAGTTAGTTTTTCATATGCTCCCTATTCAAAGTGTGATGGTCTGGACTTTGAATATTATGTTTTGGGGTAGTGTGGCTTGGTGCTACATAATTTAAGCTAACAAATTGTTCAAGAGGGATTCGCAACGCGTGGCATTTTTACTATGCGTTGGTTTTGGTGATTAAGGTGGTATGCGCGGCTTTTGTATTGCGTTGCTCACCCCTTAACAGGGCGTTAGAACTTTCAAAGGAACATATAGATGGAAGTAAATGAATGTATTTCCTTTATCATGCTTAATGGTTCAAAGGTACTGCTAGAAAAACGCAGTGAGCAAAAGGAAACTGATCCGGGCTTAATCACTATACCGGGTGGTCACATTGAATATGGTGAAACTCAAGTTCAGGCGTTGTTCCGAGAGTTAAATGAAGAGCTCAATGTTATTCCAACGGAATACAAATATTTATGTTCCCTTTACCACCCAACAAAAGAACTGCAGTTGATCCATTATTTCATTGTTACCAGTTGGGCAGGAGACATTACGGGTCACGAGGCTGATGAAGTTAAGTGGTATTCATTGCAGGCGAACCAAGTTGGAATCGCAGCTGACAGTATCGCTTTGAAAGAATTAGAACGGGTTAGTCGTTATATTTGAGTACAGTTCTAACAAAGCGTTCAAGGCGGATTCACAACGCTTGGCACTTTCAGTTCGAATCGGCTTTTGTATTTATGGCACAATGGTTTAGGTTGGGTGGTAGCGTTGCTCACCACTTAACGCGGCGTTATGCATCAGAGGGCTTCATGGAATTTATAGATAGACCTGTAGGCGCAAATCAGGAAGAAATACACAAGTTAGAAACTATATTTCAAATAACTCTTCCTGAAAGTATGTTGAATTGGTGGAGTGTTAGCGATGGCCCTATAGTCTATTTTGGGTTCAAAGAGTTACAGTTCTTTTCTTTGTCGGAGATATACGGCGAAGATATTTATGGGGTAAAGCACGATATGTCTGGCGCAATGCCAATTTGCTTAGATGGTAATGGAAATATTTGCGTGGCCAGAATTGCAGGTGGTGTTATATCTGGCTTTTATGTCGTTGATTCTAGTGATTTAGGTTGGGAACAAGCGAAAATTATAAGCTGTGAATTCTTAAAGTTTGTGAACGATAGTTTTTCACCCGAAGAACGACTAAATGCATAACAAAGCATTTAAGAGTGATTCCCAACGCTTGGCATTTTCAGTTCAAGGTTGGGTTTTGTGTTTACGGTGTAAAGGTTTAGGTTAGGTAGCGGCGTTGCTCACACCTTAATGCGGCGTTATGGCGCAGGGATAGAATCAGCTAAGGGAACTCTATGAGCGAGAAAGTAAAAGTAGCCTTGAACTGGCTCAAAGGTCTTTTGGAATCGGAGAATATCGAGTATCAAATAGTCGGTGGGTTGGCGGCAACGATTCATGGTGGCAGTCGTGAAGTCGCAGACATCGACCTCTATATCCACAATTTAGATGCAAAAAAAGTATTAGCTCACGTTCCACAGTATGTTTCTAAGCCACTTACTCGTTACTCGGAATATGGCTGGGACTTAGAGTATTTTCAGTTAATCTATCGAAATCAAAAAATTGAAATAGGTTTGGCTCAACATACCAAGATCCAATCTTCACTGGATGGTTCGTGGCACCAACTTGAAATCGACTTCTCAAAGTCAGTTGTCAAAAGCTATCAAGGTATTGAATTACAGGTCATTCCGGTTCATCAGTTGGTAGAATATAAGCGAATATTGGGTAGGGAAGTAGACCTCATAGACGTTCAGCAGTTAGCTTCAAGTTCAGCGCCATAACAAAGCATTTAAGGGTGATTCTCAACGCTTGGGATTTTTCATTCCATCGTTGAGTTCAGTGTTTACGGTGGTATGGTTAGGTTCAGTGGTCGCGTTGTTCACACCTTGATGCGGCGTTATGTTTCAATGGAGATTCTGTGTCAAATAGTAAACTAGTTGGTGGGGCGGGAGAGCACTATGTTGCATACGTGCTGTCATGCTTTAATTATGTATCCGCTTTGGTGCGGGAAGGTTCTCCCTCTGTGGACCTACTAGCATCAGATATTGATGGTAATAACACAATCAGTATCCAAGTAAAAACAAGTACATCTGCGCGACGAAAGAGAGGGAGAGGTGAAAACAGACACTGGAATCACTTGGAGTTTACTTTAGGCAAAAAAGCTATTCAGAATTCCAGCGACACATTTTTCTTCTGTTTCGTTGATCTTAAAGGCCTAGACCCGGCTAGTACGCCGGATGTTTACGTTATTCCTTCCACAGTAATTCAAGAGCATTATTCAAGCAGAGATGTCAAAGAAATAAAATGGCTAAGGCTTCATTGGAGTATAGAAAAAATGGAGCCATATAAAAATAATTGGAATCCAATTCGTGCAGTTTTGGAGTCTAAGGCAGTTGAAGCATAACAAATTGTTCAAGAGTGATTCGGCACGCGTGGCATTTTTACTATGCGTTGGTTTTAGTGGTTAAGGCGTTGTCCGTCGGCACTGGTATTGCGTGCCTCACACCTTAACAAGGCGTTATGATTTATCGGAGGTTTCATGAAAAAATCGACATCAAGAAAGCTTGTATCCTCCGGCTTAACTGGGGATAAACCTAATGAGTTGGTTCCTGCTTTTAAAGATCCAGAGTTTTACCTGCTAGAAAACTATGGTGAGAAGCAAAAACTCTCCATTTTGAACATTCGCCGAAGATCTGGCTGCTCGATATCTGAAGCCGTTGAGAAATTTGAGCTCCGAAACAAACCTATCAATAAAGCCAAAAAGAAGAAACGTAAAAAAAGTAAGAAATCTCACAACTCTTCGGGTGAGGTAGGAAACTCAGTTATTACTTCATTGGTTGGGAGAACATCCGCAAGGAATTGGAAAACCGTAAAATAAATCATAACAAAGCATTTAAGAGTGATTCGCAACGCTTGGCAGTTTCGCTTCGCTCAAGTATAGCCAAGCGCTGCTCACACCTTAATGCGGCGTTATGCAACTTTAATTTTAGTTAGGTAAGTAATGGATAAGTTTTTTAATTTTGTTCTTAAACTGATTGAGGCTTTGAAGCCAAAATTTTATAACAAAATCACGTGGTTAATAGTGGTATGTGGTTTGTCGATAATGAGTACTCCTTTGTGGATTACAATAGTTAATGAGATTTTTGAGAAAACACTCGAGTTATCAATAACCAATGATTCCGATACATTGTGGGGTTTTTTGTTATGCTGTCTCGGTTTGGTTTATCATTTGTTAAATACTGGGTTGCATGAAGTTGCATTATCTGTCACATCAAAAGCAGCTCTTGAGAAAAAAGAGCTACATGACAAGTTAATTTTCGAACAACTAAACGATATTGTTGAAGAAGATGCTTTAAATCATATCCTTTCAAATTTAAGAAGTGATCACTCGATTTATAGAAACAGTGACCAAAGTATACGTGACTTTATTGTCAAAGCTACTTCATCAAGTAGCTCTTTTGTATGCAAGGATATTAGTGAAAAGACTGCATTATTGTGTGAAGCACTAACTGAATTTATTTATTTTGTCGATGAACACTTTGATATGTATCCGTATACTCAGCCTCAAGATAATTATCGAATGTGCCTTGCTCCACAGTTAAATTGTGATCGAGCAGGATCTTGGAGTGATAGTGCTGCTTACGGACAATTGGCTGGCGAAATGGAACAGGCGGTAAATGCAGTAAAACTATCATATCAAGTCTGGCGGAAAATCGTAAAAGAAAAATTATACGTGTAAAGTGGCATAACAAAGCATTTAAGAGTGATTCCCAACGCTTAGCATTTTTGATGTCATCGTTGGGTTTTGTGTTTACGGTGGTAAAGTTAGGTTCAGTGGTAGCGTTGCTCACACCTTAATGCGGCGTTATGCTCTCAGGAGGGAGTTGTGTATCTCAGGGAAAAAGATAAAGCTTTGAATAAAGGTGCAATTTTAATCGGCACTATAGGTATTATCGTTATTTCTATTGCTTCAGGAAGCTTATTTGTAGCGCTAGGTTTGAGCTCGATAGCCGCAATTAGCTTATTGTTACAGCAAAAGTTTCCGGATAAAAATGGTCTTTACAGCATCGAGGTTCTAGGTGGGCGTATTACTCTTAAACTGGGAAATAGCGCACTTTGGCATTTGAGTGTATGTGATGTTGAGTCCTATGATACGACTTACTCAAGGGACGGTGCAGTGCTCAAAGAAATTACTTTAAAAACGTTGAACGATAGTTATGTCTTACCAAAACTAGATCGCTTTGAAACTACAGCAGTTTTGGAGCTTGTAAGTCTTTTACAAACCCTAAAAGAACGAGCATAACAAATTGTTCAAGAGTGATTCGGCACGCGTGGCATTTTTACTATGCGTTAGTTTTAGTGTTTAAGGTGGTATGCTGAGGCATCGGTATTGCGTTGCTCACACCTTAACAGGGCGTTAGCTAACAAGGAGATTTGAGTGTGTCGAGGAAATGTTTTCTTTGTTTCATTCTGATTCTATGGAGTAACTTTTCTTATGCCGAAGTTATTTCGTATCCTAACTGTGAGCGAAGTGAAAGTTTAAAAACGCCGATTCAACTCTATTTGTCCGAAAAAGTACTGGCAACTCGAACTAAGGATGCTGTTCACCAAATACTCAACAAATGGGTTAATTATTCGAATGTTGTATTGCGCAACTCATGTGTCCCAATCGAGCGTTATTTAAGTAAAGTTGAGTTTCTCGATGATATTGATGAGACTTGGTTTCAATCTTTAAGTGCAGCGAAAGTATTGCTTACTTTAAGCCTTGGCTACGAACCACCTGAATTGAATAGCAGATCTATACCAAGTTTTGTTGGTGTGGTTTTTGATAGCTATAAAGCTAGTTTTGGCGGGTCTAATTGCGGATTATCAAGCGATTCGGGTAACTTTTTCTTCGCTGCTTTAGATTGCGCAGACTTTGTTATGGAGCATGAAATAGGACACTTAAGCGGGGCTCATCATGATCACGAGTCAATTTTATCCTCTCACTCAACTTTAAATGCTTTTGAGCAAACGACTTATCCTCGGATACAGCCTTTTGCTTATGGTTGGCGCTGCGGTAATTACGGGACGGTAATGTCATTTGCACCCCAAAAGATCCCAGCTTACTCATCTCCAGAGTTATTTGTGGGTGACGTAGCATGTGGTGACCAACGTTTGGGTGATAATGCGCGTGTTATGAGAACATATGTGCTTCAACATATGCGAAAATTTGATTAACTAACAAACAGTTCAAGAGGGATTCGCAACGCGTGGCATTTTCACTATGCGTTGGTTTTTATGTTTAAGGTGGTATGCGGCGGCTTTGGTATTGCGTTGCTCACCCCTTAACAGGGCGTTATGCTCTAGGAGGGAATTTTGCTCAATTTACTGAAGAAAGTGGTGCTAATCAATCTTGTTGCAGCATTGATTATTATTCTCTTAGCTCAGTTTGTCCCCTTCTTTGCTACTACTCAGTCAGTCAACTTTCTGTTCTTCGTTGTTATCGTGAACTGGGTTTTAGCAAAGCTTATGTGGGAAGGTGGCGTATATAGTAAAACAGTGCATATGGATGATTCTAGAACAGATAAAGTTTACAAAATGGTAGAAGGTCATGATTTCGAAGAAGACCAACGAGAGCAGCATAGAATGAACTTCCAGACAGGTTTGGTTTTCTTTATTGCAGGGCTTCCAGCGTTTGTCACTTGCTTAATTCTCCAATTTCTTTGAGTACGAGCATAACCATTTGCCATACCTGCACTTATTGATTGTTTGCTAATTTAGCAAAAGCGCTGGCACGTTTCTGTCCAAAAGTGAGCAGTGCGATGTCGAGTGTGGGTGTACTATTAAGTCACACTGTATAATCAAATCTGTCAGACCGTGTATGAGTTAATACAACTTAGCAAAGACATATCAATCCCCCTTGAACGTTTCGATTGACCTCAAATCTCTCGATAGAATCTTTCTGATACGGCTTTAGTTCGAAATGTCTACACGCTTCGATAAAGCTAGTTAGGGTCGGTGCCTTATGTATAAAGTTGGCGTAGTGGTGCATGGCTTGCTGTACATAGTTCTATAAGGCGCGTGTTCCAGATTCAATTTTTGGTAGCTTCTCTTGGGTTTCCTTTCGCAACTCGAAGAGCGCTAACAAAGGCATTTCTTGTTGCGCCTTACATCACGCTGCTTTCTTCTCAAGTTGTTTGTATTCAACCTTGAGCGCATCAATCAAGAGTTGCTTTCTACTTCTAATAGTTCTTTTGTGCTTCTTTCTTGCGCTTAGGCTTCCATATTCAGCGTTTTGCGCCCAAACCAGTACCAGACAATGAACCTTGGATATAAGCGCCTCTGCGGCCTATATTGAGCGTTAACCAACGCCCGCCAATTGAAACGCTAGTAAAGCCAGGTTTGCCAAAGTTAATTCTTACCAAGCCAAGTAGTCGGAATGATTTGCGGTAAGTAATCTTCGTTTTTCGCATGATCAGATCATTCTCTTTAAAAGCGTATCTGACATATAGAAAACAAGGTAAAAAGCGATAACAAAGCTCAGGGTTCTAGGTAGTTTTAATGCTTCAAACACGTAGGCCATTGCAATGGCAATCAATACGGTTAATCCTATTGCAGGCCAGTTAATCATCTTCATTACTATCATTGTTCGATAAAGGGATTAGTCGTTTAGCCCAATGAGCGCAGTAGAAAACGCGATCGCATCTATCGAGGGTTTTCCATTGTCCTTTGTTGTTAATGTCCACCAGCTAGCGCTTAATGTCATGGTCAATGTCGCACGTTGATTTGCCGCCAACTCAAACAAAAGCTTCACACGTTATAGCTAACCTAGTGGGATGAATACGTTTTATGCCTTAATGTTGCTGCGTAGACCTAAAAAAATGAAGCTGCTACAACCGTGATTGGACACAACAACATAGTCGTCACTGATCATCATTAAAGATCCTAGTAGCATCAATAAAACGAAACTCATCCACAATAGGGAATTCCTGTTCGTCCTTGTGGCACTTGTTTTCACATAGACAAGGTTGGTTCTTATGAAATCCAACCGATACAACTCGTATTAGCTCACTCATCTGGTTAACTCTCTTAGTGTTGTCATTGCCGCTTCTACTTCTTCTTCGTTGGTAGCATTCATTAGGTCGTATGCTGCCTTTTTAATGCGAATCAGTGTGGCTGTTGGTGTTTGGCCGTTCTCCTCTTGAATAAAGATTGAGAGCTGCTGACTAAGATCGCTATCCATGTAATCCAGAAACCGGTGATTGTTCGATCTTTTATGTTTGAAGTAGCCCACGAACGCAGCTGCAAGGTTATGAAGTAGTGAGCGTTTAAGTTCCTCATCGATGTTTTCATCCTCCATTATTTGGCAGTATTTCGCTGCCGTACCAGCGTTTAGTTGATGCACAAGAGCGTGAAGTCGTTTGATTTCATTTTGTTGTTTTTTAATGATTGAGAATGGCCAAATATACATATTTTCTTTTCTCTTGCGCCAGGCCGAGGCTACGCCCTTATGTTGCCAAGCGAACTAGGATTTGAATCATTGGTTATTTGTTTAGCTGACGCTCAGTATTGCGGCGCAGTACCCAATATTGGGAATCTGAGACTGTCATTGCCCAAGCGTTGTAATGCGCGTTAATACGCTCAACTCGGCGGCGCTCTTTGATACGGCGAACTTTCTTGCTTAAGGCTCGGTGGATCGCCCAGGCGGACAGAATGAATATGGTTATTGCGCTAATCCAAAACGCAATAGACATGAATATGCTAAATGCAATGCTCATTTTTCTTCTACTGTGTGTTGGTGGTTTTGTATTCAGATACCGGCTTTCTCATGCTTGAAGCCGCAAGCTTTATATTAGGAGTACTTTATAATCAAAATACAATTAACTACAACATGTGTTCGGATAAATATTAAATCACTGCAACACTACTTAAGCTGTACGCTGCTGACCTTTTCAATGTGTAACAATACATCCATCACATCGCTGTGAGCTTTGAGTAACTTTCTCTTAGCAAGTGTCCATGCCGCCAATTTCCCATGAGCGCTCACACTTACCTTAATGAAATGCTCGCGCTTCTGGTCGTTCTCATCGTACTTGGTGTACCTCGCCACATAGTATTGCTTACCATCAATGGTAGTTAACCGTGGGTCGAGACTTTTCGGCAACCTCGCCAGTAAGTTGAATTGCTTGCGAACGCGATCCCAACAACGCCCCCATAGTTCCTTGCCGATTTGGTTTCGTATTTTGGTTGCCTTGCGTAGTCCTTTCTTTTCACCAATGCGAACAAACCCGACAGAACGACGAATATAACCACCCTCCGGTTTAGGTACACTAACGGCGTAGCAAGTCTTTTTCTTGGTGATAAATCGATAGCCTGTGTTAGATACGAAATAAGCATAAGCGTTACGACACTCTGACACTCTATAACCCTCAAAAAAACAAAACATGCGATTCCTTTCGGTTGGATTTAATTGGCCATTGCTGCCCTTTCTTGGCCAAATGAATAACGTTACAGCGTAACTGTGTGTTCTATATTCCTAATTAATGCGACAGATTGATAGTCTTTAGGTCATCATAGCTGCAACCAAGCACTAGCTTGATTGCCTTTTTACTGAACCCTTGCTTCATTAATTCTCTTACCTTTGGCTTGAGTTCATTCGGAATCGGGGTTCGGGAAAGTTCCTGTTGTCGAAGCTTAAATTCGTTTACTCGCAAGTTCGCGTTCATTAGAGCTTTACACATAATTTCCCCTCCCTTTATTCTGACTTTGGTTTTAATGAAATACCTGTTGTGTACTCTTTCGCTTCATCGTGGAACGTTCTTAAGTAGTGGTCAGTCACAGCAACGCTGGAATGACCGAGCGCATCTTTAATCACTTTCAAAGAGGCTTTCTTTTCAAGCAATAGCATGGCGTACATTTTTCGCATCGAGTGTGTTGATAGCTGGTATGGCAACCTCAACTCCATTGCTATGCGCTTATACGCTCGGTTGATGTACTGGATGCTGATCGCATTGCCCTTTTTGGCCAAGTGGTGATTGGATTGAAACATCAACTCATTATGGCCATTGTGTAGGTAGATACGCTTAATCAGTTCTTCCAGTTCGGCGTTAACGTGGATGGTGATTCGGGCGGCTTCTTTAGCGGCCTTTTCACTCTTACCTCGGGTCATACGGCCTTTGAAGCCTTTAGACTGCACAATGGTAAATGACGACCTAATCACGCCATTTATCATCACATCGCTGAATTTTAGCTTCGAAATGTCGCAATAACGTAAACCTGTACGCACCTCCATTTCAATCATCATCGAGATAAGCGGGTTTATGTCATCCATTAAACGGATGATTTTTTCCAATTCGTCTAAGTCACGTGCAGGGAAAGCAGCCATTAGATCAACTCCACTTCATTAGCATTAACCGTCTTAAACTCACCACCAACGAACACCTGAATTTGCAGGGTTCGAGATAGCAAGCCAAAGCCCAAGAACAAGCCGAGCTCCCCATCGACACACACAAAATCGTGGTGAACAGGTAGGCGGCCAAAGTGGTTAATCATCTTGGTTTGTGCTTGAACACTTTGAGGCTCTTTAATGGTATTGATAGCAAAGCGAAGCTGAGAGCGAATCTTTAGGGCATTGGCACCTTTTCGCGCCTTGCTGATCGTGCCTTGCACACAAGGCAAGCCGTAGAAGTTGCGAATGACAGCGGCGGCTTGCTCTTGGCCTCCACACTCATTAATTAGCTCATCCAGAGAGATAAGAATAAGGTCATGATTACGCTCTTGGATGGCACTGCGTTTGCTCGCCCATTCATCCGAAAGCGACACCAATTCATTTTTTTTAAACATTTTTGCTGATCCTTTTTTGGCAAAACGCCAGTGTTTGCTCGGAACACAATATATTCCAAAGGAATATCTTTTGCAACCATGTTCGGAATACTTCTATTGAAAGTACAAAGAGTTCCAAAAGCGGGCGATTAATCAACTTTTGATAAATAACGCAATAGTGCTCAAAACGCCACCAGCAATAAGCCATTTTTTATCAATATTCCTATGGAATATTTAGGTTCATTCACACAAAATGCCAGGATTAGAAAGCAATCTTAGACATTTTATAAGTTATTGTTTTTATTGGGTTTTATTTCTTTTTGCGTCGATGACCAACGACAAAACATTGGTTAAGTTAGTTTCAGTTCTGTCTAGAACTGAAACTAAAAGAGGTTTTTTTGAAACTCGCCACGACAATTACCCGTCTGTGGCAATATAATGACGGTGTTACGGCGTCACGCGACACGAGCAAACATGCATATCCTCAATTATTATGCGGTATAGGTCACGTTCTCAAAACCTAGCTGCTAGTAACGATATGTTTGCATTATTTTGCATATCTAGACAATCAAAGATCACAGTCTCATAATACTCCGCGAACATCAGCTCGGTTGGCGAGAATCCCCTAAACTCTTTCCAAATCAGAGCTATATACGTATTGGCTATCCAGTCAATTGGCTTAAGAGATATAGATATGCACTGCACGTTGAATCAATTAATTCCAGTCGAAATACTAGATAAATGTGACCTGTCCCTAGATGTATTTAGCAGTTCGTTCCTCGATGACGCGACCGACATTTGCATGATGCATCTTATCCAATCGCATCCGAACGCACTATGTAATTCATCCATTAATCGTGATGACGTATTAAACTTCGTTCGAGATCACTTCTCCGCTTAAAAAGCAACACTTATAACGTTCTTCTGTTCGTTTTTTATTTAATTCCGAACACAAAAACGGTATGCTACGCATCAAGGATAAAGGTAGGGTTTTTCGTTACTCGCATACGCTCAGGGATGGAGTGTAACCTTTATCCTCCAATGTAATTTGGAGCAACCGTTCACCATGATTAATAAAAAAAATACTGAAATTAAAGATTTAAAAGCTATTGATATAGAAACACTTAATCAATTACTTGCAAACAAACAAACGGCAGATGCGCGCCTAAAACGTGCCTTGAAGCACCGCGCGACTTTTTCCGAACAAATAGATGGCAAGGAAGATAGTGGACTATTCAATGATCGCATCGTAGCTGTAGTAAAACGTGGTAATCCGACCACTCGTTTACTTGAGTATATTGAGGCCGCGAAATCAGCCAATAAAGAGCTTTTAGAGCGCGCACCTCAATACTTCAACAGCTCATCTAACTCATTTAAAGAGACGACCGTAATTGAGAACGTCCGTCGCGTTAACATCACAATTAATAAAGCAGCTAGCAGCCAGAAAGTCACTGGTGCACGTCTAGCCAAAAGACTTGAAGCATACCTACGCGACCTCGACCGTAAACTCTCCTACGATCTTCCAGAAGATGAGAAAGAACAGCTCACTAACAATAAAAACACTGCATTGAATGAATTGAAATACTTCAAAGACAATGCAGACGTTGAGTTTAGAAAGCGCGGTCAAGAACACAATGACATTGTCGCTATTATCCATACCTATGATGGCAACAATGGCGGCATTTCTCGCGTAGCTAAAAAGGTTCACGTTAACGCTGGTGGCCTTGTTCTAATTAGGCATCGCTCTTGTAAAGATCACGATGTGCTAGTCACAAACAACACCACTGAGGGACGTTCGATATTCGATGAAGCGAATGCTTTTAAGTCGGTACTGTACCCTAACGCTAATATGTATATAGAAAGCGAAGTTGACGCTATTCGTGAAGCCAGAAAAGAGCTTAGAAGCAAGAACGAAAGCAAAGCACGTTCGCAGTTCGATGGATTAGTGAACTAAGGTTTTAAGCTAAATTATTGTTGTTCCGCTTTGATTGGTGATTTGGTGGCGATATTTAGCGGTATCGCCACCTTTTCATATTACTTTTATATGTTGGCACCAACGGAATTAAGCATCGTCCGATTCAAGCGCTTCCAGTACCCATTGTTCTACGGAACTGCGAGACTCTAGCATGCTCTCTGTTACTTCCATTTCGTGCGGCACATAATCTACCAATTGAGAAAAGCAGTATGTATCCCAACGGTCAGGTGATGGGATGTTCATTTTCTCTTTCATCATCGGTTTTGGCATCATTACCCATTGGCCTGACTCGTTGATTGCACAAGGTATTTTACTGCCTTGTTCTGCCGTCTTGACGTTCTTATCTATCTGCATGCGGCCTTGGTTTATCGCATCCCGAGCCATAACATTGGCATACGCACGCTGGTTAAAGAAACGCTGCTTATCGCTGGTGGAGTGCATCTTCTTACCCCAACGAATGCGCTGTACGCGCCGTCCGTAGCGTTCTAAGCAAGTCGCCGTGTCATAACCTACACCGTCACTATCCACTGCTATCGTGATGTTTGGGTACAAGTCCTCACTACACTCTGCATGGATAATGTCAGCGAACCGAACCGGATCGACCGTGCTTGGTTGTTCAAGCAATTTCACGCTCTTAACGATGCGCTCCATGCGTTGACCCCAAACCTTGCAGATATTGAGTATCGAGCGGTCACGACCATTACCCACGTCCACCAGCGCAGCCCAACCCCAACCATCGGGCATATCGAGGTTGAGCCTTGCGCTTTTGTCCAGTGCATCCCGACTAAGCAGCATGCCAGCAATAGAACTTGGGAACTCCCCACGTACTTTAATCAGGTATTCCGGTGCCTCTCGACCGCCATACTCCAATCGCTTATCGAGGATAAATTCCACGGTTACGAACGGAGATTCCTCGGAGTTAAGCCGGATGGCTCGCCATCGACCACTAGGCTCGGCTAATCGGTGATGCGTATCGTAGAAATAGCCGCTAGGGCGCGTTGGCTGGCTCAATAACAGCATTCGGTTATCTTTCTCGGTCAATGCACCCGCTAACACACCAAAAGCCTTGTCAGAGACACCTGACGCCTCATCGACAATAACAAACAAGTGTTTAGCGTGTTCACCCGCTAGCGCTTCTTCGTTACCAATACGGCACGATTTAGCACTGGTCTGCCAGATACCTTTTGCTGAGTTTTCAAAAAAGGCTGTCTCGGTAATGGTGAAGTATTGCTGTAACCAACCGTGCTTTTGTAAGAGCGTGTTCCAGTTGGATTTTAGGTACTTCCAGACACCGATTTGTACCTGTCTCGCGTTGTTCGCCACCAGCACAACACGCGCATTGGGGAAACAGAGCATGAAAGCAATGATCATGATACTGGTCATGTCTGACTTGCCTGTACCGTGGCCAGAGCTGACAGTCGTTCTCGCACCAATACGCTGAGCACTATCAATGATTTTGCGCTGCTGCCAGCTCGGCTTCTTACCGACTAGCTCAACAGCGAGGCGTTTCCAGTCAAAGCGATACCGCTTAACTAGGGCAGGGTAACGGGGATCTTGTGTTACGCTCTTTATTCGTCTAGCCACCAAGTACCTCGAAGCTGTCTACATCGTCAAACCCCGACACTCCCTCGTTATCGAGGTCATCATAGGCTTGCTCTTTAGCGGCTTCGTTTTGTATTTGGGATGGGGATAGGGTAGGTTCTACGCCGTTCTCTAGGTCTTCGGCTTCTTTGATTCGTCGGTTTACTTCTTCTTTGCGCGCAGGTAGCCAGTTATCTTGCTGCTCAATCTGCTCTAACGTGTAGTCATCAAACAGCTCATCCAGCTCTTGCTCACTGATACCAGTGTCGTCTACTTCTGGCTCTAGATTAGCTAGTTCTACCTTAGCTTCATGCAATAGCGTTGCTGGTGGACGTGCGCCTAACTTCTCGATTTGCTGACACGTCTCTAAGGCTGTCCAGTTGTTCTTAGTGCGCAGAGAAAGCATTTCTATTACTAGGCTGGTTTCTTCCGCTGGCAGTAAGTATGGCATCATCAATTCAGCGTATTCCTGTTTACGCAAATCGATGTAGCGCTTGGCCTCTTGTTTGGCCATCGTGGAAATACTTAATTCCAGTTCACGCAATCTGGTGCCATAGCCAAAGATGAGACGGTCACGCATGGCGTTTATGTCTACTGGCTGGTTTTCGTCATCGAGCGGAATGTCTCCGCTTTCTTCCATTTCATCGATCTCTTTAAGGCGTTTAGCTAACGTCTCATTCATTCGGTAATACTGCGAACGGGCAATAATCAGTTCGTTGCAAACCGAAAGCGGATCGGTATCCATGAGAATATCCATGATTTCGCCAGTAATACCCGCACTACGGGCATAACCACCATGCACAACAGGGCGACCCACTTGAGCACTGGAATACTGCGAAAGTCCCTCAACTGATCGCGGCTTGCGCAGTGATCCAATACCCCCTGTTTTCGCGCGATCGCCTTGCGCACTTTGCGCTTGCGCAGTTGCCCCCGCTTCTTTGGACTTTGATTTATCAGCCCTTTTTTTCTTCTTGTCGTTTTTCGCTTCTTGAAATTTCGCTAATTGCTCATCGTAAAGATCAAATAATCGATCAAACTCGGGCAGCGATCGCATGGAATTAAACTGGCGGCGCAATGTCGCACCGTTCACCCCTTTATCTTTCGCATAAGCGGCCATCGTGAGCGTTGGGTTTTGAGCGCCACGCACGAGAAATTCTTTCAAAAGGGAATGCCAGTCATTGCCCTGACTGGTCTTTTTCGCTTTGATTTTTGGCATAACGGACGGTTGGAACTTGCCGCCCGTTTTGGCTGGCCGTTTTATATATCGCTTAGCGGTGCCGTACTTCAATCCGTTGGCTTCGCAATACTCGGCCAGCGTCAAAGTCGGCTGCTTCTCTAACTGCTCCCAAAACTGCTGTTGGTGAGCCTGATAGTCAATCTTGCCGGACACGGTTAAACCCCATTCATTTTGTTACGTTCGGAATAATACAGAGTTTGAACAGGTAACAACAATACGAACGAGGCCAGTTAAAACAATCATTTGATTGTCAATAAGATTTTAAACACAAAATTTGATAACGCGACATTAAATAGTATTTACAGTAACGATTTTCTCCATATAATCATGGCCAGCTAGTGAGTAACGCTACTCATGTACAATTGATTCTGCGGCACGATATAGTAATTGGCTGCGTTATCTCACTAGCCACCTTTCCCCCATACCCAAGACAACGCGCTACGTGACGAAAGGAATACCCCCTTGAAAGCACCCGAGCGCATCAAATTCAGACACAAAGCCAAAACCAAAGCACGACAAGCCATGTTTAGAACCCGCCAACGGGAAAAGGGATTAGCGCTACTTCAAGTTCGAATTTCACGCCTTGCTCACGCAAAAGCATGCGAACAGAACGGGATTACCCTGACCGAGCTGTATCAGTTGGCCATCAACAACACCGATCCAAACCAACTACCAGAAAAGCACCCCGAAGTAATCGAGGGCGACCTAGTAGGGACACGCCAAATCAGTCCTTGGATTGACCCCGAAGTGGCAAAGACGTTTGAGAAATTGGCCACCAACTACCGCAATCGAACCATAGCGATGAGTGCTATCGTCTATGCGTATTGCGCTCGATGCGAAGCTGAATGAACCGAACTGGACACGCTTGGGGCGCACTGTGCTTTGCGCCCGTTCCTCTCGCCTTAATGGCAGACACAACACCACTGCATTCAATCCTGGCATTTCTTGGTTGCTTAAGCGGTTCGAGCGCACCGGACTGGCTTGAATTTGACAGAATCCCGCACCGAACTTACACCCACATCCTTTCAATATGGCTCGCTGTAACGGCTTATGGCTATCATTTGGCGATAGGGGATACATTCATACCAATTGAGGCGTTAAAAGCCACCAGCACGATTCTAGGTGCGATTCTGTGTGGATTTGGATGTGGTTGTGTGTCGCATTGGCTTGGGGATGTGCTAAACCGCCAACCAGTGCCGATTTTTACCCCGTTTGATAGGTACTGCTTGAATCTGTTCGCCTCGGGAAGCCACCAGCGAATCACATGCGTATTCATTTTCTCGGTAGCATGTATTTTAGTTGGCTTTTTACGGCCCTTGCCATTCCGAATAGACTTGTTGAAAATGGCGCTTTTTACATAAAAAAGGCCACGTTTTACCGTGGCCTTTTGATTTTGAGGAGTTGTCAATAACAGGTAATTCAATAACCAATCAATTGGCCATCTATATTTTGGAGTATCCACGTCCATTTTCTTGCGAGCGAGGCAAATATAGGACACTCAAAACGCCTTTTCAATAGATTGAAACACGACACATAAAAAAGAGCCAGTATTTCTACCAGCTCTTTGACTCTCTTTTGCAAACCTTCTTTGAATCACTCGCCGAAGCTGTACGCTTCACACGAAAACAAGGCAATTATATTGATACTTACCTCGAAAAATCAATAAAAAAGCGCCAATGGAATAACCAAAGACGCTTGAGCACAGTTGTCTAAGATTTTTAAAGGAAAACACGGTCGTCACAATGGCAACTATGTAAATCGCGCACAAATAAATTTATCCGTTCGGAATTATTAGTTCAAGTATTTTTTACCATCACAAACAAAAACAAGTATTACCAATCACCCACTCTGAAGCACGTATGTTATCAATGGCATATTAACTGAGGTATCCTTTACCGCTAATCATAATAAACAGGGAATCCTTATGCCTATTTTTATAGGGATAGCAGCCTTAGTGTTTGTAGGACTGATATTTGGCTTTCACATCCAAGTCTCAACTTCATTTATAAATGTCATTACATCCATAGGCACATTACTTGGTGGGTTTGGAGCTGCATACGCCGCCTATCTGGCGCGTCAGTCTGTTGGGGAATGGCGTGATGAGTTTCACTATAAGAACACCTACAGTCAGCTTTCTGAGTTTGAGAGCATGTTGAAGACTATGCTTGAAGATTTTACTGAGAACTCCCTCTCTAAAGATAGCTTAACGACACTAAGCAACACGGCAGCTTTGCAAATCCCATTAAAAATCTTGCATCCATATCGTGAGCGCTATCAACGCCTACACGAAGACATTCTTAATGGCTTGTCCAGTGAGGGAGCCAGAGCCTTTAAAGAACTGGAATATTCCTCTGTATGCGCAGCTATGAGCAATAGCTTTCTCACTGGCCTATCAAACTACCAACGATTAACGACCCTCGCTAAAGACATTGATGAAAGTGAGCATAACGTCGAAGAAAAGGGGCAACAACTGACTGCTGATATGGCCGAATATCTTAAGGTCTACAAGGACTATCGTCAGCACGTTCAGCGCTACCTTAAGATAGTTAGGGATATTAGAACGTCCCTTTAACTCGATTGGCGCCATGCTCCATAACTGATAGTATCATCTTTCATTTCATTCGAAAGATTAAGGAGTTGGCATGGATAATGATCAATATGAACTAGGCGTAAATAACGGCTTTAGCGACGAGAAAGCTATGTCTGGTTTTCTGATGAGCCAAAGACCCCATAGCTACACCATTGGCTATATGGCTGGTTACGCAATAAATGTCATGAGTATGCAAGGCGGGAGCGCTATTGTTGCCGCTAATGTGTTAGGGGAACTTTCTTGGCAATACAATATCGATATCGAAGAAATAGATGACCACATTCTTGATGAGATTTTTGAGAATGAGGGCGGTTTTACTGACGAATTGCGTAGCGCGTTTGATAAGGGCTTTGACGAGAAATGTGAAGAGCTCGACGACGACGAAGATTAAGCCCACAACTAAGAACAAAGGGCTGACCCTCTTTCGAAGATCAACCCTTTGCCCTCTTTGGGAGCCTGTAGGTTTTACCCTACAACGCTTGCACAACCTTATTAAACAAGCGCACCGTATAGGAAGTCGTATCCGTCACTGTCCTATGGGAATAGTACTAAACCTATTCCGAACACATCACAATATTAGTTTGCATTTAATTTTGTAATTTTTACCCATTTAAAGATTGTTTCTGTCGCTTTTTGCTGGTGGCTTTCTTGAGTGTTTCATAGTAGCCAATCTTTATCAAAAAGAAGTACCAGAGCGCATTAAGAGGCGTGATTTGCCTAAACTGTAGGTCAGCAAACCAGAATCGCTTTTTCAGATGCTTAATGGCCATGTAGGCTAACCATTGGTGTTTGAATCTAAGTACCGTCACTAGGCTCGCTTTCTTCACCTTAAGCGTGAATACATAGGCTCTTGTCTTTCCTGTCTTACTCATTGCTTGCTTTCCCCTCTAACTGGTATCGAAGCGGAGCAGTAAGCCATCCCCAACGTTTATGTCGCCATATGTCGCTAATCGTGGACTGGTGAACGCCATATTCCTCGGCTAGCGTGTGTTGGCATACCTGTTTAGTGAATAACAGCTCGTAGATGCGTAGAACTTCACTAGGGGATAACTTGGATGCGCAGTTCTTTCCTCGGCGGTCTACGTTGTCCTTTACGGCCTTTTCAGCGGGTACACCAGCCTTAAGGCGTCTTAGCACTCTGCGGTAACTGGTGTCGGTAGCGGCGCATAGCTGTCTTGCGGTCATTACCTTGCCTTGGTAGGTCACAAGGTGCTTGGTAGCCTCGGCCAGTAGTTCCTCTCCGGTTCGTAGTCCTTTGTGATACGCGCGATAAAGGGAAGTCATTGGATAGCCAGTTAACTGAGCGAGACGGTACACGCTCATCGATTGACCCTGATATTGAATGCTCATAGTGACTCACTCCCTTAAGCCACTTTAGCGATTTGCTCATAGATACCAGTAAGGTACGTTCTGCCTACCTTACGGTTAAAGCGCATGGATGGTGTTTGTAGACCTTTCTCGGTAAAGAGCACTAATGCACTGCCGAAGTTCACACCTTGCTTTTTGGTGTGTCCATCTGTCTCATAGAACGGGTAACGACCATCCGGCTTGTAAATCATCGTGGCGTAGCCCTCAACCAAGTCCAGCCACCACGTTGTGAGTTCTTCATGTGGTAACAGCATCATGCCGTCACGACCTTTCCTGGCTTGTTCTAGCGCCTTTTCCAGAAACTCAAACTTAAGGTCGAACGGGGGATTGCACCACCAGCCATCTTCCCATTCGCCTTGTAGGCCATCGAACCCAACACAAACAGGGTTTAGGAGCTGAGCGGCCTTGTGTTTTGGCTTAAGGCTTGGGAATCCACTCGGCTGTTCGTTAATCCAGTCAGGAGCCACGTAGAAGCGGTTCACCTTGGCGGTTTGTGGCTCGGCGGCCACATCTAAAACAAACTCTTTTCCGGTATCACGTCGAAAGAGGAATTGAGCATCAAAGAAACAGTCCCAACGAGTCGCCCATTTGTTCTTTGCGCCCTCGACGGTCTTACTTTTGACTAGGTGCGCCATTCTCTGACTTCTCCCCACTCTTGGCCGCTACCGTAATGCGCTCGATGCGTTCTGCGTCCAAATCAATCTTCACTCGCTCTATCTTTGGATAGACCACCAATCCATAAAAGCTGTATGTGCCAATACCGACAACAGCCACCAGCGCTAACACAATGGTTATGGCCAGTAGCCGAACGGAGCCGATAAAGACACGTAGCCCAATTGCCTTGCTATCATTCATGGACGCGTACCATGCCCTTGTAAGCAGAGAACAATACGCTGTGCTCGGTTTTGACACCTAAGCGCTCTTTCGTCGCCGGATTAATGGTTGTGCGTTCACGCTCTATGTGACGGAAACGGCCAAAGCCTCGAATTTGCACCTCACGGCCTTTCGCAATCTCAACCAGAATGTGATTGATCATTGCATCCAGACAATCGCCCACCAGCTCTGCATCATCACCAGTAAGCTTTAAGCCAAGGCGTTTAGAAATGTTTCTTTCAATGTCAGTTCGGTTTAAGCGTGTGCTCATTAATGTGCCCCCTTGATCTCGTTTACCTTGTTTGCCAGCTCATCGCGGAATACATCCGATGCACTAAAAGTCAGCTTGTCTCGCGCAGCTACAATCGCTGGTGCTCCCGTTTTTGGATTACGGCCAGCTCGCGCTTTCTTAAGGCGAGGTGCGAACGTACCGAAACTACTAAGCAATACAGCATTGCCCTCAATCATGGTTTGAGTTGAGATTTCTTCGATAAAGGCATCAAAAACCAGCTCGCATTCTTCACGTAATGCGCCCGTTTCTTTTTTCATTGCTGAGATCAGTTCGTGCTTACCTACGGCTTTTTGTTTAGACACGCTAAGTCCTCTTGAATATCTTTCAGATAAATTCCGTGCTGTTGGCCTAGAAGATTGATGGCGTAAAGAACCAGTTCTTCTCGACTGCTACAGCCAAGTTCTATTTGGAGTCGCCTAATTTGCTCTCGTTGTGTCGCGCTGGCGCGATAGTATTGACGTTTGATGTCAAACCTAGCCATTTTGGCCAGATGACGATTCCAGCGCTGTTGAGGCGTAAAGGCGTCTTTTTTGGGTTTACGTCCTGCCATGCGACGATTATAACCATTCCGAATACGCCGTAAATATTCCGAACACGATTTCTGTTTTTAATACAAAAAAATACCGCCCATATAGGCGGCATTTGTGGAAAGATGATCAAGGATTTGATTAAGCTCGTTTGAACTCCGAAAAGTGGCTGCGCATGCCATCACGAACTTTGAGAGGCGTTTTGCGCAGGTTGGCGCGTGTCGCTGTGTCGTATAAGTATTGTTCCCATTCCCAATAGGACATATCACGTAGTCGGCCTACTGGCTCACCAACACTATTCATGAATATGTAGGTGTTCTTGGCTTGGCCGTTCGGGATTGAGTTGCCATTACCATCCAATATCTCAAAGACACCTCTCGCACCGACAAACGTCACGGTCAGACCATATTGCGCCGCTGTAGCATCAATCATTGCGCTAGTCAGATAAACATTCTCGCCAAAGATTTTAGTACGGAGGATTTCACGACGATATTTCTTAATGTCTCGAACCCATTCGAAGATGACGCAGCGAGTATGTGGTGTTCGAATATTGGTTTTCACTTTGATTAGACCAGCATCGAATAGCATTCTAATCACTCGATAGTTGATCTTCTCTCTTGGTGCAATTGTGTCGCCAGTAGCATCGTAGTCACAAATATGACCACCAGTAAGCCAGCGATACGCTTGAGCGCTACCAAATTCCCCTGCGGGAGCATAGCTTAGCAACAACTTGTCATAGTAAAGGTAATCGCATAGGAAGTTACGGACTACCTTTGTTGCTTCTAACACGTCTAAATCAACTGGCTTTTGGCCAATGCTGTGATATTCACTCGCTAACATGAGATAACTAAGCCCTTTTTATATACTTATGCGGCTAGTCTAGTTTTGTTATCAAATGTTGGCAATTGGAGATAGCTATTAATTTGACAAATGCACTCATCAAACCCCTTGGCCACAACCACGTAATACCCTAGATTTTGGAACATTTTTATCTTTTCCTGTTGTTCCTTACTTGGGCGACCTTTTTCCGTTTTTACCTCCAAAAAGAACCCGTGATACACCCCTCTCGGGATAGGAAAAAATATATCTGGCACACCTTTCTTTTGTCCCTCATAGCTCATCATCGAAGCCGCTTTAGGTGTTCGGTAGCCACCATTAGGGATTGAGAAAACCAGTGGGTAAATGTCCTTGTACTGCGTCTCTAACGTGTAGAACAAACGCACCTGTAACCAGTGTTCGGCCAGTTTCGTGTCGTTAAACTCTTTCGGGCGCTTAATCCCTTGTGCAAGGCGCGTTTTGTGTGGTGAATCCAGTTCCACTTTCTTCTGTGTTGCAGCGCGCGCAACGTCATTGTCTTTCTCAAGAATACGGATAAGCCAAGCTGGTAGTTCCGACTTATCCACCAGCGCGGTATTAGGGACGTTTATCGATACCGGATTGATGATGTGATTAACAGAACGGTTAATCTCGTTAAGTGCTGCATCGATATTGAAGTCGCCACCGTGGCCAGCTTTCACGCCTTTGCTTTTCCACTTCTTGCGCTTAGCGACTTGGTTTGCGAGGAAAGAGTGATCGAATCGTGGTGCCTTGGCCATAACTAGATAAGCCCTTGTGTTACTAAAATCTCTTGTTCCTTACGGCGGTTAAAGTAGGCAAATACCTCGTCCTTGGTGAATTGCTTAGCTACCACTTTGCGGCGGCCACCTTGCGAGAAAACACGCTTAGCAATGTCCTCAGATAGCGTCCAACAAAGTGCGGTTTCGATTTCGGATTCGTCATTGATAGCTCGGTAGGCCGTGATCACCTTGGGTAGCTTGGCGAACGCCTTGCGCTCTGACGATTTCATCACCTTGTGCTTGTTGCGTCTCGGGCACGTAAACAGGGACGACCACACACATTGATGTTGGTGCGAGCCTTGCGCTTTCCATAGCGTTCCAAGTACGTCCCAATAGGTTGAGTCGTCTTGGATAGCTGGCGCACTGCGAACAAAGAAATCGAGCTGATAACACTCAGGAATAGATAACAGGCGGGAAATGATATTGGAGTCGTTAACGTTAGCCACTTTGTACCTCTTTTTTGCCGCCTCACGCTGCTTGGCAAGGCGGCCTAACGTCATCTAAATGTTTCAGCGTGGATACCCCTCCCGAAAGAGGGAGGGGAGGAACGCTGCCCTTTGTGGTTAATTCTATTGTGGTGACGAGGGGATTATACGACAAAGCTTGCTAACTATAAATTCCGAACACAGCATTAAAATCAACGTTTTCACACTTGCCAGATTGCATATAAAAAATTATAGTTAAAAAACGACTTGCAAAACCTATTTTTTCGGAGTTAATCTATTTGGGCACTGGCAAAATCCAGTGTCGAGATTAGCCTCTCGAAACTTACTAGGCGCAAGTCGCCAGCATCCCATCTTGCTGGTTTTTTATTGCGTAAAATCTGCACATCCTAATTATGGTGGGCTGGTTTGGGAGCACTTCGGTGCGCCGTTTCCTAGTAGGCGGTAAGGCTAATCCCGAATCAGCTCACCACCACTGGTTAGCCTCGGTTTTGGTGAGTTAAACATCAACTTACTAGGACAAAAATCATGATTGGTACTTCTACAATCAACATGCGCGCCGCACTTCAAGCTGCGCAAGATTACCTCTCCCAAGATCTAAACGCGCCTGTAGAGCTTCTTTGTCAGATCTACAACGCCTTACAACCTGTCGATTGGAACGACTCACCAGAACAGCATTTTCAAGATTGGCTGCTTTGTGGTGGTGATCTTCGCGTTGATTCAATTCTGGACGCTCAATATCTGTTTTGCTCGGGGTTTGAACTTGCCCTAGAAAAAATGGACTTCCAGACAAATTAAATCGGGAGAGAAAGCCCCGTTTATTGCGGGGCTAACTCAATGAGTTAAGTCAAAAGCGTTTGTAAGACATGAAAGAGATCGCAATCAAACAACGGTTTTATCCAACTGATGAGCAAGCTGAACTTCTAGCAAGAACGTTCGGTTGTGTGCGAACTGTTTACAATAGAATCCTACGTTGGAGAACTGACGCTTATCGTAATGACAAAATTAAGGTGAACTACAGCGCAGCATCAAGCCGATTAACCGAGCTTAAGAAAGATCCGGAGTTAAGCTGGCTTAATGATGTTTCTTGTGTGCCTTTGCAACAATCACTACGTCACCAGCAAGCTGCTTTTAAGAACTTCTTTGAGGGTCGAGCAAAATACCCTGTCGAAAAAAAGAAACGTCACAAACAGTCTGCTGAGTTCACTAAATCTGCATTTAAGTTCCGCGATGGACAGCTATTTATTGCCAAGTCCAAGCAGCCACTTAATATCCATTGGAGTCGTGAACTACCTAGCGAACCAACCACAGTCACAATCTCAAAAGACACCGCAGGCCGATACTTTGTGTCTATGCTATGCCGTTTTGAGCCTAAACCAATGCCTGTAACCGCTAAAACGGTTGGTATTGATTTGGGTTTAAATAACCTGTTCATCACAGATAGCGGTGAGAAAGTCGATAATCCTCGCCACTTCAAACACTACCAAAACAAACTGGCATACCTACAGCGTCAACTCGCCAAGAAAAAGAAAGGCAGTAATAATCGCGCTAAGGTGCGCCAGAAAGTAGCCCGTCTACACGCGAAAATTGCTGATAGTCGATTAGACAACTTACACAAGTTGTCTCGCAAACTGATAAACGAAAACCAAGTTGTTTGTGTTGAATCGCTACAAGTGAAGAACATGCTCCGCAATCCAAAACTAGCAAAACACATCGCTGATGCGAGTTGGGGCGAGTTCGTTCGCCAACTCAAATACAAAGCAGAATGGGCTGGACGAACTATCGTTGAGATAGAACGCTTCTTCCCTAGTTCAAAGCGTTGTAGCTGTTGTGGGTTCGTACACGAATCAATGCCGCTTAATATCCGAAACTGGACTTGTCCAGAATGCAATACGCACCATGATCGTGATATTAACGCAGCGAAGAATATAAAAACCGCTGGACTGGCGGGGTTAGCTTAGGGAGCGACTGGATCGGGGATAGCCTCAAAAGAGGCTATCTAGTGAAAGCGTGTTGAACTAAGAATCCCCTAGCGAATTAGCTAGGGGAGTATGTCAATCGACGCAGTACAATCAGTAAGTCGTCTTGAGTTGCTAACGCTAAATTTTGTTTACTCATCGTTTAAGCCGCCACGTAACTCAGCATCTTGTAATGACGGAACTCGTTCTGGAACGGTATTTCATCGTCAAAGTCCATTGGTGGCTCGCCGTATTGCTGTTGAGATTGATCCCAACCACCCTGTTGCTGTGGTGAATGCTGTGGTTGTTGAGGTTGACCCCAACCGCCTTGTTGCTGCTGGCCACCAGCTCGGTTATTGCCAAGCATTTGCATCACGCCATTAAAGCCTTGAACTACTACCTCTGTGCTGTAACGGTCTTGGCCTTGCTGGTCTTTCCATTTGCGAGTCTGCAATTGACCCTCGATGTAAACTTGTGACCCTTTGCGTAGGAACTCCCCCGACACTTCGGCCAACTTGCCGAACAACACCACTCGATGCCACTCGGTTTTTTCTCGGTTCTCGCCTGACGCTTTATCGCGCCAAGTTTCGGATGTAGCGACCGTGATATTCGCTACTGCGCCGCCATTTGGTAGGTATCGGATTTCGGGATCTGACCCCAAGTTACCAACCAGAATGACCTTGTTAATGCCTCTTGAAGCCATTCGTTATTCTCCGGTATCTCTCTTTACCGCTTCGTCTCTGTTAGAAATCGCATCACCAAAGAACAAATAACCCACGTCTGTACTTGTGTAGACCGCTATCAGTTCTAGGTTTTGCACCCTTGGGTTCACTTCGCCATTCTCGATTTTTCGATAAGTGTCTGGTGATAACCCGATTAACCTGCTCATTTCGAGTATGGTTAAATCTGCATGCCGTCTCGCTCGCTTGACTCGCGCTGCACGTTGCTGTCGATACTCAAGCGATTGGATTCGAGCGGCCTGTTTAGTCTTTGCGTCTCGCATTTTCATAGAAGCTCTCCACTTCACTTGCTAGTCGTTCTTCCTCGGTTGTGGTCGCCTTAATCAAGGCAACGCGATATTCATGTAACCGATTCTTTGACCAATCGAGGCAGAGCTTTTGCCACTTGATAACGGCAACCGGATCGGAAAGGTCGTAACCCGTCCCAAAACAGCTACAGCACTCCCACTTGCTAAATAACGACTTGGTGTAACCTGTGCCATTGCAAGTCGGGCAGCGATCCGGTTTGTCGTCCAATGTCACATCGGCATCTTGTAACCGGTTCGCCAGAGCTTCGCGTTCGTCCGTAAGCTCTATGCCCTCGAATGTATCCAGGATTGATGGTGAGCTTTTGTCTCGCTCTCTTTGCCGTTGTTCCAGTTGAGATCGCTTAATTTCAGAAATTTCCTCACCCACCATTCATTCCGAACACATCAATTTTATACGGAGTATAAGCCCACTTAAAAAACAATGCAAAAAGTATTGATACAAAAACCGAAACGATGTATTTTTGTCTCAGCAAACAGGCAAATAGACTCATATGAGGAATCAGCAAATGTCAGAGAACAACAGCAAAAAAGTTCACGACCAAATCCAAGCAGACGTTAAAGAGTACATGACCAACACCTCGAACAGCGTCTTAGACTTCGCTTTGGCCAATGCAATTAAGAGCGGTCAGAACAACCTATATGACTTGTGTAAAAAGTGGAAAATCCCTGTAGATAAGCTACTTAGCAAGATAAACACTTCTCTTTTCAAAGTGGATGATGATAAAATCCACCTCGCATAGACGGATACGTTTAGCTATCGGGATAAGAGTAATGGAAAGCTTCGGGGAAACTCGAAGCTTTTTTTTGCCTCAATACTTAATCCGAACGTTCAAGAATTTAAGGCATAAAAAAAGCACCTACTCATAGAGCAAGTGCTTACCATTCGGAATACTACCAAAACACCACCAGCAACAAAAAAAACAAAAAACCAACCAAATTAAACAACAATACTGTCGCTTTATAAAATCAAAATAGAAATTAGAAAGCATCAATCGAGAAAGATAGTTTGAACTGATTCATCAAGAAACCTCGTCCGTAAGGTTCTATTAGCACGCATTCCATTTAAAATAGCGGTATAGTGAAAAACAGACGCCTTACGTGACCATGACGCCAGATCGTTTAGCGTCTTATCGACGTCAAATAGTTGAGTTTAATACTGTCAACACTTAGGCTATTTGGAAGAAAAAACACTGTAAAAATAGTAGCTAAACCTATACTTTTGGCCCAATTAGTTTGTACGGAGAAGCATTTTAATTTTTTACAGGATAAGATGGCTTAACAGCAATACATTGAATGCGCTAACCCACCTGCTGGAAGCGGCAACTTTCTTTTGAGGTTGGCATCAAGCAGAAAGGAAAAATGAACATGAATTATTGGATAAAAATCTTGCTCATATCCCGATTCATGTAGAGAAATGAATATTTTTCAAAGCGTTCCTTTATGAGAGGGGAATTATCTGATAACAATGGGACATAAGGACTTGGGAGTTTTCATGCGCCTAAACCTGAAAGAGATAACCAACTCGTTTGGGCGTTTGCAAAATTAGCAAAAAGTCTGGAATACTAGGCACAGCAAGACTTGGAACAAAACGTTCCCCAATAACCTTGATTGTGTGAAGAATATAAAAAAAGGCTGGATTCGAAGAACCCAACCTTTAATTAATTTGGAGGTAATTATGTAATCACCAACCAAGCTCGAAGCAGCTAGAAAGCTTCACTTCGTGCATACGGGCAATCAATGGTGGCCGCCATTAAAAAACCCTTGTGCGTTGTCTTTAACCATAAGCCTTTGGAGAGGTAGATATGGTCAAGTTAGTTGATCTCTTGATTGCTTTAATCAAGTTAGTCACAGCTATAGTGCAAGCACTATTCGGCTAGACAACGTTGTCGCTCTAGAAGTACATTGTTGCTTCTAGAGCACACTTACAACTATCCAATAATTAATATTTCCTGTCAATTCGTGTTTTTGTCAAGAACTCACACAAATGCGATCGCAATTCGGTTCTGCCTGCCAAATTTACCTTTCATCGTCCATCTATCAGTTAGATTGAAAATTGACCTACCACTATTAGTTATAACACGCAGTTGTCTATAGCCAGGATCATTCACTCATCTTAACAACAAAAACTTGTTGTGTATGTGGGAAACTGTGTAAATCTTTGATTTTCCAGTTATCCACATACGCTATAAAGATCTATATTTAACTATATCAATCTATGAGAACTATAGAACTATAAGATCTATAGTAACCGTAACGTATTGATTTTAATTGGTTTTAACTCGTCTAAAGATCTTTTTTTAGGTCTTTAAGTAACAAGATCTAGGTTTAATTGATCATTTATTAGGTGTTTGTGATCTTCTTACAGGCTTTAGTGCTACATAATCTAGGTGAAAGTGATCATATATCAGGTGATTGGATAACAGATTTTAGGTGTTTCTGCTCTTGAATGACATATTTTAGGTGTGTGAGATGGTTGTATAGGAGTCTTGTCCGGTTTTTTCTACTTTCGAGTCAATGATCACGTCGAGTTCACTCCCATATACCTAAAATGTGTCACATAGCTCATTTCAACCTAGAAAATGTCATCTATCGAGCCCTTGACCTAAAACTTGTTAGCTATCAGTAATCGTGTGTATCGGTTAGTTCTGAAAGGGTATCTATCTTTTCCATTAACGACTCTAATTCATGCATTCCATCATCATGCTTTTGTTGCTCTTTTTCTGAGTGTCGCTTTGACAAGCTAGCTTCAACTTTAAGAGCGTGGTCTTCTTTACCCACATAACGGTACGCGATGGCAAGTGATTCTAGTTCAGAGTCGGTGAGTCTGACTTGGTTTTGAAGCCTTTTCAATTCAAGTTGTCGAATTGTCTTAAGAGCATCGTGTTGATTTAGTTCATCAATTGAACCTAGTTTAACCCACCGGAAGAGAAACTTGATTCCAGTAATGGTTCTACCTTTCTTTACAACCTCAAAACCCTTATCACCTTGGCTGCTTTCTAAAAATAGAAGCTCTTTGCTAATCTGAGGGTGTTCAGAAAGTTCTTTAATGCTTTCCCTGATACAACGTTTCATAAATACACTGTTGTTTTTGAAGGAACTTTTATCTTTTTTCAGCTTCCCTGATTCGTCCAAAAGCCCAAATATTCCTTTCAGTTCACTAAGCTTTTGCGCATGCATTTCAAAGCCCTTGTCTTTGAAGCGACTAAGCAGTTCGTACAAGCGCTTAGAATACTCCTTCTTTACCTCAAAGAAATTGCGAGTATTAATCAGAGCAAATCCTTGATTATATTCAATATACTCAGGTTTAAGCATATCGTTAGGAACCATCGTAAGTATGCCGTGTTTATAAGCGATATGTTTAAAAAGAGGTCTATAGTCGAATTCAATATCACCTTTCGGGGTTTCCACCTTTATCCCGATTTTTCGACTAGCTAGGCGGTTTGCTACTGGACTTAAGTTGCTACCGATATGTTTAGACTCAACACCTAACCACTCTGATAATTGATGTGAAGTAAACTCATAGTGTGGTGTGTTCTGCTCCCAATCACTTGGTTTCATATGTGCAATCATCAACGCAAACATATCTGCTTCCCTAGCGGATAGATCTTGACGACTAAAGACCAGTTGATGGCCTTTTTTGATATGTTTCGGGAGGTTATCGCTTACCGCAGGGTAGAAATATTCTTCATCACTCATGCAAATGCACATCCATAAATAACAAGATTTAGGTAATTATGACACATTTTAGGTCACGCATGTATAGAAATACTCACATCAAGCAGTGATTACAGATACCTGACTTGTACTCGCCCAACTGCGTCACGATAGTATTCAACTAAGCCTTGAGACTCTTTCTCGGAAATGGTGTTCATGTACTCTGCTAACATGGTGGCTGTATCACGAACCTTGTTCACGCTAGCTTTCACGGCGCTTGCAGCCTTGTTGTGCCAGCTAGCAATCACAAACTTAAGGTATGACATGAACTTAGGCGCTAAAGGCTGTTGGTGCTTGTTGTACAGCTTGATAACACGACGAGCTCCACTAGCTGATAGGCGGCCTTGCTTAACTGCTAGTTGAAGTTGTTTTACTTCGTCAGCGTCACGTTTGAAGATTTTCAAAAACCAAGAATCAGACGGGATACCGTTATTAATTTTATTTTTACTCTCTGTAGAGAGATCTTTTGTATTTATGCTGCAATTTTTGTTTTTGTCTGATTGCTCGCAAGCCTTGTCAGAACTGGCTTCAAGAGGTTTTTCCACAGAAGACCCCCCTAAATGCAATTTTTGTCTATTACAAAACTTCTCTGCCGCTTGTAGCGCGTATTTGTATGCACCAGTGAACATGTTTTGGATGCCATCAACGCATAGAGTGATGTGACGTTGATTCTGACCTGTTGCATTGTTTGGCTTTGGCTGGCCATAAGCGATCAGGCCAAGCTCTTTTGCGCTTTTGATGTAGTTATCAATAGTGCGCTTTATGATTGGCTTACAACCGTAACGGTGACAGTTCTCGTTGTAGGTGCGCGCTAAGGTATCGCTTGATGCAAAGCAAGTGTGACCATGCTTAAGGATAAAGCTTGAGATAGTTTCTAGTAGGCAAGCAAGCTTACGTTGTGCCAATGGTTTATTGGCTTTGATATTGGAAGCTTGTGTTCTGAATCCTGACTTCCAGTAACGAGGATTCAGCAAAAGAGGTGTAATTTGCATAAAATTCGCTCAAAAAAAGACGCAAAAATTTGCCACCGATCTCTTTGAACGTTATACTTACACCTGCTTCAGTGTGGTGTAAGTAACGCTCGCTGAGATTGATGTTCTAAATCGCTTAAAAACATTCAATCTAAATGAGACTTCTTGGCTGCCAACCTCGTTGTCTCACCTGATTAGGCTTCGGTCTAATTCATTACGGCATAATGACTTTCCTTAAGTTCGTTTGTCGTGACGCTTTAAGTTTGCCGCTTAAAGCTCGATTTCAGTAAGAAAGCCCGCTCGCCAAAGCGGGCTTTTTTATTTTCTGTTGCCCGAAATCGAATCACTTTCTCTCTATCACGGTATCGCCATGATCTAATTACAGAAAAACTCCCCTATTATTGATCGTAAATGGTTGATCAAACAAGTCTATGTATCAAAGCGATTCCGAACAAGGTGCGTTACCATCTGGCGCTAGAGTTTACCAAAAATTTTATCTATTTAAACTCCTTTTGGACGTGTTAATATTCCGAACACACCGAATTTTGTGGATAACTCTGTGATGAAATTTACTCCCCCACCAAGTGCTGAACAGCAATTAGAAACTCAAGTTAACCAATTAAAACAACAATTTAAGCGCCGACAGTTCCCGAAAAAGAACGCCCCAGCGCTACCATTGGATTTGTTAGTAACAATCTCAGGTTGCACCTTTGGTTTGCATAGCCAAAAAGACGGTAGACTCGTTCTAAAGGCCGATAAGGCGATTAACTTTGATAAGGGTGTCAATGTGTTGCGCTCAGTGTCGTATATTGCTGGCGCGCGAGATAGCGTATCTATCGCTGGTTGGGACTGGCGACCAACGCACTTCAAGAAAGATAAACTCTACTTTCGTCCTGTCGCGCCTAGTGATTTATAAAATTCCGAATTGGCCACCAGCATGTTCGATTTAATTGAGTGTTTTTGTACTTAATTACTAATCGCTGGTGGCGCTTTTAAATTGATCAACTTATTGGAATCTTCGTGATGAAGATCCGAAGTTGACGAATTGCTGTTTAATTTGAGGCGCAACACTCACTTTTTGCTCTACTGGAACGTAGCTATTTGTCGGTAAAGTTGCCATTTTTCGGGAACCTAGCGACTCAAACATAGCTCGCACCACTTGATGATCTTCCTTGGTGGCCATGTTGGCGATCGCTTTGCGCTGCGCATCGGTTACATAGATAGGTAAAGAGTCCACAACATCAAGCAGCATCGAGGTTGCCTTAGCGTTTTGCTCTACCTTTTCACGCAACTCTGCATTCACGCTTTCTAGGTACATAAGCTGGTTAGTAAGATCACCAACAAGCTCAATATTGGTCTGTTGAGTCATGTTTGCGTAGATATTACGCGCGGATTTCTCATCAAAACCTTGTTCCTGTAGCGATTCGAGGATCATTTGCTCGCTGTTCGCGCTTTCCATCATCATGGCCGGATGGTCTAGGCTGATATAGTTCGGCTGCAACACGTAGTCCATACCGTGATATGAAGTCGTGATCGATGCCTCGCGTGTATCTTGGCCACCAGTCGCCCAACTCCAACCACCAGCACGGCTATTGTGTAAACCTAAAGCGATACGGCCTGTATCGGTATCTAAAAACTCTTGAGTGTGTTCAACAATACCGTCATCTGAACAGGTGATAGAGACTGTGCGGTTAGATGGCACGTTTTCTACCACAACCGGACGACCATTAATCATGATCACCTCAGTTTCACCGATTGAGAGCTTATTAGCGCGTTGGCGGGATTGATGGCCATAGTAACCATACGCTTCGCCTAGTCGTAGTAGCTCTTGAGTTCGTGGGCTGTTGATCATCGCTTGCACGGCTTTGATGATGTAATTGCGCTTGTTGGCGCTAAGCTTGCGACCGTCATTGAATAGGCTGAAACGGTCGGATACTTGTTTAAGTGCTTTTGCTGTCACTTTCTTTTCTCCATTAATGGCTTTGGATTTCGGTTAGTAGGTCGAGAACTACGTCTCTAACGAATCGTTCCGCTTCGCTTTGGTCAGTCATGCCAATGGATTCCATCATTTTGTCGTTCTTAGCCACTTGAGCCGCGAGCTCGGAAATGACTTCATTGGCCAGCTCGGAATCGAGGCCAACAACGGACGTGTAAAGATGGTTTTTGAGTATCGGAGACTTGCCGATTGGGGATTGCTCGATAAGGTCAAGCACGGTAGTCAGCATGGTTGCGTAGTTCGCTTGCGACTCCATTGCTGCCGACTTCTCTTGCTCGATAGCAGTGTTGAGAGAGTTAAATCGGATCTCGAATGGCATATCGTTGTCATTCCACACCTTGCCGTCTCGGTAGATGGTGTGAATGTCGATAGCGCGCTTAACGAACGCCACCACGGCTGCGCGGATTTGGTTGGCGCGTAGTGCAGATTGAATCGATGTGCGGAAGAAGCCGCCCTCGCCTAGTCCACCAGAAAGAAGATCACCAAACCCAAGCATGGATGGGTCTACGCCAAGCGTTCCGGCTAAGCGTTTAAGGTGAAACATAATGTCTTCGATGTGGGAGATATTCGGGTCAGTGGTAAAGGTATCGATCTGCAAGCCACCTTTAGCGCCGCCCATAAATGGCAATAGCGTGTTGATGACGGTTGGAATGAAACCTAGCTTGCGGGAACGGTCTACCACCTCTTGACGGTCTTGCTTCATCTGGTCAGCGACCATGTTGATGTATTCCGCAGCTCCGGCCGCATCTAAGCCGTCAGTGTTTACCGCTACCATGCGATCGATAAGTGAAGCATTCACACGACTTGCGCCGAGCGCTGCAATGGACTGGCGAAGCATCGACCAAGCCTCAAAACAGGTAAGAAGAATGGATGTGCCGTAGTTCTGCGTCTCGATTGGCATGCGTGAATACGCATCGTCATAAAGTGAGTAGCGCTGGCCAGTGTAGTTAACTGGCGGTATATCCATATCTGGCCGCCAGATTGGCATTTTTAGTGGGATAAGCGCCCAAGGCTCGGCAAGGCGTACCTGTTCGCCGTTCGCTCGGGTTTGTAGATATTCCGCAGTAAATCCCGCTAGCTCGCCCGAACGTTCGTACTCACGAATTTGGTTTGGCAACGTGTAGTAGTTGGCCTCAAAGTGAGTAATACCCACGCCCTCTTTCGTGTATGGGCGAACATAGTTAACCCCATAAACCAGCGTTGAATACGTCCAGTTCATTAGGTTTTCGTTGATTGGAGTTAGCAGCTCTCGGTTAAGACGGCCTACGTACTCGGCGTACTTCTCATCGGTTGGATGAAGATACACAGCCATGCCATTGTCGTTTGATACTGAAAGAGCGTGACCAAGGTGCAGATTGAGCGCGGCATCAATCGTGCTGTCCTCGGCCATTTCCTTGAGTATCGGATATAGCATGAAGCGATCTTTCGGCAGCTTGTGCAGAAAAAAGCGGTCTGAGCTTTTTCGACCGTCATTGGTCAGAGCGCCGTTGCTTTCATCTAATTGGTGTTCGCGATCGTGGAATGGCGATCCCGTGTATCCAGCGCCAGATTCAAAACTTATCCCACTCTCTTTATCGTCATTCTCGTTAAAGAAAGGGAACGCTTGTTTTAAAGCTGCCGCTAGCCCAATTGATGCCTTGTTTTGCGACATGTGCGACCTCGGTAAATTGAGGCGCTTTTTACAGGGATGGGGATGATCTTGGATGATAGCGCATCGCGTCAATGTGACCAATACGCTAATAAATTATTGATTTTCTATGCGTTAATTTTTTTTAGTCAAAGTTCAATTGCTTGCCTTTGAATCTTGGTTACTCACCAAAAACACTAATTTTTATTCTTGATGATAATAGCCGTGTTCGGAATAATTCTCTCGTCCCTAAAAATCTACTTCCTTAGATATTTTAGATTATTCATTAACTTAAATTGATATTGATAGTGGCGTTTTTTTGGGATGGGGAATAGGAAAGGAAAAAGTCGGGCGAAAGCTCGACTTTTTTTTTGGCTTTTATCCAAAGAATAAAAGGCACGTTCAATGAACACTGATTTAACCCGCAGTATTGAACAGGCGACAACAATCGATGAACTGGTACGCCAGTTTGAAGCCTTGCTCGCTGTCGATATTAGCGACACTCCAAAAGGCCACCAGCGCCTTAAGGCTAACCAACTAGCCAAAGATATTCTCGCCAAGTACAACGGCGACTACTCCAACGTTTCACCCGAAGATAAAGCAGCTCTGCGCGACTACACTGGTTTTGGCGGTATCGGTGGCTCCACCAACGAATACTACACGCCTAAATGGCTGGCGAGCGCGACTTGGGATGCAGTTCGTTCCTATGGCTTTACTGGCGGTAGCGTACTTGAACCAAGTTCGGGCGTGGGCGTATTTAGCGAAACCAAACCTAAAGGCACCCTGACTACATCCGTAGAAATGGATCAGACCTCAGCGGCCATCAACCAAATTCTTCACCCCGAAGACCATGTAATCCAATCGGCATTCGAAGCGGTAGCAACTAATCCTGGCATTGGCGACTTTGACCTAGTGATCGGCAACCCGCCTTATGGTGTTCGAGACGCTAGCGCGATGAAAGACAAAGCGTACAAAGACATTAAGTACGCTGATCAGTATTTCGTTTCTCGTTCTATCGATAAAGCGAAAGCTGGTGGCTTGATTGCCCTAGTGCTGCCAACTCGTATTTGTGATGCGAAAAACCTTGAGAAGTGGCGTACACAACTCGCGCTTAAAGCGGAGTTTTTGGGCGCGCACCGACTACCAACGGGCACGTTCTCTGATACGGGCGTAGTGACTGACCTTGTTATCTGGCGCAAACACAGCGACCAAGCGAAAGCACTGATTGATAGCGCCGACCGCGACACGCTGATTGAATCTAACGTACTTTGGGACACTTGGCTCAAAGGTAAGTGGTTCGAGCGCGAGGGTAAGAAATTCATCAACGGCGAACAGACTGTTGAGGGCGTAGGTAAGTTTGCGCGCAAAGTCGTGAAGCGTGGCAACCGTTCTAACGATGATATTAAAGAGTCGTTAATGCGCCGCTTTGACAGTCGCATTGATTGGATGTTACTCGATGAAGCGGTTAGCGAGCCAGTGAGCGCGAAATACTCCGATGGAGACACGATTTTCCGCAATGGCCAGCAGTACGAAATAATTGATGGCGAATGGGAGCTATCTGAAAGCAATGCGAAAACAGGCGTTATCAGTAAGGCGACCTATGGCGTAGATAACACCGATGAGATCGGTTCTATCACCTACTCTACTGAATCGATGCTTAAGCTATCGGCCAGCCAAGCGCTCAAGCTTTTCGAAGATTACGGTTACTTGTGTCATGACGACTTTAAAGCCCTAATGCGCGAGATTGCCAAGCTGCCAAAAGCAAGCCAAGAACACGCTTACAAAGGCATTCTACTTGGCATGAAAGTTCAAACACTTGCAACGCTGGTTGCTGGTAGCCGAACGACATCCAATAGCGACTTGGCCAACATGGCAATGGGCGCGGAGGACTTCCAGACCGAACAATATCGCGTGAAGTTAAGCGGCGAAGTGTTAGAGCTGAACGCACTAATGGGCGGCTCTAAGGTATCGAAGAAAGCGCTAAGCAACTTAAGCGAGAAGTACGTCTCTGCATGGAATTACTACCACTCATCGATCGATTCTAAGGGCAAACTGTCTGACCTACTCAAAGGCGACCTTAAGCGTGAGCTGACCGTTCAATACAGTTCGTCTCGCATTGGTGACGTGTTCCATCTATGTGACCGTGAACTAGGCATAACCACACTGACACTGCATGACGTTCGCACGTATTACACCGCAAGCGGTATCGATGCGATGAGCGATGAGCAGTTGCTTGATTACCTAGCGGACATCGATGAGGTAGCGGTAAACCCTGACGGCACGGTGACGGCATTCCATAAAGCGACGACTGGCCTAGTCGGTAAGCGCATGGATCAGCTGACCGCACAATTAGTATCGACCACCAGCGATACCGTGAAAGCTAACATCATGCGCCAAATTCAAGCCATCGAATCTAAGCGAAACAAGATCTCGATTGCCGATGTGAAGATGAAGCTTACCGATAAGTGGATTCCTAAAAACATCATGCTTGAGTTCCTGCATGACCGTGGCTACACGGAATTTATCTTGGGCGACTTTACCGAGGATAAGGACGGCTTTGAGGATTTCGTACAAAGCGAATCCGGCCAATACCTTACTGGCTACCGTTGGCGTGATGGCGAATGGATTGATGGCCTAACTCGTAATGGCGTGAAAGGTAAAGCAGCGAACAGCGATGAGCGATTTGAGCGTCAAATTGAATCGTACATCAACTATGGTGCGGTTCGTGGCGGTAGTAAGAACGAAGATAAATCACTTATCCGTGAACAAATGCGCCGCCTCGATGATGAGTTTTCCACATGGATTGCATCATCTGACCATTCAGAATACTTGGAACAGGTTTACAACAATACGTTTAACGGTTGGATTAAGCCGGAGTTTGATGACTCACCACTAACGCTAAATGGCGTATCTGGTGCGATTGAGTTCCTACCTTACCAAAACTCAACGATTCGCCGTCACAGTGCAGACGGTAACGGCATTATTGCCTTTGGTACTGGCTTGGGTAAAACGCTCACTGGCCTTGGCCTCGTGCAGCACAACCTAGAAACCAAACGCGCCAACCGTGTGGCCATCGTTGTTCCTAAATCCGTGTTAGAGAACTGGTTCTATGAGTCCGACCTGTTCTTTGGTGAAAGCAATCTATCTGACAAGGTATTTATCGGCCTTGAAGTTCACAAAGACGATGACGGAAAAATCATTCGGGAACCGGTATTAGATGAAACGGGCGAACCGAAGTTAGACAAGAAAGGCGATCCTATCTTGCGCGCCAAACTGACCGTAGACACAAACGGCAAGCGCGTAGCAGAACAGCTCCACCAGCTTACACAGTCAACCGCTCGCATCGTGGTAATGACAAAAGACGTGTACAACCGCATTCCATTGAAGCCGGACACGATTTCGGCCAACGTGCTTGAAATGCGCGATGCTGGTTTGATTGCTGGTTCAAGCAAGCTAGTTAAGGAAGCGGAAAGCCACACAGATCAAGCGAAGAACGCGCGCTTTGAAGCGAAATATGCTGACGATGGTACGGCCAAAAACGAAGAACTACCGTACTTTGAGGACTTGCTGTTCGATTCGGTTATGGTCGATGAGGCGCATGATTTCCGCAACTCGTACAAGGGCGGCTCATACCGAAACAATCTGGCATTTTTGCCTAGCCAAGCGCAAGCCGATCGCGCTATCGATATGCAGCTTAAGAACAACGTCATTAAGGCTCGCAATGACGGTCGAGGCGTTTACTTCCTAACAGCTACGCCAACCGTAAACAGCCCTGTTGATATGTTCAATATGCTGTCCCACATCATTCCGGCAGACACGTTTGCCAAGATGGGGATCTTTGACAGCGACGACTTTATCCGCATGTTTGGTAAGACTGGCGAAGCGCTGGTTACTAAGATTTCGGGCGAAGTTGAACAGCGTGAAGCCCTACTCGGATTCCAAAACCTAGACGCACTTCGAAACATCGTTAACCGCTACATGACGATCGAGGATGCTAAATCCGTTGGTGCCAACGTTCACATTCCTGACCTGATTAGCCAGCAAAGCGTTGTCCAAATGAATGGCGAACAGGAAGCGCTATATGAGGAACTACGCCAGCGCGCTGACGCAATCAGTAATCCAGACAAAGACGAAAACCAAGAGATTGTAGAGCAATACCCTAACGACACGGTTTTCGGCCTAATCCGTAAAATGGACAAGGTAAGTACAGACCTTGATTTGTACTATGAGCGTGTTACTTACCGATTCGCCAAGGACAACAAAAAAGAGGTTGAGGCGGCAGTAGCTAAGCTACCAAATACCGTCACGGTCGCTTTTGAGGATGTGGCACCAGACGGCACGGTTAAGCTAAGCAAAATCCAAGTTAAGGTTGATAAGAGCGTTAAGGTCGAGGGCGATCACTGCGTGGTTCAGCTCCACCAGCAACTTGATGACCGATTCACAAACATTTGTGACAAGGCCAAGTTGAAATTTACGCACCCTGTCTCCCCTAAGTACGCCAAGTTCCTTGAGAACGCGCGCGAGATTTATCTGGCTGGCGGTAAGCAGCTTGTCTTTACCGAAGAAAAAACACAGCACAAGAAAGTCGCGCGAATCATTGCGGATTTTGTTGGTTGCAAGCTGTCTGAAATCGGCATTTTGAACAGCGATACCGTTGCGGGTAAGAAAGGCTCTAAAGCGACTGAGGACGATGAGGAAGCGGGTTTGGAAGCAATGGCCAATGCTTACAACACCTCGAAATACAAATTCATGATCCTCAATAAAAAAGGCGAAGTCGGCATCAACTTGCATCATGGCACAACCGATATTCACCACTTAACGCTACCTTGGACTCCAATGAGTATCACACAGCGTAATGGCCGTGGCGCGCGTGTTGGCTCTAAACAAAACAGCGTGAACGTTCACTACTACACGTCGAAAGGCTCATTCGATGATTTCCGCTTGGCCACAATCCAACGCAAAGCCACTTGGATTGAGACAATGTTCAAAGGTGATGAAAAGTACATTGCGAACGCCGATGCAGACGCAGCCGACGAAACTGCAATCATGCTGGCAGCAAATCCAGAAGAAGCGAAAGCCCGTATCGAAGCGGCTAAGCGTCAAGCTGAGCGCAAGCGCAAATTAGAGGAACGCCGACTAGCAAGTATTAACGTCAGCAAGTACATCAAAGCCACCCAAATGCTTGCTTTGGATGTGAGTACGGTTGAGGGCGAGCTGGCCGAACTACGCGAGAAGTTAGAGCCACTACGCAAAGAGGTGGAAGAAGATCGCCTACGTGCAGAGGGCGAGAAGCGCGGCAGTTGGCAGCACAAAAACTACCAACGCACCAAAGGCAGACTGTTTGCGCTAGAAAGCCAAATCAAAACCTATGAGGCAGCGATCAAAAACCGCGACAAAGCGAGCGATACCATCAAGAAATTGAAACCAGCAATGGAGCTGGCCATCAATGACGGTGTGTTAAAGGATTACCCTGACTTCCTAACTCATCCAGAGTTATACATTGTTCGCAACGGTGTGATTGTGCGTAATGGCTACACCTACAAAGCCGAAGTTAAGAGCCGTTCTTGGAGCGCCGAGTACGATTCAAAAGCAACAATCATGATCACCAACTTCGACCGTAAATCTGGCACGGTGGACGGCTTTATTACTGAAATGGACGGCGAACCAGCGTCACGCAACTATGTCGATCTACCTGTTGAGCGCATCATTGAAATTGCGCCAGTGAATCAGGATAGAGCTGCGCTAGAAGCAAAAGCGCTCCAAGGTGTACCACTAAGTGAAGTCGCTCATACGTTTGACCGTGAGACGTTCTTTGAACTGGTCGCAGAAAAGAAAATGAAAGCCTACGGTAACAGCCGCCGTTGTTTGGTGCGCAATGCTGACGGCTCATTCTCTACGCCGTGGGGATTGGATGTTGAACCAGACCAAACGCTGATTTATCCAGATGCGAGCGATAAAGCGATCGTGAAAGCCCTACTCGACCAAGTAACCAAGCAATTGGAAGATAAAGGTCGCGTGATGTTGGAACACGACATTCTAAGTTTCTTTATCGGTAGCGATTGGGACAAACAGGCGATGGAAAACGGCAACCAAGTGAGCGAACAGGAAGTTGTTGAACTGGTGACACTTGAGATCAAAGCATTCGAGGAAAAATACCCTGAGCTTTATCAAGAAGCGTTACTGAAAGCAGAGACGACTTACAAAACGTCTATCACTTTCCTTAAAGAGCTAGATAACCATCTAACCAATTTGAAATGGACAGGTTACACCAACGCACACGAAGCTCGCCGCCTATCGGCTCGTGAGTTCACTCGTTACACCGATATTCTGACCGAACGCTCTAGCGAATACCGCACAGAGCTGGAAGATAAGCTATTCGCTGACTTCACTAAGCTGGTGGCTAACGACCCTGACCGTGCGAAACGTCTATCACAGATCGCGTACTGGATGACGCAATACAAACCAACGACCGATACTCACCTACTGAAAAAGGTCGATGCGATTTACGGCGAAAACTCACAAGAAACCATGCTTAAGGTATGTGCTGACCTACACGCTATTGGCGAACGTGAGTTCCTATCCGGTGATGGCCTAATCTTCTCGGATGACTGGTCATTGAATCGCATGAAAGGTGCGTATGGTTCGCTATTCACTTATCGGAGCGCACAGCGTGAGGAATTTATCGAGAAGTACCTAAATGCGGATAAGCCGGAAAAGGCCGAGGTTAAAGTGACCGAAACGCAGAAAGTGAAAATCGATAATATCTCTGCCATTAACGTAGAGAGCATCGAGAAGTTTAGCGAACTAATGTCAGGCATTGGCATCGACGTTAAAATGGTGACTTCACCAATTAGCTGGAAGCCTAAGCGCGGTCGCAACCGAAAAGAGATTGTTGTAGAGCCATACGAACGCATTGGTTTGATGGACAACAATGGCCTTAAAGGTTCGCTTAAAGTGATGTTCGCTGGTGACAAGGAAGCTAAGGCCGAGTACGGCGCTGACTTCGCATCAAACGCAAGCAGTGAATTTAATGGCGGCTGGTGGTTTATCTCTGCGAAAGCGGATTTGGAATTGCTAGCGAAATCGCTATTAACCATTCATAACACAATGGCCGAAGCTGCCTAACTCAAATTTTCGCATGCGAAAAGTTCTCGCATGCGAAAACTTTTTGGAGACAACAATGATTACCCAAGTGAAATTGCCTACCGTTGAAGATCTACAGCCCTTACTCGATGAGGCGCTAGAAACAGCACAAAGCAAAGAAGCATTTATCCAAGCTCAAGTAGATGGCATTTACAAAACACTTAAAGCCAATCCGCTCATGTACCGTCACTATGGCGCTTATTGGTGGGCGGTTAAATCGCTCATGGCCAAGCATGGTTATGACCTTGGCAGCGATTCAGAAGTGATCACAGAGCAACACTTCAATTTCGAAGACCCTGCGATTTTGTTGTGTGCTGCGTGGGCGTACCAGCAAGAGCAAGTTGATAAAGGCTACTGGCAAGCAAACCTACATACCTACTACGTCGATGATGAAGAATTTGAATATTCTATCGAGGACGTAAATCTCGAAGCGTGGAGTGTTAACAGCAAATCGATGCGTTAAGTTTTCGCATGCGAAAACTTTTTCTCATATGCCCGTCATTTTTGGCGGGTATTTTTTTGCATGGAATTTGGTAAGAAGTTCTCGCATGCGAAAACTATACGGAATGGGATGCTTTAAAGTTCTCGCATGCGAAAACTTTTGAGATAGAAAAAATAAACCCCGCCACTGAACAAATGGCGGGGATTGCACGTTGAACAGATAAGCTTTGATGCAATCAATCCTACCCCTAATAGTTTTGTTGCCGCCTATCTGTAATTTAATGTATATGAAATAATTTTCATATTCAACAGGTTTTTCAATATTTTTTATTAAAAACAATGAATTATGCAACTAGGTGCTTTTCCCTTCTTATGCCTGTTGACGCTGCTCTTTGTAACCTAGTTAAGTAATAGAATTGTCAAAAAGTTTTCGCATGCGAAAACACATGGAATCAATCTCACAATTTATCTAATGTTCTCGCATGCGAAAACTTGTGCAATCGGTTCTGTTTGTTACTTTTTTTTCTTGTGCTGTTGCTACTGGCAACGTATAGTGTGTGCCTGTTGCCAGTGACAACAATCGAGAGGCATTGATATGGCATCCAAGGAACGATGCGAAAGATTAAATCAATTAGTCCAAAAGGCAGGAAGTACCAGAAAAGCCAAGCAGCTCATTGATGGCGTTAAGGGGGTAAGCCCTTGCCACACTGCTATTTACAAAGCAATGCACGGCGGCGGTACAACTGATTACGTAGTTCAGTGCTATATCGAGGATCTTGAGGTAGCACTGAGCAAACCAAAACAGCAAACAAATTCCACCAGCAAAGGAAATTAATTAATGAGCATTATCATGGCGATTGCCAACCAAAAAGGCGGCGTTGGTAAAACAACTTGTACTTACAACTTTGGCATTAGCATCGCTAGCCAAGGCAACAAATGTCTATTCCTGGACTTTGACCCACAAAACAACTTAGGCGGCTCAATCGCACCGGAAATGGTCGAGAATCCAGAGTACACATCTGCGAGCTGCCTACACAACGCTTACAACCTTTTTGAAAATCCAGTAAAGGCTAAACCTTTCGAAGTCAGCGAAAACGTACACGTTATTGGCGGCGATAAGCGCATGGGTAACATTACTCAATCACAAATCTTAAACGTGGCTGAGTCTATCGACCTTATCAAAGACGACTACGACTATATCTTTATCGACTGTCCACCAGCGGCGAACGCGCTACAGCATGCAGCGCTACTTGTGGCCAGTAAGCTACTTATCATTAGCCAAGCACAAAAAATGTCGATCAAAGGCGTTAATGAGCTGGTTAAGACCTCGCGCCAAATCCGTCGAATGAACCCTGACTTGGAAGTATTAGGCATTGTCCTAAACCTTATCGAAGCCAACATTACAAACGACCAGCGCGAACAGGAAGCGGAACTTCGTAAAGAGTACGGCAACCTAGTTTTTGAAAACAAACTGATTAAAACAACGCGCGTAAGTGAAGCTCTAAACCAAGGCAAAGCACTGATTGAAACCAACCCTAAAGCGGCTGATAAATTCGGCTTTACAGCGGTTTGTGATGAGCTTTGCAAGCGCATGGTAGAGGTGACAGCATGACCAAAAGCTTAAGAGATCGAATCAAGCTTAGCGACCTAGATAATCTCTTGGATGAATCAGCGGTAGAAATCCGCGATGCAGCGAAAGTGCTGGCTATCCCTAAAGACTCTTTGTATTCAGTTGAGCAAGTTCGTGAAGAATTTAACGATGAATCACTACTTGAGTTATGCGAAAGCCTAGAAGAAAACGGCCAAATTCAACCTGTCGTTGTTTACCCGTTCGATGGCAAGGGATACAAAATCCAAGAGGGTGAACGACGTTGGCGCGCCGCTATGTTGAGCGACAAGCTGACTCACGTTGAATGTATTGTCCGTGAAAAGGGCGATATTTTTGGCCAGCTTATTGAAAACATCCAACGTGAAGATTTAACGGCAATCGAGTTGGGTAAGGCGTTTGACCAAGCAAAGAAAAAGCACAATCTGGATAACCGTGGCTTGGCTAAGCGCCTTGGCAAATCAGACGGCTACATTTCGAAATACCTAAATGTGCTTAAAGCCCCTGACTTTGTTTTGGAAGCATTCCAAAAAGGGATTATTGGTGATGTAGAGTCCATCAACGAACTACGCAAAGCAACCGTCGATAACTCTGAGCGCGTTCGTGAAGCGCTGGAAAGCGGCGAGAAGCTAACACGCCAAGATTGTGTAAAACTGCGCACTGGCGAGCTAGATAGCAAGGTGGAAGTTGCACCTCAACCTAGCAAACCAGAGAAAGCAGAAAAGACCGATAAGACACCAGTAAGCAAAAAGCCTACGGCAAACCAAAAGCCTACCAGCATTTGTGTGATGGTTAATGACCGTCATGGTTTGGTGTTCGCATCTGGTAAGCATAGCGACAAGCTAACGGTACTGTTTGATGATGGCGAACTTGAGCAAGTGCCAGTTGGTGAAGCTCAATTAGTGGGGTATCGTGTGTAAAGTTCTCGCATGCGAAAACTTTAAAGCGGGTGGCTAATTAGCTGCCCGTTTTTCGTTAGGACGTAATACCCGCCGTCACGGTAGACACCAACCACATAGTGATCGAGCGGCACGTCTTGCCAGCCAAATAGCCCTAGTTCGTCATCGCAATAAGCGACGATATTCACCAGCTTTACCTTTTGGATATGCAGTAGATAGATATTATCTAGCGCCCCTTTAAATGGCCTGTAGATATACTCGCCATCTTTCCTTAAAGCGGGGATCTCATTCCCTGCGACTGAATGGCCATCGGCAACGCCGTCTTCGTTTATGTCGATTAGCCCGTAGTGATAACGATGCCTGATAGTAAACATCCCCTACTCCCAAATGCAAAAACGCCAGATTCGACAATTAAATCTGGCGTTTTTGTGTCTATAAAGGTTGTATAGGCAATATATGCCAAGAACTATTTTATAGCATGCCTCGAAGCGTTTGCAAGTTCGTCCAGTTGCACACTAGACTCGAACATAAAGCCTGTTTGTACCCCCTCGTTTTCTAGCTCTTGATTTACACGCCCAAGAATATCAATAAGCGATGCACCGCCGCCGCCAAACATATCCCCGAGCGCTTGGCCTTGGTGAAGCAGCTCACTATTGATTGCCTCGGCCATTGCCTTAAATGCCAGTGTCATGCGTTTTGCGCTTCGGTTGTTCGCAGCAATGAATCTCGCCAGCGCTTCGGCCTCGGGATCGTTGTCGCCAAACAAACCGGACTGAGCTAATAGCTCATCGATGTGCTGACCGGAATCTTTGGCCTGTCTTACTAGCTCGGTTGCTTGCACCAGTGAGTCAAGTGCTGACTTAGCGAGGTCAGGTTGTGAGGCGTTAATTTCCACGGCTTCTGCCAGCGTTCCAGACGTGTTTTTATGCACCTCTCCGCTAAGGTATTGCATCTCAACAAACGCGCTTGCTGCGCCGTTTAGCGCGCTCAAAATGTTGCGAATTTCGGGATCGGCTTCCTCGGCTACCAGCTTCACCAACTTCTCGTTTTTGTACGCCTTGGCAAACACGGCATTTTGCATGCGCTCAATCAGTTGCTTGGTTGGTCGGCCATCTTCGGTAAGTAGTCCGGCGGTTGAGTTATCCCCAATTTCAGTTAAGAAACTGTTTATAAATCCTTGGTTAGACTTGGCCAAAAGGTTGCCTGTTTCGCTCGGTTGGAATAGAGCAATCATGCGGTCATCGATGCGCTCTGCGTCAACCCAAGCCGTCTCGGCGGCGCTCATTTGTTGCAAGTCAGAGAGGTTGGAGTCTCGGGCAAACTTAGCACGGTTAACTTTGGTGACACGTTCTCGAACCAACACTGGCTCGCGCATGCTCTCAACTTTCTCCGGTGATAGGTCGAAGCGCTCCGCATTGTCGATTAGGAACTGGCGGTACTTATCAGCCTTACCCTCTCGATACGCCTTGATGATAGCGATGGTTCGACCGTTCCCCGACTCCACCACATTGTCTGTACCGACAATCGGTGCGCCGTGGCTAGATAGTCCAGAATCGGTTAATTGTTGTGGACGCAAATCGTTGGCCATCTTTGAGATCTGCAATTTTGAGGATACGCGAGTACGGTCGCGCGGTTGCAGTTCTTGCGGGAAGTTCGGATTGATTCGACCGTCTAAGTCGTTCGATGGAATAAGGTCGCTGGCTTCCACGACTTTAAAGCCTGTTTCCACTTCGTCGCCTTTTGCTGTCACAACGTAGCTGGTGCGACCTAGCTTGGGTTTTGGATTGTCTGTTGCGTACAGTTGAACAATCTCGGCTAGGTCATTGATGTTTTTCGCCTCTTTGATTTCGGCGCTAATTGATGTGAGTTGGTTCAATTTGACCGCTCCGGTTGGAGTGGCGAGTTTTCGCATGCGAAAACTTTTGGGACAGGGAAAAGGATTAAAGGCTCTTAAGCAATGCGAAAAGCGCCTTGGCGTAGTTATGACGTTCGCTGGCTGCTAGTGCAAGGTTTAAAGATTGCTTGTAGTAATAGTCTGCTCGGATTTTAGTGAAAACATTCATCGTTTTTTCTCAAGTTCTCTGAAAAGTTTTCGCATGCGAAAACTATATCGAACGAGATTCTTTAAAGTTCTCGCATGCGAAAACATCCGTGTCTTTCGCGCTCCATGCAAAAAAGTTCTCGCATGCGAAAACTTAAGCGGCCAGTTTGTCAGGATTGTGCTCGAACCATTCAATCGCTTTTTGCTTGATGCTATCTAGCTCCAAGCCCTCTGAGTGAACGTCTCGCATTACATCAACAAACAGCGATGGCTTGGCTGTATTAAACTCCCCTGCAAGGAATCTCGCAACCAGTTCGCTTTGTTCAACTGGACGTTCGCCATTGTCGCGCCCATTCTGCTCAATGTGCTTAGTGATGGTCTTGATAGCCTTGCTACGGTCAGCGCGCGACCAGCTACCAAAACCACCATTTTTCTTGGCTGAGCCCGCATCGTTTTTCCAGTAGTCCAAACCTCGCGCAATATGCCCTTTGAAGCCAAACTGGAAGTTTTCGCCATCCTTGTAAACAACGTAGTTATCCCCCTTTTCAACCATTTGGTAGTTAGGGAAAAACGCCATTTCGTATTCGTACCAGTTAGGCAGAAGTAGCACTTCATTGAACTTTTCAATCTTATCGGAGCGGCCTAACTTGGAAAATTCTTCTACCGATATTGGCTCATCCGAACTTGATACCGGTTCCTGCTCAACCTTTTGGTTAGCGCCTGTCAGTTTATTAAGAATTTCCACCAGCTCACGGTTCTTTTTGATGCGTTCACCAATCGATAGCTGGCCACTCTTAAGCTCTTTCAACAAACCCGCAGCATCGCGGTTGAGCGTCATTTTTTCTCTTAAGCTTAACACTTGATTCTCTCCGGTTTAGGCCGCCGATGTGGCGGCCTTGGTTGTGATTAGATTTGCGCTTGGATCATGCTTGTGATGTTGCTTAGAGCGGCATCCATCAACGCTTCGTTCTCTGCTATTTGGTCGTTAGCTTCGAAGTGGGCGTAAGCCTGTTCTAGTGCGGTTTGGAACTCATCAACCAATTCCGGCGTAGGTTCACCAGTGAAATCTCGGATTTCCTTTAGTTTCTCTACATGTTCCATTTCTTCGTTATTGCCCTCTGTTTCAGATTGAGGCGCCTCACTACTTAGATTGAACGCTTTCACTAATAGCGCTTCCATTTCCGCTGTATCGTCAAATTCACCGATCAAGTCGTTGCCTTGGTATAGCGCGAACTTGTACTCGCCATCTTTAGCGATCGGATAAATGTCAGCGTGGCTTTCATTTAACCATGAACGGGCGATTAGCGGAGCGTACACGTTCGCTGGCACTGAGCCATTTACTGAGTGGATACCTGCCGCAACACTTGGTTGTACCAATGCGCCTTTTTCGTTGTTGTAGGTATCCGCAGATTGCCAGTCCTTAATCGTCTCAAGTTGAGCTTTCGCTTTTTCGCTTAAGTCGGTCGCTAGAATGTCGAATAGAACGTCTAGGCTGTAAGTGAGTCCGTCCTCATCTTTCGCATTAATCGACTTCACTCGGCCTGTTGGGAAAGTCACTTCCTGCTTACCAAGTTTTAGCTCTAGGTTGGTAAAGGCTTCTAGCTGCTCAAGCGCTTTCGCTTCTTCTTCATCTAGGCTTTCACGGAATGAGGTAACGTCTAATACGTCATCCTCTGCCTGTTCGCCTTGCTGGTGCATTTCAGTTAGAGACGCGAGCTCTACCACTTTGCGCTCTTTACCAAAATCAAAGTCCACGGTTAGGCGGCCACCAAAGAAATTGCGATCGTGGTAATCGGTCATCGTGTCGCTGTTGTTATAGTCGTATTGGCCTACATAAGCGTTAACGAACTCGATCAGCTGATCTACTGCTTCGGTATAACGGCTCATACCGTGTGGCGCTGGCGAGTTAGGGTTATCAATCTCGAACTGTAGGTAAGCTGGATTGTAGAGCATGACGTTTCTTGGCAAGTCAGTCAGCGTTAGGTCTAGTGTGCCGTAGCGAGGCTTGCGTACTGAGATTTTAACATCATTACTGATCTTGCCAGCTTTCTTAAGCTGAGCGATAAAGGCGCGGATTCGCTTAGCGATTTCACCCGTATCTCGAATGCCCTCGCTCTCATAGATTGAGCCAAATGAATATTGAGTTGGGTCTAGTGCGAGAAGTTGTTTTTCTTCCTCGGATGCACCCTTGCTCACTTCATCTGCTGTGTCAGATTCTACGGCGTTCTTAGCACCCAATAGCTCAAGCAGTTTGTTAGCACCGTCAACCGTTAGGTAGCTGCGAGAATTGGTGTTAGCGATAAAGCGTAGCTCTTTACCCTTGTTCGACTTCGCAGAGAAGAAACTGTAGCCAAATGCATTTTCCATTTGGTTCTCTTGTTCTTCGGTTAGCGCAATATCGTTAATCTTGCCGTCAGCGTCCACCTTAGCCAGTAGCTTGTCGGCGTTTTCGCGTAGTGTTGGGCGCGAGTGAAGCGAACCCGAGCCGTTAATGGCCAACGTTGAATACAATGATTCAAAGCCGTTGATTGTGGTGAACATGGCCGGACTGACAGGCTCAAGTGGTGCGCTGTATTCCGTCTCTGCAATTTGCTCAAGCGTTTTGCCGTCTTTAAGCATGTTAAAGATTGCAATAGTGCTTTCTTTCACTGCTTGGTCGTTTAGTTGAGTCGCTTTTTGCTGCGCTGCTGCGCCCTCTAGGCCAGTTTCTAGCACCTTGCCTGTGTACGTATCGATAACGCTAAAATCAGATTGGCCAATAGTGCCTACTGGTGCGTAGCGCTTCTCGCGTGTCGCCTTGAATTGGCCTTTGTGGTTCAAGTCAGGCAATGCAGCAAGGCTAGGGAAGCCACGGCTTTCGTATTCCGCTTCGATAGCTTTTGTGTACCACAATGGCATGACTGAATTATGGATAGCGCGCGCCATCTGTTCATTGTCGATCTGCTCATCGTTATCCAAGTATCTAAAACCATGAATTGCCAGGATGTCTTGGTTGGTAACACTTGCCATTGCATAGTGCTGAGCAAAGAGCTCATCTGAACTTAGTTCGGATAGGTCAGGGTAGATACCGTCATCAATCGCCTTAATGAAGCGCTCAACTTTTTGGTAGTCCTCGCCTTGGTCTGCCATTGCTGGAATGACGGTTTCACCTTTTGCCTTGGTGTAAGCTACGTCTCCCTCATGGTAAACCGTAGTCGCGCTAAACGCTTTTTCTACGTCATCCAGTGCTAACGCTTCGCCATTCTCAAACTTCTCGTATAGGTCGCCACGTAGCGCGCGTAGGTCGAACATTTTCGCCGTTGCACTAAAGAATCCGTCACGGTAGTTCAAGATAGCTTGCAGTAGGTCAGCGCGTTTCGCACGGCGGTTAAATGGAATGCGATGAGCCGTTAGGAAATCAGTGATCTCTTTGCGGTTCTTAAATTGCGCTTCCAGTGACGCTAGGGTTTCACCTTGTAGTGATTCCACTAGGTGCGCTTGTTCTGAAATACGCTTAGCTTGGTCATCCACTTTCTCGCCACGTTTTAGTGTTTTACCAGTACCTAGCGTTAGGTCAGCTAGCATAACAAGACGTTTGCGATCGCTTGGGTTTACTGACTGCATATCCTTAAGTTGGGATAGAGCTGCTTCTTGGAAGCGCATGCGGCCTTGCGTGTGTTCTGCTTGGCGCTGTAATTCAGCATCGCTTTGAACCAGCATTAGGTCTTCGGCAATCTCTTGAATCATGTCCGGCGTCACAAGGTCAATCGATGCGCTCCATAGCTTGTACGCGTTTGGATTTTCCTTGCGGTTCTTCATTTCTGGTTGCTGGCGTAGCTGCTTAGCGAACGCTGCTTTGAAGCCCACTTGTTTTAGGGTATCGAGCGTAGACTGAGGAATTTCATCAACGCCTTTGTCCTCAACCCATTGGTCTAGCGCTTCGGTTGCGATGCGCTCCGCTTCTTCTAGGTCGCCCTCAACCATGCCAAATAGCGGCTCTAGGTCAAAGCTACTTACTAATTCTGGTGGCAGTTTTTGGTCATAAGCGATCGCACCGTGGCGAATGCCATTACCAGCGTCAGCGAATTGCTCTTTAGCCGATTCTGGATCGAGGTACTTAACCACTTGATGTTGTGGCGGCGTCGTACCCAAGCCATAAGGGCGTAGACGTAGGCCATACCAGAATAGGTTATCCGTGGTTTCGTCTTTGTCGTTCGCGTTTGGCTCGTCGCTCTCAATTGGTTGTGGTTCTTCGTTGCTGTCATCGGTATCTTGAAGCAACTTAGATTCGCGATCGTAGTCAGCCAGAATAAGTGATTTAGCAGCTTCCCAACCTTGTAGATCGTCGCCACCAGCAAGCGGTGAACCCTCGCCGTAAGTGACAGCCAAGGTTTGGTTATCGCGCGCGTGGACCATGTACTGGCCAAAGCTATCATCGTCGTTCGCGTCAGGGGATTCGAAGTAGACAAACGGCTCGCTATCTTCGCCTTTATCCATCTTCCAGCCCTTAGCAATGGTCTTGCGACCAATAAGAGCCAATAGCCATTCTTTGCGCTCGATATTTGCTTTTCGTTCCCGTTCTTCGTCTGACAACTGAGGAAAATCGTTTTCAATTGAATCACGGATGTATTCTTTAGCCTCGGCAAGCTCTGATACCGTCATAGCACCTTTATCGAGGTCATAAATCACATCATTGATATACGACTCTGAATAAGTGCTAGGAACGTTTTGATTTGCTGCACCTGCAAACTCTAATGAGTCTTTAAACTCTTGGCTTAGCTGCTTAACAAAGGCATCAAGATCGCCATTGAAAGCACGGTTAATGATGAAGTCGCGTTTCTCTTGCTTAGTCCATGAAGCGTCCCATTGCTCGATCACTTGAGACGAACTACCACCAGCGTTTACATTTGTCGTTGCTGTATTTGCTGCTGGCTTGATAGCAGCAAGCTGTTTGCGTAGTTCTTCTTGGATTTCGTTCTGCGTAGCAATCTGAGTTTCCAAGCGCTTCTCTTTCTTGGCCAGCTCATCGAGCTTTTGTTCCAAGTCGGTAGCTTCTTCGCCTAGTTGCGCAGCTTGTTCATCAAGTTCTTGTGCCTTTTGTTGCGCTTCTTCCAATGCTTTCTTGTCAGCGTCTTTCTTGGCCTTAGCAGCGACAAATTTCTCGCTGTTGTTTTCAAGCAACTGCGCTAGCTTGTTGGTCACTTCCTTAAGGGATAAATCCATGTTGCCCTTTGGTGCGACTACGTGAGTAATATCGCGCGAGTTCATTAGAAAGCGGAACGCGATTAACGTGTCATCTGGATTGATTTTTAGCGGATCGTTATCCGGCGCATGGAACGCAATAGAAATGCTCTGGCCATCTGAAAACGGGATTTTCACCATTTGGACAGCAACCGCACCAGACTTGCGCGGTTTGCCTACTTCAACGGCTTCTACCGATAAAGTAGGGGTTTTACGCTCCAAGTGCTTACCAAATTGCTGAGCACGAAATTCAAGCCTTGAGGCTTTCGATTTGAACGCCTCTAGCATCATTTGTGGCACAGGTTTGCACTGATACAAGTAGGTGTTCTCCAAATCCTCAAGTGACAATGCTTCTAGGATTTGATCGGCGTTTTTACCTTGCAGCACCGCTTCAATCTGCTCCGGCGTGAGTTTCTTGGCCAGATGGTCGATGCGATCCACAATCTTGATTTGATTTTGACTGGTAAACATCATGACTTTGCCGCCTCTAATTGTGCTTCAAGTTCTTTGGTTTCTTGCTTCTCTTGCTCTAATGCAGTTTCGAGATCTGCTATGCGGCGTTGTTCTTCTTCCAACTTAGTGCGAACGCTATCCCGAGCGGCTAGGGCATTGGTGTAATTGGACTGAGCGACTTGTTCAGCCGCTTTGGCTTCTTCAAGTCGCTTAGCAATAGAACGTGTAGCTGGTTGAATGTCTGAGGTGTCTTTAACGGCTTTAGCCGCTTTACGTGCAACTTGCTTGTCAAACTTGCTTTGGTTGCGCTTCATTAGGCGAACCATTTCACGCGCAAGCTCGCGCTCGTTCTTCACGCTAGGGATAGGCTGTTTAGTGCTGTTGAGTGTCATTTGGAAAATATCACCCTCATCACCAATAAACAGCGTCATTGACTGACCATTATCAAAGAATAACTTGGCGCGTTTAACTGTCTCGCCGTCTCGTCTCGTTCTCTTGTTCGAGGCTTCTACGTCTGTAACAGTCGCACCAGCTTGTTTTAACGCAGTGATCAGACTCTTAAGGCCGCGTTCGGTCACGTTGTCAAAATCGACCACCACATAGTTATGTGACTGGTCTAGTGCAAACTTACTGTTGTTACGCAATTTCAAATTCCTCTGAATATGTCGTACAGGTAGGAAAGATTTTGTACAGCGGATTGATTAGGGAACAGGAGCGCTCAATCTTAACGTCCAGAATCCACTCGCCATGCAGCTTTTCCCCCGCTTCGAGTTCGAGTAACTTGCGATCGAACGTCAGGTATTCGCTGTTATGTCCGGCGTGTGAAAAGTCGAGCTTACGTGTGCGAGTAATGACGGCTTTTGGTCGTTTTTTACTGCGCAACGAATAGGTTAAAGTCCCACTCGTTATGGCTCGCTGAGATTGATAACCAAGAACGAATCGAATCACATCGGGATCGTCCATCTGGTTTGCATGCAGTATTTTTACTGCGTTTCGTTTAAGCAAAAATCGGTCAGCAATGGCTAGGCCAATTACTGCAAATTCCATCATTTGCCTTGCCCTCCGGTATTAAAAAATCTCGCTAACATTTGGCTAGCCAGCTTGCGGATAAAGTTGATCGAGTCTGCTCCGTTGTTCGACGCAATGAGGACAAGCGCGCTGGTATAACCAGCCTCCACACCCTCGCTTTCACACAAGTAAGCGACTATCAAACCGACCACCAACGCCAGCGTTAGCTCGGTTAAAAAATCAAGGAATCCACCAGCTAGACGTTGCTCGCGTATGCCTTGGAGATATGACCCAACACCACTGAGGACAGATAGAGCCAGTACGCTAATCGCAAAGCTCTCACCAACAACTGACACTGGCATTAAATCCCCCTTTAGTATATTACCTAGCGAGTGTATTCGGAAAGGTGGCTTTTGCTCAATAGACGGGCGTTACTTACTTTTGAATGGGTATTAAATAGGGCTGTTTTGCGGAAAAAAGTTAGATTTCAAGAGCCTATATAAAAAAGAAGCCTCTCACCCAAAAGGCTGGTGAGAGGCTAATCCAAGCGTTTTGTTGCGCGGCAACGCATACAAAACTTCCAATGAGGATAGTCGAGTCGAATCGATATTTGACGAGGAAGATTATATAAATATTGGTTTTCGCATCAATATGCGCCCATGTTTTCGCAAGCGAAAACTTTAGGGGATGCCATGTTTTAAAGTTCTCGCATGCGAAAACTTTTGCAAAAAAAGGGACAGCATCGTGTCCCTTTGGTTGATGGTTATGGTTTGATGTAGCGGATCGAGAAATGCGAACCCCGAATAGGCGTGGATGCACCTCTGTCTAAGAATTGAATAAGCTCACCGTAGTATAATTTTCCTACCCATCGACAAGTCGTTGGCACGGCATCGAAGTCGTTGGAATCACTTTGAGCCTCCGCTATAATTTTATTGCTTTTGGCGATTGCAGAGTACACAGTCGATGAGTTTGAAGCATTGCGGCGTCGTATCGCAGTCCATTCAATTTCGTAATACCCCTCAACACGAACATCAAAACCAGCAACCGGAGCGTTGTAGTTAATCAAATCAAACGGATCGAGGAAGCATCCTATCCAATTCTTGAACTCCCATGTAATGCCATCTATCGTAAGGTTGCCCTCTCTTAGCCCCGCATTACAGCCCAAGGCAACCTCTCCAGCGCGTGATGAAACACCCGCTAGTTTACTATCAACGTAGTCTTTACGTGCGAGAGAGTTACCAGCCGAGCTCTGAGGCGAACCTGCATATACATTGCCGTCCTTAATGTCTACATAATTACTGCGGCGGTTAGTGTAGAAGCGCATCCGACCCTCTGAGTTAGATAGGATCTGAATACCAGAACGGATATTGGTGCCATCATAGTAAGAGGCTAACGCCCAATGCGCACTTGAACTATCTTTACAGTTAATACTGAATCCCGCACGGCCATTCGTCGCCCATGATGAATCCATAAAACTATTATCCATACGAACGGCATCATTCGAACCAGTCCAAGAACCCGCCGTAAACTCACCATCAGTACGAACCAGTGAGCTACCGAAAAAGATACCAGAAGTAAACTTTCCTAAATCATTGATGCGAAGCCAGTTGCCGTCTGTATTACGAAATGCAGCTCGCCCACCTAATGAAATGCTCTGATTGAGCATTACATCAATCCCTTTAGCAAAGGTGAACGAGGAGTAAGAGTAAAAGCCGCTGGTGGCCTCTGTCTCCATGTGGCACCAAGATGAATTACGAGAACCAATCCAAGTTTTCTTTGTAGAGTAATCAAGCTCTAAACCCTTTCCATCAACAGAGTTAATTGCCCCTAAGTCTTTATTGTAAGACGTATAGCTAGTGACCATTCGCCCTTTGACAATACCCGCTGGCTGGCTTGCCCCCTTATTGCTAACGTATGGCGTTATGGTGTGACTACACATGTATCGAATAAGAATGTTCGTACTGTAGGCACTACGTGTTTTTACATAGATGGCGTAATTGTCACCGCTAGTATTTACCCAACCAAACTCACTAAATGGTAAGCCGCTAGGATGGTCTGTAATAACCTGACCATTTAGACCTTTAGGGTTTCCGTTACTGGCTCTCAGAATCATTTGATGTCGTGACGACTGATAGTGCAAGTCAGTGTTAAAGCCAGCACCACCAAAGAACTCAATAACCGCAGTAGAGCTTGATTGAGGCATCGTTACATTGGCAACCAAACACCAAGAGTTGTCACTACCTAAAGAGGTGCGCACAACCTCTGTACGGTTAAACGCCTCTGTAACGACTTTATTCCCTTGTACTTCGATAGGGACACTGGAACTAAGCTTTGATCGAGTCAGGTCTAACTTGGCGTCCCCTCCATTATGAGCACCACCCACCGCGATTTGAACGTAAGCATCCGACGAATTAGAGCCGTTCGTTAAGTAAACCGCCCGACGATTACCAATCAACCCGTACCCGTCCAGCTTAACTTGCTCGCTCGATGGAACGTTATTACCAGCGCGAGTGCCTTGCACTTCAACACTACGATTCGAAGATACCGACTCTGTAGCGTTTAGGGAGCCGTATAGTGTTGATTCACCACCTTTGCGGATCTTTAATCGACTGGAAACGTCACTTTCTACAACCTCAAAGGTGCCATCGGTTTTCGTTTCAACATGAAAGCGCTTACCTGCATGACCTATGTGCAATTGAGAAACATTGGAACTGCCCTCATCAATGAGTAGGCCACCAGTCAATGTACCGCCTGACAGTTTTAGGTAGCGGCCATCGGCTTGCGCTTGCGTCATCTTTGAGGCTGCAAGGTCATACGCTTTCTTAACGGCACCTGCCGCCGCAAATTTCACATCGCTAGCATCATTAACCGCTGCTGTGAATGCGTAGTTCGGCACGTTTGATAGACCAACTTGAGCTTTCGTAACCTTGTGTGGGTTCGAGTAGTCTGATTTGTGTTGAGCAATGTTGGTTGTAATGGCCGCTACCGCATCTTCTTGATCCATGAGCGCGTCACCAAGCTCTTTGATTGTATCGAGCGCTTCTGCTGGCGCACCACCAATCAAAGCACTAATGCGGTTGTCAGTGTGGGTATTTGCGTTCGTCTCTGCTTGTTCTGCGCGGTCATAAGCTGCGTTACCGCGATTTAAACCCTCGATGCCTTTGTCGTATGCCTGTTTAACAGCACCAGCGGTCGCAAGTTTGCTGTTGGACGCATCTGTTACCGAGCTGGTGGCCGGATAGTTTGGTACGTTACCTAAGCCTACTTGTGCCTTTGTGACTCCGTGCGGGTTCGTTTTATTGCTAGCGTGTTCATCCACTTTTGTTGTGATTTCTTCACGCAATTTTCGAGCTGGACTACCGCCAACTTGAGTCAATTTTTTTAATGCCATTCAGAAATATGCCTTTCTCAATTCAATGACCAGCAACTCCGACAAAGCGCCGGAGCACATCGTTAATGGGGAAGTAGGAAAGGAAAGGTCATGTTTACTTGAAGCCGATAACCGTCACGATGTCGCCAGCTTGTAGCTGTTCACCGAACGTGATTGTGTTACCAGATAGACTCCATACACCTGCGTTCTGCATTACGCCGCAAACGCTTAGAACAAGGATTGCTGAGACTGTACCCGCTGGCAGAGCCACCGTAGTTGATGCAGATTCGACAGTAATATCCACCGTTCGGATCGCGTCTTTGATTGAGGCGCCTAGACTATCCTTGGTGGCATACTTACCGTCAGATTCCGCTTTGGTGTATGACGCGCCGCTAGCTGCTAGACCGCTACGCGCTTGTGAAATGATTTGCGATTTAGTGGTGTTCTCAAGCTTCGCTGCGTTAACGGCAGTTGCGCCAGCGTCTAGTGCGCCCACGTCTTCTGCGGTTAGCTCGACGTTTGCGCTTAGCGCGTGACCGTTGATAGTGCGAGTCTTTGGCACTGCATTCACAACGCGAGAGTCGTTACCCTGCATCACTGTGTTAGCGCTAGTGCCGAAGTTTTTGTTGAATGCTGTTTTTTTCTCAAACGCTGGTTCCGCGCCAACGTCAGTCGCTTCAAGCACTACGTTACCGCGCTGACCATTAACCGACGAAACGGCGTCAGTCGGTGTTAATAGTTCTTGCCAGTTCGCTAGTGTGCTCGCTGGTTGGCGCATAAGAACGAATGATTTACGCAGATCCGAACGGATTGCCATATCACCCTCTTGCGCTGTAAGAGCAAGCATTTCCGCTTCTGACTTAACAGGGAACGTTTCTTTGATAGCGATAGCTGGCAATTGGCCTTGTGGGATCTTACCAGTGCTATCTAGTGTAGCCACACCCTCTGCAACGCCTTTCTTGTTGTTAGGGATGTAGTCGTGCGTGTGGCTTGCTGGCGCTGCGCCCACATCTGAGTGAGTCAGAGTCACATCGCCCGTTAGTGGTTTGTTATTGATAGTGCGAGAAGTTGGGACAAGATTGGAGCGCGCTTCACTGACAACTTGTGCCTTGGTTTTCCCCTCTAGTTTTGATGAGTCTGTTGCGCGAGCGCCCGCTGGTAATGCACCAACGTCTTGCGCTGAAAGATCAGAAACAAGACGGTTGATGCGAGTTAATTTGTTTTGTGTAGCCATAAAAAATCCAATTTCGTTGTTAGTAAAAAGGGCATTTATGGGGAATAGGGCTAGGGGAATTTGAAAACTGATTAGCCGACCAAGGTGATCTCCGTTCCTGCTGCAATTTCGTCAACAAACTGGATAACATCACCGTCCGGTGAGATGGTGTAAGCAATATCTCTTGATTGCTGCACACCCTGTAGGAACACCAGCTTAATCGCGCGTTCTTCAAAGACTGGTGGAACAGTGAAAGTATTCGACGTACTAGCGAAGTGGCTATGGAATACTTCCATAGGCGCGCCAGCGATACCGCTGTTTATGATGGCTTCAAGGTTATCGATATGCTCTTGAAGCTCGGCAATGATAGAGCTTGAGCTTAGTGATGGGACACCTAGAGTAATCACCACTTCATCACCCGTTTCAAGTGGTTCGGCTACTTCAACCTCATTAGTGTCTTTCAAGAATTGCCAAGCACTGTCTTTGGTCTGCACGATACCTTGGATAGACAATGAATCTACTTCCGGCACTTCGTAAGGCAATGCGATTTTTGTTTCGCCACCAGACGCAATGTACGGCCAATGTTCAACCGACTTGTTGTATGCAGTAGCAGCTTTGTCGTGAACCAACTTGATGGCTCTCGCAGTGGCATAAAGCTGATCGTTATCTACGTTTATCTGACTGGTTGCGTCCCAGTTGTTTACCAAGCTAAGGCCAACTTGCGCTTTGGTTACATGGTGCGGGTTTTCACGGTCTGCGTAGTGCGCATTGGCTTCGGCGCGCATCGCATATTGCTTATGTGGATCGGGATGTGAAACGTGACCTTGTAGGTCATAACCGCCTTGTTCACGATCATCAAAGTTAAGGTGTTCACTTTTGAGTTGGGTAACGCCATCTGGCACGGTAGCGCGACACAATATCAAATGATGATCTTCAACCGCTTCCTGCGGAAGCACCTTAATTTCGGACGCTTCAATGTCTGACGCTAAATCGACTTGTTTTGTCTTTACGCCAAACTTATAGAACGCTTCGAGCACCACATAAGAAGTGGCACCAGCCGGAATCTCCACATCAACATCGTGTTGTTGTCGAACGGTTAACACATAGTCGTCGCGCTCAACTAACGCCACGCCAAATTGTTCACCACTACTCACACGCAGTTTCATTCCACCAGCCGGAGCACATTCAAAACCACGGAAAATACCAGCGCGAACGATGCCGTAAAACTTACGGTTTAGGCTGTTACTGGCCAGTGGTTCTAGGTACTGCGTATCGGTGATAAGCGGTAGCGCTTGCCAGTCCGTTAGCAGTGGCGGGATGATGATCGTTTCTTCGAAGTTTGGGCGACTCATTAGGCACCTACCTGCGCCAATTGAGCGCTATCCGTGCGAGCCGTGTTAATCACGATTTCTATCGACAGACCACGGTCAGAGTAGATCCAAACTGGTTGAGTGACAGCCACTAGAATCAGACCGCCGCTCGCATCTTTCACGCCGACGCAAGAGAACTGGTATTGTTCATCTTCTGCTAGCGTACCCGCTGGCAAGTTTGCCGTGATGACGATATTGCCGTTCACATAGGCGTAGTTCGCCTTAGAACGGTAAAACACGTTTTCAACGGTTGTCTTATCCAGTGGGATAGGCATGCAGCTAGGCTTGCCCTCAATTTCTTGGATAAGGTCAAAACCCCATTCAAGATCGCCAAATTGGAAATAAGGCTCAGTACCATTGGTAGGCAACGACGACAAGGCGCGTTCGTCGTAATAACGGTTAAGCAGTTCACACTGCGATAGGACTACTTTTTGTGTAAGCACCTTTACGACCTCGTATAAGTCGTGGCGCTTTAATGGGACGGGGAATAGGAATAGGGTTAATAGTACCGTCTATCAATGGAGATCGCATCTAAGGGGATCGCATCCATTCTAGGTGTACCATACATAGGGCTAACAGGGCGTTCTTCCTGTGTCGTCGTTCCAGTCTGAACGAAATCCTGTTTATAGCTCGGTGTTGATTCTATATCGGTCGTGGTCTGTTTTCCAACCGTAACATGGTCAGAATAGTTAGGTATTTCCACCATATCCATGACTTCAAATTCAATAGAATACAATTGGCCATCTAAAACAATTCGTAATGGGATAAGAGGATGCACCACTCGCTTAATCTTCGCTTCGAATGCTCGAATGGCTTCCTCGGTAATGCCGTCCTCACCTGCAATGTCGTTCAAAGGGATGCGAATAGCACCGCGACTGGTCAGGAAAAAGTCGCTCGGGTTTAGTCCGTTTTGCAGCTCCAACTCTGACTCGGGAACTAAGAACGTGCCGTATGGAAATCGCTCTTGGTCTACTGGCGCGTAGATTCGTTCCCACTTAACACGTAACCCTTTAAATTCACGCGCGAGCGTTGAGATAAGTGGATAAATGGTCTTTTTAAAGTGAATTTCGTCCTTACGCTGCATCACAACGTGTGGCAAGTCCTCATCGGCCACTTCGCCTAGTGGGAAGATTTTTCGCAGCTCTTTAATGTCTTCTAGCAGCGATTCTTTGTCCATTTCGTACAGTGAAGAACGCGCTTTAAGCTTTTCAATGTATGACTCTACGTGAGTTTCAATTGACTCTGCGATCACGCTTGCTAAATCTACCCAAGCGGTTTCCTTTTGACGCGCCTTGGTTAGCTGGCCAGATAGCCATTTTCTGAAGTCTCCAAATGCCATGTTTTTCGCCTTATTGGTGTAAAAGTTTTCGCATGCGAAAACTATATGGTATGTTGTATTTTAAAGTTCTCGCATGCGAAAACATCCGTGTCTTTCTTGCTCCGTGCGAAAACTTCTATGAGTAATCGAAGTTCAGTTGAATGGTTGACGCATTCACATCTAAATAGTGGTAAGTATCAATCGGGATGCGGTCAAGAATCCCAACGACTTCAACCTCAAACTCTTTAATACCCAAAGTCACGTTGAGCTCTTGGATGACATCCCAAATTTGGTTTTTGGTAATGCGCTCATTGCGACTTGTCTGTTTGCCAAATTTCTCATCTAACGCATCGGCCAGTACCTTTGTCGCCCATTCTGGATTTGAACTTGGGTAAAGCTTACCTTTGACCGTCACGGTAAATGGCACGTCCTTACGCTCCACCAGCTTATAGCGCTCGTTATAGCCCTCTCGGCCAGCGAATAGAACTTGGATTTCCTGATTCAAAGTCTCGTCGGTTTTATCGGCAGAGTAAGCACAAATAAAGATCGTATTGATGTTGCGAACGTCCGGCGTTCCTGTGAGTTTTTCCTGCTCCGCTTCACCCCAAATCGACAACCAAGTAACACCAGAAATATTGCGCTTAACAAAGGTCATGTAATCCGAGTCCCACGCTATCTGCTCGTCATAGATTGGCGAGTAAAGGGCGTTGTTTCGGATTGATTCAATGTCTTCTGGTTCTGCACCGCCGATGATGCTGGTGGACGTTTTGATTGAGAGTTGGTCTTTATAGGCGCTTTGAATCCCCATATCGATAAGCTCTAAAGGCTGCGCATCGAGTAGGGTAGTCACACCATTAGTCAGCCATAGCTCAAACTCAATTACATCACCTGTCGCTGGCGCGCGACCGTTATTGTTGTTACCAAAACGAACGCCTAGCTGGTCGGTTGGCTTGTAATACTCCATGTAGGCTTTGGATTTGCCGTCCGTATTACGAAACTTAAAGACGTGCGTCCATTCTTCTCCGTTCACGCGCACGATGATGTTATGAATACGCTTAGTCAGCTCTTGAGGGAACGCCACGGCCAACCAGTTTTTTCCTTCATCGACCGTGTAGGTCATCTTGGACACTTCGAACTGTTGAACCTCTACTGCGGCGTTTTCTTGCGGCATAAGATCAATGGCTTCCATTAGCGTATAGCGCAATTGATTGTCAGCCACGCATTGGCTGTATTTCGGCAAGGTAACGCGCTTTGTTCCAGTATTGGTCACTAGCGCACGGCCTTTCGATGGCGCTGCTTTTCGCCCTACATAGCCCTCAGTTTCAGCACCCGCCAAAATGGAGGTGCGTTTAGTGGCTAGCGTTAGGTAGGATTCTTGCAATGCACGGCTACTGATTGCTGCCATGCGTTCAACAATCTTGGCCACAAATAAGCAAAGGTAGTCAACGAACTGCGAACCAATATGACGCGACCACCAGCTTGAACCAGCAATCGCCTCGTTAAAGGTCTTTTTGACTTCTTCTAACTTGCTCAAAACGTAATACCTCTCTCCAACGTTTGACCGTTCACAACGATCGTCAATTTGTAGGCATCGATACCGTTCACGCTTGGCTCTACGGCAATGCCTTGAACCACCGCGTCTTTCACGTCAATTGGGAGGGTTAATAGGATTGAGTTTTCGATAGCTGCTGCTGTGGTTTCGTTTATTGGTTCATGCTTGTATGCCCCTAATCTGTTGCCCCATTTTGGAGCGCCCCAAACTTGGCCTTGAGGTGTATCGAGCCATTCAGAGACGCGCGCAACGATCGCGTGTTTCTCATCGGCTACTTTTACACCGTCAATATCGACCCGTAGTAAGTAATCAATTTCTTGGCTCATCTATTACTCCATATCAGCGCTTTGACGCTGTAACGAACGGTCATCAAAGTTGAGAGGAATAGAGCCGCTAGCCTTAGTGGCTGACGCTGGCTTGTCTTTGCTTGAGCTGCCGCTAGGCGCTGCAAAGATAGTGGTCGGTTTGTTGTTATCACTGCCGCTAACCGCGCGCCCAATGGCATCCAGTGAATGTTTGCTAAGTTCCACGGTTTGAGGCTTGCCGCTCTCTTTGAGGTCTTTCATTGCTGCCTGTGCTTGCAGCTCGCTAACTCGCTCATTGCGTTGAATGGATGATTGAGTCGCAACCGTCTTATTCGAGGTGTTTTCGGTGTCCACTTTCACCACGGATTGAGTGTCCGTTTTCTGGTTACTTAGCTCGGTATTGATGGATGATTCATGGCTGGCTGTGGTCACGCTGTTGGTTTGCGTGTTGTTTGCAGCCTTGGTTAGTGCGGCTACGGCCTCAGCCTCTTTACGGCGTTTGATCTCCGCATCGACGGCGGCCACTTGTTCAGCTTTCTTATCTGGCGAGTAAACTTGGCCAAGCTCGGGATGCTCGACCATGCCGGACATATCCATGCCTGTTTCGTTAGCCACTTGCACACGTTTGTCCTGGCTAATACGTTTTTCTCTTTCTACAGCTAAGTAAGCTTCTTTGTAGCTAATCCCTTGCTCGCTGGCCTTTTGCGATACCTCTTGAGAGGTCACTTGAATTGAGTTTTTCGCATCAAGTTCGCGCATGGTTTGGCTGTCATTGGACGCTTTAGCAGTGTGGTAGGCTTCGGCGCTTTTAAGGTGTTCTTCTGTCTCTGATTGAGCTCTTTCACTCTTAGAGTGATTGGTCTCGCTTTCGAATTTAGAACTCTTAGCCGTTGTTTCTCCCTCGATCTCGCCGCCAAACAGCTTGTAAATGCCCTTGGCCATATCACCAGAATCAAAGGTTAATGCTTCCTTAGCACCATCAAAACCGAACGCCCCAAGCGCCGAACCAAGCAAACCAGCACCGCCACTGACTAGGCCACCCAAATCGAGCGCGTTTGCCAATGCCATTGAGCTTTTCTGGCCAGTTGTCGCTTCTTGGCCATCTTTGAGATTGAACGTCTCTTTTTGTTTGTCTTGGTCAGTGAATCCGCTAAACGCATCGTAGGCCATTAATGCCGGAGCAAGGAAAGGGATCGCCTTGCCAGCAACAGAGCCGATTTTAGACATACCTTTAAAGGCGGCACCCGCCATCGATACGCCCTTGTTGGCCACGTTCGAGGCTTTGCTGCCAATGCCTGACATAACCGATTTAACTCGGCCACGCTTACCGTCAGCTTTACGACCACGGCGGCGTTCAAACATATCGCCAGCTAGGTCTAATAGGCCACCTTGGCCATCGTTCGCCACTGCATTGGTTGCCGAAATCAGATCGTCGAGCTTATCTAGTACATCATCGAATTGGCGTTCACGATCAGCACTCGATTCATGGAGCACTTCAAGCATGTTTGCTCGGTAGCTCTGTTCTTTGGTGCTTTCGATCTCACTAGCTGTGCTTATCCGGCTAGAATCACTCCCAACAAGATTGACAGGCACGTTACCCCTAGCACCATCACGGTTAGGTCGATCACTAGACGTAATTTGCGTTGAATGGCTTGTCTCGAACGAATCTTTTGTCGCTGATAATTGTTCATGGCTAACTGTCTCTATGGCTGTGACGGCCTGACTATTTGCCTCTGGCGCTTGCTTGCCTCGGGTAAAGAGTCGGCCTAGTTTCGATTCTTTTAGCTTGTCTTTGGTTGAGGTGGCTTTTTCAGTCACATCATCCAATGCTTCTTTAGCGTCTTGCCCCAAGTGATAAAGCTCTTTAGCGGAGTAGAAGAACGAACCACCAGTCGCAGCGCCAGCCGCATCGGTCGCGTCGTTTTCTTCCTGTAGGAACTCTTTCACGTTATTGATGGCCAGTTGCTTAAGGCTGGTGGCCATCTTGGCAAAAACGTTCTGGCTTTCCTTTTCCGTGTCGGTTTGCTTTTCAATTTGGCGCTCTAATGCGGTTTGCTGTGCGTTCTTGTAAGCCGATTGCTCTTGCTTACTCGCATAGCGACCATCGGAGCGTCGAAGCTTGCCGTTAGCGTCTTCCCAATAGCCCTCAAACTCTGCCAGTGCGTCAGAGACTGCCTTTTCTAACTTCTCTGGCACATCATCAAGGATTGAGGTATCCAAACGTTCAGAATTGGATTCTGGCGCTTCTACATTCACGACAACAGGCGCTTGTTTTACTGGCTCGCGCGCGTCCTCGCTTTTCAGCGTGTCAGCAATCGACTTTACGCCACTTACAGAGCTGCTTTGCTCGATCGCTTTGGCGTCCGGCTTGGCTTGTGTTTCTGCTGACTGACTAGGCGCAAATGACAACTCAATTTCACCTGTACGCTTGGTCTTGGTTGCACTTGGTTTAGGTGTGCCGCTTGATTGTTGTTTTAATTCTTTTTGTGGATTAACACTCGGAATGGTAGAGACGTTAAGAGAGGCATTGGAAACGCCCTTAGTTACCGCCTTTTCGATGCCCTTTGTATCCACTGCAAGGACGGCCTTTTGTTGGCTCGTTGGTAGAGTCTTGCCATCGAGTTTGTGACTAATCTCAGATAGCACGGTCAGCTCTTTGTCACTGGCTCGCTTCACTGCATCAACAACCAGTGAAAGATCAACCTCTTGTTGGTTTCTGTCCATTTTTCACCTTGTCTTGGAGCGCTTTATCTAGGCTTATGGCCATCGTTTGAGGTGTTTTGAATACCGCATCGATAGGCTGGCCACCGTAGATCGTTAAGTTCTCAATCAGTACGTTCCAACCAACGTAATCAAAACGTTGTAATGAAGTCGTTATGCCGAAAGGGTAAGAGCAACGTTCGAGTTGCTTCACCTCCTTGCTCGATAACTTTCTGGCACTGCGGAATGGTGGCGACTAGGTAGTAACGCCCCTCGTCGTACTTGGTGAGCAATCCGTGACGCGCATTGCGTAGGCACTTTTCAACCTTGGCAAAGGCCACACGAAATTCCGTGTTGAGGTACATCGATTTCAATAGGTCGATTTTCCACACTAGGGCATCGTCTTGGTCTTTGGGTTGATCTTCGAACGTTAGGCAGTAGGCCAGCTCAGTGAGCGCCATGTGATTCGCTTGCTGCTTCCATTCAGCGCTGTCCGGTTCGTACTGGTCGCGCTCATTGCGAATGTTCTCAAGTTGCTCCGCTTCGTAACCGGTTAGTGGTTTCACGTTCGCTAGGTATGACTTGCCTTTCACGCTTAAGGTGATCTCTTGTTTTGGCAATCCATTGAGCGCTTTGGCCGATTCCATTAGCTCGCCCATATTGAGATCGAGATAGTGAGTTTCTTTGCAGTGCTCGCACTCATAGCTAAAGGGAATAGTGCCTAGCTCGCTGGTGGACATAAAAATCCACCACAATGCTGCGCGGCGATCTTCACCAGTCCATAGGCCGCTATCACTCATAGGGCGCTTACTGGTGTCTTGCATGTGGTTCAGATAGCGAGTTGTATTGGCTTCCTCTTGGTACTCGTTGAGGTCGCAGAACAATAGAGCGTCTTCCACGGTTGGGACTCGAAACTCAATCACTTCTGAAATGTTACTTGGTAGTGGAAATGATGGAATGTGCATTACAGTACCTTGTTACCTACAGACATAAATTTTTGGAGAATGAGCGGGAATGACTGGATCTGGTTGCCGTTTTCGCGTGAAAACATCACGTTGCCAATCTTGGTAGGAAAGACTTGATAGCTCTTATAGAGTGACTTTTTGCCGTCCTCATTGAGCCCGAATATGTTGATTTTGAACACGTACTCTTTGGGGATGTTGAGTGTGCCGTCTTGGTTTCTGACTTTCTTGATTCGGCTTTCAAACCATTTAGAAACAGTCAGGTTTTGGTCATCACGAACCGTTAGCGTGATTTCGCCAACACTGCTGTATGTAGGCAGCGCAATAGAGCCCGAACCGACTTGGAATGAATCCGCATCGATAGAGCCAGCACCAAAATCAATATCCTTTACGTAAATATCAAAGTCCGTTGGCGCGTCCGGCGAGTCGACTTCTACCGCCCATTGCCAGCCTTGCAGCCACGGTTTATTCATAAAGTTATTGGTCGCGCGTTTGGCGAGCTGCATGTATGGATTCATGGCCACCTCGCTTAGAGCAACGATACTGGTGGAACAATGGCACGGTTCGCGCGCATTGAGTTTTCAATCTCAGCTTTACGTGCGGCTAGATCAGGTTCGGCAGCAATATCGGTCACATCCAACTTGCCAGCGATGGCAATACGGCGTTGACGCTCTGCGTTCGGGATAGTGATCAGTACTTCCAGATAATCGCCAAGCAAGCTAATGCACGGCGTTGGAAGCTGGAACGAATCAAACGGCTCATTGAGTACGTTTTGCATGTACATCAATGTCAGTGGGAATGTTTCTGCGCCTGTTAATTTCAGTTCAAGAACGTTGCCCCAAACCTCGCTACGCACATAACGGCCACGGTCATCTTTGACCACCAGCCTTGCAGCAAAGTCGGACGGTAATTCAAACTGATTGCTATCGGCTAAGTCGCTTTGTTGGATGCGGATTTTAGTGGTAAATCCGGCAATCTCTTGGTACTTGGCCAGCGCTTTACGCAGTAGGCTTAACAGCGCCTTTTCGTCGTCGTGGAGCAAGATAGGGAATCTCGCTTTCACGTCTTCGAGTAGTTCAATCGGTGTCATGGCCGCTCCGGTAGTGGCGGCGCATTTTGAGATAGGGGATAGGCTTGGTGAATCTTAACTCAAACCAATAAGACGCGCGATTCAAACTTTGTGATTGGTCACTGGTATAAAATCTTGATAGCTTGGGATAGCAACAAAGGGAGCAACCAAAATGCGAAGAACAAAGCACGAACCTGTAGGCGTTGGCACCATCTTAAAAACAGAATTTCTCGACCCGTTATCGATCAGTGAAAGCAAGCTTGCTAATGCGCTTGGTATCGATAAAAGCGCTGTAGACGGCTTAATAAACGGAGACATTACCATCACACCACTCATTGCGGCCAAGCTGGCCATTGCGCTAGGGACTACGCCCGATTTTTGGTTGAACATCCAACACGCTGTTGATGTTTGGCAAAGTCGCCGTGCCATTGAAACTATTCAGCAAAGCATTACACCCCTTACAACTACCAGATAGATAAGCGATTGACTCCCGCTGTCTGTGTGTAATACTGGACTCATTAAACATTTTCAAAAAGTTTCACGGCATGAGCGAAAAGATTGCAGGGGTTAGCCTCCCACCAGCAAAACCTACTGATTTTATTAAAGTAGTAGAGCTAATCGACAAGCTAGACCCAATTAAATACGGGTTTGATAGTAGCGGAAATTACTTGCACTGGAATGACTTCCAGTACCGTTCAAAAGAGTTTAAAGGCGACCAAAAGAGCTACGCTTGGCATGCCCTAAAAATTAGACGTGGCCTTAACGACATTTCGCTTGTTGATGAAAATGGCAATCCGTTCCAGCTTAGTGCCGCCAGTCTCGACGCTAAGCTATTCCGCATCGATAAACAGCTTAAACTAGAAGATTTGCCGCTATCTGCTCAAGACAAAAAGGCACACCTAGTGAAAAGCGTGATTATGGAAGAAGCCATTAGCAGTGCTCAATTGGAGGGAGCGGCCACAACGCGCAAGGTGGCCAAGGAAATGCTTGAAACAGAACGTGAGCCTAAAGATGACTCCGAACGGATGATTATCAATAACTGGCGTTTGATCATGATGGCCGATGAACTTAAGGATGTAGAGCTCACACCAGAATTGATTAGCGGGTTTAATGGCATCGCCACCGATGGAGTGTTAGAGAATGAGCACGTTGCTGGCCAATACAGAACGGATGCAGTCATGGTTAGAGACGTGGCCACTGGCGATATTATTCATGAAGCGCCAGAACATGAGCACGTTTTGAAGCTCATCGAGCAACTATGTGACTTCGCCAACACCGACCATACCACCAGCACCAATTTTATTAACCCAATCGTTAAGGCTTGTATTCTGCACTTCATGATTGGCTACATTCACCCATTCATGGACGGCAACGGGAGAACGGCTAGGGCGCTTTTCTACTGGTTTATCCTTAAGCATGGTTATGAGAACTTTAAGTACGTCTCGATCTCTGCGCCACTTAAGAGCGCGCCAACCAAGTACGTTAGAAGCTACGTTTACACCGAAACGGACGACAATGACTTAACGCACTTTGTGGACTACCAGCTAACGGTCATCATCAATGCGATTGAGCGCTTTAACGAGTACATCAAATCTAAGATTGAAGATACGAGAGAGGTGCGCGAGCTGCTAGGCGAGTCCAAGCTTAAGAGCGTGTTGAAACTGCCGCACATTGTAATTCTGGCCAAGGGATTAGAAACAGCCGGACGTGTCTTTTCTGTTAAGGAAATCCAGTCTGATTTTGACGTGTCTCATACCTCTGCGCGCAAGTATCTTGAGAAGCTGGTGGAGCTGAAATTGCTGTTCAAATCAAAGGATGGCAACGAGAATACCTACATTGCACCAGCCGACTTGAAAGATAGGCTAACCAAAGCTTAAGAGCATCAAAAAAGCCGCCAAACTGGCGGCCTTTTTGTAGGGAATAGAATAGGACTGGTTGGCGATTAGAAATCTACCCAGTTGTATTGCAGTGTGATAGCTGGCTTAACAAGTGCTGCTGAATCTTCTGTCGATAGGTCGATCACGTCTGAACGTACTTTTACGTGCTCCAAACGGAATCGATGCGAGGTTGCACCCTTACCCTTAGTTGATTCAGGCGTAGACTCGATAACGACAGTGACCATTTTCTTTTCACGAACGATCTCACGTAGCATTTCTAGCACTGTACCTGTGATCGTTTCTACACACGTCACCGCGATTTCGCCTTTGTTCTCAAGCGCACCATTTTGGATGTAGCCCAAGCCCATTTGGCCAAAATCTTCTACGTCTGCACGACCCATTGCTGGAAACTGAGTAGAACGTACCAAAACGCTAAGATTAGGGTATTCTTCGATTTTCATCTCGAACTCTGTACCCATCATCTTTTCGCCAGCTTGGACGTTCTTAGTGAATTTCTGTTTTAAGAAATTCATATCGCCTTTTGCGTTAAATGCTCCGGCCATAATTACACCTATTCTATTGGAAGTGATTCGGAATCTGTGACTGATTAATCATTTGCTTAGGAGCGGCGGTAATAGTTACCGTGTTGTAAGCGAAATTCCCGTCTCGCGTCTTAGGTGCGTTAATGTCATAACTCACCTCGCTAATACGCATGGGTAGATTGAGCGCTTTGCCAATCTTGAATCGCGCATCACTTGGAACACGGCCACCAAGGCCATCGGAACTGACTGGAACAGTATTTTGGAGCTCGGGACTTATCATCTGAGCCAGGTATTTAATGGGATCATTGACCTCTGATTTGGCATTGGTGAACGCGACAAATTTCAGCGTTGCTGTGATTTCTGGCGGTTCGTTTCCTTGCCAAACTTGCTGACTGTTCCATAGTGTTTTACTCGTCTTATCCGACACGGTTTGCGCGACTGAGGACGTTTTATCTAGGGCATTGATGTTACCCACGGAATCGCCCTCAAACGGCGCTTCCCATATCGCTCTAAAGGCAAGCTGACACTCATCAGTCATGTAACCAATGACCGTAACCTCTTGACCGCCTATGACTTGTGTAATGGCGCATTTATTGTGGATAGACACGCCATCATCATTAGGTACGCCGACAATTACAGCCATTGCTTACCCTTACTTGTCCATACCGCGAGAATCGCGCATGCGGTTAGACTTTTTGCGAGCTGCTTTAGCCGCTGAGCTGTGAGCTTTCGCGCGCGCTTTCTTAAGTGCTGCTTTTTGTGCTGCACTCATACGGCGCTTACGGCGATTCGTTTTGATGTAAGTTACCTTGCCATCACGGATCACTTTCTTAAGCGCTTCAAGCATCATGGATTCACGAACGGCGAACTCTGCAATCGCTTCGTCTGAGTCCACGTTGTCTAGGCCACGCTCTAGGGATTCAAAGATGCGATCTGCTGCTTCTGGATCTTCCAGTGCTTCTAGCATGTCGCCCTCTTTTGGCTGGCCAACTTGAGCAATGAACTCGCTAGCCGCTTCCTGTAGCGATTCGTATAGTGCTGCTTGGCCATCGGTTAGCTCGGTATCGTCATCGCCACCAGCCATGCCAAATAGCATTGCGTCTAGGTTGTCGATTGAGCTGTCACCACCGTTAACCCACTGAACACAAGCCGCTGCTGCGTCTTGGCGAGCCATGATGGTTGATGCACGATTGATGGATTCAAGAAGTTGGTCTTCTGTTACAGACTCAAAAAATGCAGTTTCAGTTTGTTCCTGCTCGGCCACTTGTGGCATCACAAATGGGCGAGCAAGAACAGAACCCTCAGAAAACATTGATTTCATTCTATTCTTGCTCTTATGTTGATTAACGGATTAGTACAGGTTCACCAAGGATTCGACGCGCAGAGCCAGTTGGACAGAACGACCAAGTGACTTTCCAGTAGTCGATTTCGACTTGCTTGATTTCCAGTGTCCAAGCGCTTTCGCCGTCTTGATCTGGATTACGAGGTGTCACTAGCGCACCAACGGCTTCATAGCCCTCTAGGATGCTGGCCATACCGTCAGTTAGACCCTCAAGCGTTGCACCGTCAGGTTGGTGTTTTAGGCGATTACCTAGTGCGTAGAAGTCGCGTGAGATAGCGTCAGCAATAGACACGACTTGCTCAAAACGTAGGTAGTTTTCAGCCGCAGATGACGTTAGAGAGTCATCAATGAACAGGTTGCCGTTTTCGTCTGTGCCTAGTTTGTTTAGACGTGCCTTGTACATTTCTTGGTAGTTAGGCTCGCCAGCACCTTGGATTGGTTTTAGGCCAGTACGCTGAATAACAGCACGTTCAACACCTGCTGGTGTGTAGTGCCAACCGCCGACTGGAGAGGTCTTAGCAACGCCAAGCGCTTTAGCTGCAAAGCCGATACCCGAGCCGCCCCATACCGCCATGTTGCCGTAGAAACGACACTTAGCTTGGTAAGGGATATGCACGAATGAAGCGCGATGGTTGTTGAAGTTCAGACCTTTTTTGAACTCCAATGCCGCTTCGTGCGTTAGGCGAGGATCAATATCGAAGTAGCCAGAAATGCGTTTGTCTTTACAGATTTGCGCTAGGTCAGTGATTACCGCAGTGTCGTAGCAGCCCAAACCACAAACGTAGTTGTAGCTGTAAACGGTAGTGCGTAGTGCTTTCACTGCTTTCTGGTAGTCGTCAGCCGTAATGTCGCTAATATTGCCGTTGGTCGCGCCAGTGAATTTGGTTTTCGCAATTGCAGTAACTTCGCGTTTCGCTGTTTCTGCATCAATGCGACAAGTTAGGTACTGCGAACGTTCTTCAAGAACAGTCTCGATAAACGCAGCGCTACCCATTTGGTCTACTGCTGTAGGCTCTAGGGATACAACCCATTCTTCTAGCACTACAGAGCCACCAGCCGCCTGTTCTTCCTCTAGGGTAAGAGTGAACATGCCAGCGCCGTAAGTCGCTTCGTCTGCTTTCGCAAGCGTGATAGAGCGGTTATCGGATTGCGCACCGTCTTTGATAGCGATCGCTAAAAATTCGCCATCTTCAAGTGACAGGTCAGCCGAGTAGTTGATCGCTTCGTTAGTGATCGTCACTTCGTCTGCTGGTTTGGTTAGCTTGATAGCTGGATAGGTTGCCGTTTTTGGTACGACACGAACCACAAGGCCATTACCGCCGCGCAAGGCTTCATCAAGAACGCGCATGCCGTCAGCCAATTTGCCAAGGCTTGAGTGGTAAGGCTTACCTAGCTTGTCTAGGAAGTTAGCCGCCGTTACCGGAATCACTTCGAACGGCTTACCTTTTTGAGACACAATCACACCGCCAAACACTAGCTGGTTAGAGCCAGTGCCTTGCTTAGTTGTCGAGTCAGCGTTAATTGGCGAAACCGCAACTTGTGAGACGTTATCCATTGAAAATTCAATCTTACTCATTCTCTGTCTCTTTCAGCGTTAGATCCTGTGCTGCAAGCTGGTCTACAATTTCTTGCAAACCCGCTTGAGCAATACCTTTCACCGCAATCACGTTGTCTTTCGTCATTTCGGTTAGTTGCTCAACCGTTGTCACACCGTGGTTAATCAGTGCTTTTTCAACGCTTGCACTAAGCTCAAGCGCGGATAGCGCTGTGCCGTCATCGCTGGTGGCTGTGTCTGGTTGCTTTTGAACTTCTGGTAAAACCGTTGGCTCAAGGCGAACCGAAACGAGGCCGTTTGGATAGGCCGCTTCCACTTCGTGTTTGAAGCGGTTCACGTTGAAAACTGAGAGAGGGAAATCTTTGGCCAGTGGCGGCATAACGCGACCCTGAACAGTGATTTCCTTTGGTGTGTGGTTGGTGATTAAAACGATCGTTTCTTTCATCGAATCCCCCAAGAGCGGCAGCCCGTAAGACTGCCGCTTACTTGCCTTATGCCGCTGCTGCTACAGGAGCTTCATCGATAAGTTTCACGCGGTAGAAGTAGTCTTCTCCGTCGAATGGATGGATTTCGCCGTAGGCCAGTTCGTATAGCGTGTTAGACGCTACTAGCCCTTTACCGATTGGATGCGTGTACATGGTTGCTGCGATTGCATCACCTGCTACGTAGCCCGCTTCTGAGTGAGAAGAACCGCGACCGTAACAAAGCATGTCGTTCGTACCGATAACTACCGGACACTCGAATACTTTCCACATGCCGAACAACTTACCTGCGTAGTGGATAGCGTTTTTCTGTTGGTAATTAGCCGGAGCTACGAAATATGGAGCACCAAGAGACTTAAGGATTGTTGACGCGCCAGTACCAGCAAAGATACCTGTCATGCCAGTTGTGCGAGTCGCTTGTAGGATCTTCGTAGAAACGTTTAGAAGAACTTCGTTTAGACGTTCACGATGTAGACGCCAATCTTCACCAGCCGCTACGTAGATATTGAATGTTTCTTCGCGCGTACAAGCAAAGTCCATATCTACTAGATGGCGAGTCGCTTTTTCCGATGCCAATGTGTTGCGCATGTGGCTCATCTGTAGAGATTTCAGATCTTGGCCAAACTCGCGTTGCATTGTGAACATCGCTTGAATAGTCGCGTCTGCTGCGATTGCGTTTTGACGTGGGCGCAGTATACGAGAGTCCATATCATGGTCGATCGTTGGGATAAGGTCAGGGCGTCTTTCAATGTCTACTTCGAACTCGATGTGCAGAACCGTCCCTGCTGGTAGGGCTGATGTTGGAGTGACGGTAACTTTGCCTTTTGCATGGTCTATCTGACAGTTAATAACCATACCATTGTGAGTACCTGTCATTATTTGACTACCGTTGCTGTCTAGGTCGCGAGCCACACGTTTATGGTTAATAAATAGGGAAACAGATGTCTTCGTGAATGGGATTTCAAACTTGGTGTGTTGTAGGTCAGTCTTAGAGTCAAAGACGTGAGTTGTCTTAGTGCCGTCTGGTTGCTGTTCAGAGACAAACTTGTAGCGCTGACGCATAGACGAGTATTGGCCAACCGTTGCTTGGTCGATTTCAGTACCCGCTGCGAAGTCACCAAAGTTTGAGCCAGTGCGGCGGTAAACTTTGAAGATCTCAACTTCGTTCGCACCCGCTGGGATCATGGTTACAGCGTCAAGTGTTGCTGTCTCAAGAAGAACAGGAAGCACTAGGCCAACCATCTTCGCACGGATTTCAACACCCTCAGATGTTGATAGAGATTGACCGATCGACTCAAGCATCATTGCGCCTGTTGAGCCATCACGCTTAGCACCCTCTAGCATCATCATGTTACGCATAGTTGCGTGAGCTGATGCCATTAGCTCATCGCTAGGTAGGTGGCCGTAAGTATTTTCGTATTCACGCACCGCAGACTGCATGCCTGATACGATGCTAACCGCTGTTTCTTGAGACACTGACTCGAACATAGGCTCATTCGCAATGGCTGACAAAATAGCCGCGCCACGAGAATTGTCGTCAGTTAGAAACATGCCTGTTTGTGAATCGAATTGGGATTCGATACACAGATTACGCATTGCTTGAGCGCCTAAATGAATCGCCTCAATGCGTTTGTTGAAGTTAGAACGTTTATCTGCCATGTAAATAAACCTTAGTTATTAATTGAGTGTGTTCGGAATCGTTAAGCCGCAGAAAAGCGGTAAAAATTCGCTCAATTTCGGATAGTAATTAAGATTTATTGCGAAAAAAACAGGGGTAAACTTGCATTTAAATTATTGTTACATAATGAATTTGTGTCTTTTTTTGCGCTTTTGTGGGAATGGTAACGACAGGGGATTTCTATGTCGTTGATCGTGTGTTTTTGTTGAGAGAAAAGGGGATAGGAAAGGGCATCTAAAAAAAATTTAAAAAATTTTCAGTTGTTATAGGGTTCCTGCCAAAAAGCCGAACACGTTGCTTAGTAGCTCTTGTGTGTCAGTCTCTAAGCTTGGAAGCTCAACCCCATAGAAAACGGCCAAAAAGTCACGAACAATGAGTTGATAAATGACCACCAGCGCGATGCTCCACATCATAGCGGCGCGTCCAGTACGTACCAATGTGTTAGAGCTGGCCGCTTCAAGCTCTGCCAGTTTGTAGGCAAACTCTTTGCGTTCTTCGTCACTGGTAAACACACGATCACCAAACTCGGTCAGTTCGTGGATAATGCCACCTACTTTCTCGCTGGTGGCGCTCTTAAATAGACTACTTGTAAACACTTTTGCTAGTCCCATCATTAGTTGCTCTCTTTAATGTGTTCTGCGAACGCTTCTGCCAGTGCTACGGCTAGCTTTTCGCGCAGTTCCAATCCCTTTTGTAACGACTCGTCGTTAGACAAAAAGAACGGCTCCAAAATCACGGCTGGCATTTTGGTTTTCATCAAGAAACGCCAACCGCGAGTATCAGTACCAGTGTTCGAGATAGGCTTAAGGCCACGATCACGCTGTCCGATAAGTCCAGCCACCGCTTTTTGTAGGCGCAGAGCGAGTGCTTGGCTCTTTGCTGACTTATGCCAATGCAATGTCTCTGAGCCTTGAACGTCCTTATTTGCCACGCTGTTACAATGTAACTCGATGGCATAGTCAGCGCTTGAATCGTTCACATCACCGATCATCCGTGAGTAGGTGTCTCGATACATGATCACTGGAAGAATGTCTCGCTTATGTAGCTCGGTGGCCAATAAGCTGGCTAGGGGATGATTGTAGCTATACTCATTCATTCCGAATGTTTCATTGTAAGCGCCACCATCTTTAAAGCTGTGGCCAACAACAATGCATACTTTTTTCATTTTATAAATTCCTAAACTTAGTTTGACTAATATGTAGTTAGGTATTAACTATGTTCGGAATAGGAAATATATTTTATTTACCAGCTCGGCATCCCAATCGGCTGGTGTCAACTAACGTTGAAACTTCATTTTTATCCTTTGTAATAGCTTCTTGCGCCGCGAACACTTACCTCGCGGCTTTTTTTGCCTGCAATTCAGAAAAAAACCAGCGCGAACGCTGGCTTTGCTTGGATTATGGTCGGTTTTGAACGGGCTCTATCTTGTTTGATTTGAAGTAATCAAGAACAGGATTAACTCGATAGGGTTCTACGTGGAAGCTGGCCATCACCTGATCTTTACGCATCAAGTAAAACTGATTTCCGCTGTATCGCACCGCATCAAATATCACGTTCATTCTGCACCCATCGTACATGTATTCTCCCTCAACACTGAGGCTTTTGCGTATCACAAAGGATAGTCGCGCCTTGGTGGATTTAAGCTCGTTTCGAGCTCTAAATAGGTTAATTGCTAGTACGATGATAAGCGACATTAATCCGCATAGTTCATATGCGTTTAAATAAACTGAATAACTCATTTTGTCTTTTTTCTAGTGCGAATAGGAAAGGGATTAGCAACAAAAGCATTCTACAGTCAAAATACCTCTGCTGTCGCATCTTTGATGCTCGTTTTTTTCGTCTGGTTGCTACAAATGGTAAATGAAATCGCCTTAGTGAAGTAGCCTAACGCTAAGGTGCGTTCCTCTTTCGACGCAATGATCATTGCGTCAATCACCGCGCTTGAGCTGGTCACGCCACCAGCAAGGGGAGCCATGATCTCGTTTAGCGCATTCGCTTGGCTTTCTAGTTCCGGCGGCAAGTCTGGTGGCGGTAAGGTTGCACCGTTATCTGACTCACTGCCGCTTGTTGGTGGCGTTAATGCAGTATTGATTTGCGCCATAAGAGATACGGCTGCATCCACATGGCCAGAAAGACCATTGATCACTGCCTCAAGCGCTTTCAGTTCTTCCTTGCTGGTAATTGGCAAGATACTCGGAGCGGGTACGTTGTCCTCTGTACCATCAACCTTGTGTTTGATGTTCACACCAATAGACACTTGTTCGAGGTCGGTTGGATCGGTGATCAACACTAGGTGCTCATTCCATTGCGTTAACGTGGCCACCGTTGCGCTCACTGAGTCATTCAAACCCTTAAGCGTTACCACTAACTGCGATGCGCGTTGGTAGTCCTCAATATCCTCGCTCACGCAGCCTGATAGCTTCCCTGACAAGCTTTCACACTTTACCTTAAGGGATTTACCTCGGGTAAGGTTTTCCGCTTCCTTAAGGCCGCCTACGTCTAAAAACTGGCGAAACTGTTCGATTTGCTCTTGTCTGTTTAACATCAAATTGCCTCAATCAATCGTCATCAAGTCGTTACCGTTTACCAGCGTAGCGCCACACCCAAGGGCATCGCCTACCACGGCGACCGGAACGCCATTAATAGTTAGTTTTGAACTACCAGTAATAACGCCTACGTGCGGCGGGTTATCTGGTTTTACGTGCATGACGGATATATCACCCGTCCCTAATACATTGATTCCATTCACGGTCAGTAGTGGTTGGCCAGAAACAAAAACACCTGGACTAAAGCCACCATGACCACTATCCACACTCCCTACAATTCCTACGGCTGGCATAGTGCATTACCCTAATGTAAATGGAGCTGCGGCAGCCTTAACAGCGAATTGGCCACCAGCATCGATATTGACGTTACCACTCGCTTTAATGGTCACTTCATTGCCCTCTAGGTTGGCTTTACCGGAGGCTTTTACGGTTGCATTACCACCCGCTTCGATGTTCGCATCGCCTTTCACTTTGACAGTTAGTGCGCCTCCGATTTGCTCCAATGTGTTCCCTGTTGAGCTGCGAAACGCATTGCCCTCGACGTGGATAACACATTGGCCATCTGGTGTGATTTCAATGGCCGTGCCGCTTTGGGTATGCGTTACTGAGTAGCCGCCTTGATGCGTGATGAGCTCGCGCAAACCAAATCGCACAAAGAGCGCATCTTTGCGGTCATAGGCTGGTGGCTCGGGTTCACCCTCGGCTCGTTTAGGCTGATAGGCTTCTCCGTTCACCTCGCTTGGTAGGTACGACTTATAGTTAGGCGCGTAGTAAAGCGATCCGGTAATACGGGGATAACGGGTATCGCCATTACGAGGAAAATCCACCCAAACCAGATCCCCTTTTTCCACTGGCACTGCATGGCCACCACTCGGTTTTGCACCTAATGGCAGTAGAAACTCGGCAAAAGGTAAATCCTTATCGGGGATTGCATTCCAATAACCAAGCAAGCGAACGGATACCATGTACAAGCCTTTCGGATGGACGGTATTTACCACTTCGGCCTGATAGCTACCAAACAAGCGGTTAGTGACGTTGGTGCGTGTTCTGTTCTCTGACGAATCGCTCATAGGTTTCTGACTCCCAACTCGATACGACACTGATACCGGTTCCCATGTTGGCAATGGGCGACACGGTTCATGATTTGTTTCTCTGGCATGGACTCATCCAGCTCGGTAGCGGGTAGCCATTTATGGAATAGCACTGAGCACACTGAAAGAGGCGTAAAGGCAGTATTTCCGGTAAGTTCCACATCCAAAATAGGGATGATGGCCATGTGTTGATTATTCAGCGCCTTGGCTTGTGGAACGCTAACCATAACCATAGCGCCCGAACGTTTACCGCCTTGGAAGCCCTCGACGGTATCCCAAGAGGCATAGTTACGGTTAAGAACGCGCTCAAACAGGGCTTCCTCTCCGATAATGGAGTAGTTTGCAATGCTGTGCTCTGCTTCCTCTGGATTCGACTGTTCCAGCTTGAATTGCTCGCTCATATCCATGTTCTTGAGCGACTTAAAGTGCATAACACCACGGCAGATAAACGCCACTGAGCCGTAATCTCTGGCCATTGTTCGAATTAAGCGAGACTTAGTACCACCAGCATTTAAATGGTACGTAGCGCCACGCTCAAAGCTGTCACATTCGATTTTTAGCTCGGGTAACAGCTCGGCCAGAATGTCTTTAGGCTGCACTTCAACAAAGAATCGAGGCGTTGTGACTGGCTCTTTAAGTAGGTGCGCATCCTTTTGGAATGCTTGAACGGTAAGCATACCGTTAGCGCTGGTGGACTTGGCCACAATGAATTTTTCAATCCAAACCTGATCGCCTCGCTCGTTCACATCGGCCATCGTGACCTCGATCTCTGAACCGCGCTTAATCCCGTAGTCATCCCGATAAACGGCAGCCTGATCCATGATTTCCATAACCAGCTTGTTGCCGTCCATCGAAGCACACTCAATGTAGGTAAACGAATGAATGTGCTCGATAGGGATGTCATTTTCTTTGGTGACAACTTTTTGGGCGAGAAAGTATTCTTTGTTACTCAATGACTCGACCTCCCACACCAATCGCACCCTGACGGACAGCGATCGACTCGGCCTCATAAACCTCTGCAATCACTTCAAAAGAGATTGAGGAAGCAAACAGGCGAGTATTTTCATGGTCTACTTCGGCGGGTTCGGTCATCGCATCTTTACGGCCACGTATCTCGATGCTGATTTCCATTTCAGTACCCGCGAGCATGGTTTTCGCTCTGAATACATGCTTACGCTTGCCCTTGGTATGACGTAGCCAAACCATTAAACCTAGCGCTAGGCGGCTAAGGGTAGACTGGTTCCAAGCTAGGACATTAATGCGGTAGGTAAGCGCGACAAAGGACTTATTAATCACGGCATAAGGCTGGCCTTGTTCATTGGCCAGTTCGCCATAGTCAGCAATATCGACGTACTCCGCGCCATCAACAAACCCAATCACCGGATCGCGCGTGATGTAGCAAACAGGTAAAAGCTCATTACGGTTTGCTTTCACCTTGTCGCCCAATTTTGCTGTTAACTTAGATAGGAATGACACTGGATCGTTAAAGTTGCCGTAGTAAATCTTTCTCGACTTATCACGGCCAACAAAGCGAGAAAACTCACTGTTCTCTCGCCGTTTAGTGTCAGTCACAACTAAGAAATCAAGCACGTTCTGGAAAAAGGCAGCTACCGCACGGTCAATGTCGGTTAGCTCTGTGTGTTCTACCTTGCCATCGAATGTCACTACATCGCATGGGATTTCAAAGAACGTCTCATCCAGTTGCATGATTAGTCCTCCAAATCGTCCAGCTCGTAATACTTACGGCCTTTTACGATAGTGATGCACTTATCGCTTCGGTGTAAGGTCACATCGAACTTGTGGAAGTTGCTCATTAGGATAGGGAGGTAAGCCGATACTGGCTCATTGCGCTGGTAGCCGTCTCGCGTTTTGCGGCCTTTACCGGATCGATTGCCCTCATAGATTTGAATGACCGCGCAATCAAAATCAATCTTGGCCATGTCTGCGATTGCTGCATCGAGATCTTTGCACACGTTCAGTACGTCCGCGCATAACATGACGCAAAAACGGCGTTTTGAGCTGTCAATTTCGGCAATATTGTTTACTACGCCTTTCGCTTTCGAGTTCGGGTCATAGTGAGTGACCGTCATGATCTGCTTGTGGTAGTTAGTAAGGTATTCTTCTGTTAGGTCGGGAGATTTACCGCAACCAAAGTTAAGAATGTTGTTCGCGTACGACCAGTTAGGCGCAAGTCTGCTAAGGCGCTTTGCACTGGCTGGCACTTGCTTTCGGCTAGTCTGTAATGTCATGCACACTCCAAAATTGGAGTGGCGTTTTAAGGATGGGGTGGACTAGGGCTGATTTGAGCGCAAATTATACACCTCGACGCTATTAACCCTAAATAACCAAAGAGATGCATATAAACGTGACACTTGTCACATACATATCATGAGCTCTTAAGTAAATTGCGCGCGATTAAAAATCATTATCATTTACATTAAAGTCAGTTAAGTTGTAAGGGCTGTATTATGCGTATATATACTTTGATATTTTTATTCCTGTTTTCCACTATTACACCAACTCTCGCAATGGCTTCATATCCGCCTCTTTGTAATGTTGTAAAGGTAAAAGAGCACCATCAAATACCTGATGAACGTCCATACTGCATTGAAACAGAAGATGCTCAGGTCACGTTTGTTAATCTATCGTCAAACCCCGTTGAGGTGGTTAGCTTAAAAGACTCTACTCATATTGTTTATCCAAATGAGTATGTAATTACTACAGGTAGGCTTGTAGTCGCAAACTCTAAAGGCGCTGTAGTTAGTAAAGAAGAACGAGGCATCGTTGTAGCTCGTGATTATGGTGGTAAAAAAGCAAACGTGAATCAAAGGATTGCACCTTTAGCCGTTTGGATTCCTAGTGCTATTGGTGGAGCAATTTTGGGCGGAATGGGAGTTGTAGCTTCGAACCCTAGCGCTGGCCTTAGACCTATTGTTATTGGAGCATTCTCAGGAGCGCTTGGTGGAGCATTGGGTCCATTGATGGGAGCTGGTCAGTTTGGAGTAGTTGCAGGTGGTGCTTTAGGTGTCTCTGCTGGTGGAGCGTGTAGCAGTTGTCATATTTAATCTGGACGTTGGCAGTCGCATCATACTTGGTGCTTTGCTTTACTCTGTTAAATGGGAAGAAAGAACGATTATTATATGGCTGCATAATAATCAGTTTGATTGTAGTGAACATCATATTTGACTTCCGAGAGCCTCATTTTTTTGATGTTTTGTCTGCGTTTATTATCTATGTTCTTTCTAAGTGGGTTAAAGCAGAACCTAAGTATTTTATTATCACAACCACAGTCATATATTGGCTCTACCCTCTAGTGTTGAGTGTTACAACACAATAATGACGAATAAGTAATCATTATATGATTGAAAAGAGTCGCCGGAGAGGCGACTCTTTCTTTTAGAAAAGCTATAAAACATAGGTACAGTACAAGAATATAATAAGGCGTTTAAGATGGGGTCATGCACACTCAAAAATTGGAGCAGCGCTTTAAGGATGGGTTGGAATAGGGCTGATATTAACGTTAAAGTTCGATCACTTCACTGCATTATTAAACTCTTTTGGGGTCTAGCTCCGTCCAACTGCTATAGTGACGGTGGTAAATGTAATTCCAAGTAGCTAAGTGATATAAATTGGTTAGGATTATTTTAACCGTTTGTGTTAACTTATATTCACCTTACCAAAATGTATACTTGCGTTTAGTACCTCAGACTTTCTAAAGATATGCGGTGTATTGTATAATAGATTGTTATTCAATTAATAAAATTACTGGGTATCTACTAGGTGTCAAGAAGAAATAATACACTTTAGAGCGGTGAAAATGTCTTTCTTTCGTCTAGAAAAATAGACTTGTTCTCAAAAATAACATGAGAGGAATAGTAAGTGAGTAATGAACTAGAGATAGCTTTACTTATCAATAACGCGGGGGCTTCGGCTGTTGGCGGAGCTTTAATTGGTGTTTGGCATGATATTAAGGGTAAGCGTTTACCCAGGTTTCGGACCATTGATAGCTCGTATAATGACCAGCCAAAAAAGCAAACTCGTCACAATATGTCAGAGCGTGGTGCTTTTGTCTTGGCCTGTACGCTCTTATCTGGATTTTTAGGACTGTTAATTGGACTTTATTACCTCGGGTTTGCTCAAGAGTCTACCCCCAATATATATGGACAAGTTTTTATTTCTTTGCTAACTGGATTTTTAATGCCAAATATTCTTGAGTATTCGGAAAGTTTGTCCATTTCTAAACTAGTGAACCGTTTTTTTAACCTTAAATAGGCACATAACGATATATTCAAAAGATATTATCAGCCTTTATATGTTTGGTTAAAACATTTATGATGTAGTGGCTTTTTTCCCCTAATGCGGTGTTGGCTTTTTCTGGCCTTATCGCATACTTTAAGTTTTATATAGTATTGCTTTTTCGATGGTTAATTTATGAAAAATAAAATTTTCCCTTTAATCGCACTTATATTTACCTCCTCTGTATTGGCTGGTGCTGAGCAGTATACAAATAAAAAGTGGCTTCCTTTTGGTAGCTCCGCTGCAATCGTTTTACCTAAATCCGACAATGCTGATGATTCTAGGTTTTATGGTTTAGTTGTAGATTGTTTGCCTTCTAAAGGAACGTATAGAGTTTCTGTAAAAGATATATACTCAGAGAATGGCGATGTCATTAAATGGGAAACTGATAAAGATTCGGGGACAATATATAACCAATCAGCATTAGTTATACGAACGAAGGCTAAAGATATTCAGAAAAATAACGAAATTGTTAATGCTTTAGTGCGTGGTAATTGGGTGAAGTTTACTAATATGTCCAACAACAGCAGTGCGACATACACCCTCAAAGGGGCGTCCAGTGCGATAAACGGAATTTCCACTTGTAGATAACTTACTCAACACCTAACAAGAGACTATGGCGCCAATAGTAAAGTTTTGGCGCTATTACTATCCCATATTTCACCCTTGGAGGGCATCGTATTTAACAGCAGCATCAATACTAACTCTTTTAGAAAACCAGATGCGAACCAAAAATCTTCCCACATTTATGGCTCTTTAGTACTAGTATTAAGTTGTACACTTAATACTACCTTAGTGATTGCTAGAACCAATACTCTCAAATGTGGTTTAGAAAATTAATGAATATAACAAACAGCTTTCATATTCGTAACTGTTTTGATGTATGCTGGAGGTCATTATGTATCTTCAATTAAGAAGGTTAGGAGTTAATCTTAATGATCTTATTGAGTCTCTTGATCATCTCGAGACATATGTGTTCATAAAAGATACACAGTCCAGATATATCTATGCGAATAATCTAAGCCTGCAGTTAATGAGAATTGATAAGAAAAAACTGAGTCAAGTAAAAGACTCGGATTTCTTACCAGAGGATACCGTTGAATTCATGAAGCATATCGATGCTAAGGTCCTCAAGGGGAAAGTGACTAGAGAAGAGGTTTCCATTAATGATATAGAAGGTAAACAAAGGACTTATCTTGAAGTGAAATCACCAATTTATAGCTCCGAAGCTTCTAATGAGGTTGTTGCAATCTTAGGTGTTTCTACTGACATTACAAAGCAAAAAGAACTAGAAAGGAAGGCTCACCAGCAAGCTCGAATGGATGAATTAACCAAACTTCTCAACAGGCGTGGGTTAATCGAAAGTGTACAACGAGACCTAAAGAAGAGGATAAGTACAAACACTTTTTCTGCTCTGCTATTTATTGACTTGAACGATTTTAAACAAGTTAATGATGAGTATGGTCATGCAATAGGAGACCAAATATTACGTGAAGTAGGAGAGCGTATGAAAAGCAGCGTGAGAGCTTCCGATCTAGTCTCAAGGTATGGTGGCGATGAGTTTGTCGTATTCCTAGGGAGCGTTGGAAACAACGATGCAGAAGCTGAATACTACACAGAAGAGGTGATATCGAGGATTGAGAATACACTCTCTAGCCCAATAAAAACAGATAAAATTAAGGTGAAGATAGGAACCTCAATAGGTAAGTATATTATTGAAGGATCAGATTTTTCTCTAGAATCAGCGATAACTAAAGCCGACGAAAACATGTATGTCGAAAAAAGCGCGAGTAAAGAAAGTTTAGACTGAACGTATGTATAGTAACTCATAATCGACTTTACAAACCCGTTTATTAGCCATTATTAAGTCGTATTAACGATCTGCTAGGTTGTAACTCACAATTTGGGACAAAAGCGCCTTAGTGCACCTAATCTAAAATGCTTGTCCCCCCTTTCCGTATTTCGAGGGGACAATTTCAGCCAATTACTTTATTTTCGCATCCAAACCAACTGACACTAAAGTACCTATCAATATTGTGATCACAACCGATACCAATGAACCGATCAGCACATACTCGGTCATGCTTCGGTCGGCTGATTTATTCAACTCACCAAATCTAAATATTGACTTGGCCGCCAATACAAAACCCACCGCAGAATAGCTCCCCACAAGCGTAAAGGTCAGTATTAACAGGCGCTCTAAGTATCCGATCAACTCGCCACCTGCTATCAGACCATTGTTATCGGTATCTTTGCTAGGTATTGGGTATTTTTTTAATACGCCGCTAATCACAATCGAGGTCGGCTTGAGGATTAGCAAGTAAGCGAAGGCGACCACAACACCATCTGAGAACTTATCATGTTTAAGCACGGCATCAATCGTAAGACCATCTGTCATGTGAAAGGCAATGGCTGCGAGCACCGATACATGCAAAGTCTGGTCAATAATCAAATAGGAAAACTTATCACCATTTGTTGCTCTTACCTTCCACAAATCGATAATAAAATGACTTACCGCTACGATAGTTACCAAGCAAGCTGTTGAGCGCCAATCAATACCTAACACTATAGCAGGAGCTAATAATGCGACGCCGTGTAGCAGTGAATGAAAGTACAGCTCAGTTGAACGGTAAGTGTATTTCTTCTTTGCTTTTACCCATTTGTTTGGTTGGAGGTAAAAATCAAAGATGATGTGAACCATCAAGAACGGTATTAGAGCACTAAAAAAATCAAACATACTTGAGTCCCGCAACTTGATTTATGAATCGCCAATTTAGCTCACTGATTAGCTGCCAACCTGATGCTTTAAGTGACTTACTGGCAGTGGCAGTAGCGACATCGAGCTTTTCAGCTAACTCACTAATAGACAAACCTTCATTGGTTTGAAGCATCGGTAGCATAACTTCACATTGGCGGGACGTTAATTCTGTTAGTTGTCTATCGAGGTATTTAAACAGCAAGTCAAAGTGCTCCGTGAGTTCGAACCGATCAGAGCTAAATAACAATCTTTCGCTTTTCAAGGCTTTTAGCCCACGCCCGGAAAGAACAAATGCCTCACCCATCGACTCAGAGACCAACACACGTAAATCGGTATTAGAGGCAATAGCAAAGCTAATGCGACAATCAAATTCTTTTCCAAGCGCTTTGATGCCAACACGATAAATGATGGTGTATCTCAGAGCGTTTTCAATATCATGCACCACAGTCTGAAACTCATCGCCACGCTCAATACTATGCGCATTTGATGAATTTCCTTTGGTGATCAATCCCTGAATATCTTTAATTCGTTTAAGTAGTTGATCAAACTGATCAGACGTTAGCTTGGTTGAGTTGACAATATCGCCGCTGATTACTGCGATAGGCTTAGAGGCAGACTCCACATTAAGACTCCTTGTTGCGTGCAGATATTAATTTAGCCATTTATGGCTAATAATGCAAATTTAGCCGTTTATGGCTAATATTCGGGATTTAGCCGTTTAGGGCTAAAGAACTATTCACTTTTGGGGAGGGTTACACTACGAGTGCGTAGCGTATTTGGGACAGAAGAGAGTTTGAGTTCACCGTGTTGTACTACTAAAGCTTATCGTGTCCGGCAGAGCTTGAACTCATAACCGTTCTCAACCGAATCATTGAGTTCCTTGACTCTCCACAAATGACTGTCATAACCAGCTTTAACCCCTCCTTTGGAAGTTCCAAATTTAGTGCCTTTTACCAGTATCACATAGCATTCGATAGATCGAGAAAATGCATCTGTGACAGCTTCAAATAGTTCTTTTGAATGGCTAATACTTAGAGGTTTATGACCAAGCCCTGTGGTCTGTTTCCGCCGAGAATACATAGATTTGATCGGTTTTAGCTACCCAAGAGTATTGGTCTCGTTGAGTAGCACCAAGGCACTGGTACGCTGTCTTTAAGCCTTTGACCCAAGTTAGTTGTTTTGATGGTTCCACTTGTGGCTACCAATACGTAATGTCGATTATGAACTCATAGTACGGGCATCTAATATGACTGGTCAATTACAAGGGGACAAGAGCAAGATGAGGAGGATACTTTAAGGCCATTGACAACCTTATTATCCACCTGATATTTTACAGGTTAGGTTTGACGCCACCTAGACCTGACTCGTGGTCAAGGCGCTTTCTACTTAACTAATGAATCAATGCTCATTGGGAATAGTGTGTGAGAGTCACATTGCATGTCTTTAGCCCAATAAACGAGGATTGATACATGTCTAACAAACCCAAATATCCAGTTTACCTTTCACAGCTTAAGCAGTTTAAAGAATCAGCCAAACAATTTGCAGATCTGATTTCTGATGAATCAGAAACTTCTCCAATTTCAGCTTTCAAGAGAAATGATTGGCTTTCTCAGGCGTTAGGCCATAAAGGCCATAGTGACCTCACTTTTTTCGCAAAGTCTTGTCGAGACTCAGATACTTCTGAAGAGTTATATTTGTTCTGTGATGATGACCAGCTTCAAACTGCGATTATTGACATTTTTTCTTCAAAGCTTCCTGCTGTGCCTAGAGAGGTTATCGAAAGTGCAGCATTTCAAATGAAAATGGGTGAGTATTTCAGAATGTTAAATACCCCACTTACAGAAGAAGAAAGCGAAGCTCTATCAAAACTTGGTGGTTACGGTATGGACGATACGTACTATGGATAAGCTTAGAGGGGATGAAGACGTTTCCTCTTTTCTATTAATGGGTGTGTAGTTCTGTTCAGGGACAAAAACGAGTCAGGCTCTGAGGTCAATAACTCGCTTTATTTGCCTTAACCACTCAAGTCTAATAGACGAGGTGCTAGATGTTCTGAAACGCTATCAACAGAATTGTTAGCTAAGCATACAAACGATAACCAAGCTAGAGTGTGATTTGATTACTTCATTTATTCGCATCATTTTTTTGATGCGAATAACCTTGGGACATAAGCGCCTTAGATAATCCACTCTAAAATATTAAATCCCCATATGGCAAATTGGAACGAATCCTTCTTAGTTGCCTAGCACATATAACCCACCCGAAGTTACGTGCAGATTGCCATCAATCCAATAAACCATTGTTTGATCAACTTTCACTTATGCTAATAATGTGTTGAAATAATATGTTAAGCCAACCTATTAACTTTCTATTGGTTGCTCATGCTTTGTTTATAATCACCCATAATTTATTCAGTCTATAGGTCATGTTATGAGTAAGGCTCGACTAGTTTTTTGTTTATTTTTAACCTTTGGTCTCTGCGCATGTGCTGAAAGTGTACTTGAAAGCACAACTCGAATAGCAGAACAGGGAGTTGCGGAAGCTCAGTTCAAGCTCGGCGTAATGTACCACAATGGAAACACTGTACCTCAGAACTTTCATGAAGCAGTGAGATGGTACTACCTATCTGCTGAACAAGGTGACGCTAGGGCGCAATATAATCTTGGCCTTATGTACGCTAGTGGTGAAGGTGTACAGAAGAATTACAGTAAGGCAACGAAGTGGACTCGATTGTCTGCTGAACAAGGACTAGCAAGCGCTCAGTACCACCTTGGTGTGATGTACACCTTTGGCCAAGGAGTACCTCAAAATTATACTGAAGCAGCGAAATGGTACCGCCTAGCCGCTGAACAAGGTAATGCACAAGCCCAGTACAATCTAGGTGTCATGCTACAAGGTGGTCAAGGTGTTCCTCAAAATTATAATGATGCTTTAAGGTGGTATCTCTTGTCAGCAAAACAAGGTAACTCAGATGCCCAACTTAATGTTGGAGTTATGTATGCTGAGGGTATAGGAGTTCTTCAAAGCTATACTGAAGCAGCGAAATGGTACCGCCTAGCCGCTGAGCAAGGTAATGCACAAGCCCAGTACAATCTTGGCTTTTTATATGCCGAAGGTGGAGCTTTACCTGTTGATTATACGGAAGCGATTAAGTGGACTCGTTTATCTGCTGAACAAGGGTTAGCACAAGCTCAATATAACCTCGGTGTTATGTATGCCAGTGCCCAAGGCACCCCACAAAATTATAACGAAGCTATGAAATGGTATCGACTAGCCTCAGACCAAGGCGTTGTTCAGGCTCAGTATAATCTCGCAGTTATGTATGAAAATGGCCAAGGATTAGCCAGAAATGAAAAAGAAGCGATCAAGTGGTATCGAATCGCTGCAACTCAAGGTTTTGCAAAAGCCCAGTTCAACCTAGGCGCTATGTATATTCTAGGAGACGAAAAAAATTATATAAATGGATATATATGGGGAACCATAGCGAAACTAAACGGACATAGTGACGCTGACAAGTTAATTAAACTGGCGCGTTCAAAAATTAGCTGGATCGATTCAATTAAAGCTAAGCGAATATCAACCCGCTGCTTAGATTCTGGCTATCAACAATGTGATTCATTGTGAGTTGTTCCTTTCTCGCTCAGATATGAAGGCATAACTTTAAAATACCTAAATTTACTAAAAATTTGTTACTTAGAGAGCCTTTTTTACGCCATTTCCCAGAAGCTTGTTACGACACCTAGCTCAGGGACAAAAGCGACTTACGAGCAGTGAAGCGAAACGCTACAGTTTCAGCTAGGAGAGGATCGATGCCTCTAAATAATTAGGATTTTGTTTGAAGTATGCGGCTTGTAGATGTTTTAGATCTTCGTACAGGGTTGAGTTGTTAATTTCTACTATTCTATACGTATTTCTGACTAGCTTCCCCCCGTCAAACTCCATTGAAATAAATCGATTCCATTCGTCGCCGTTGGAGCAGAGAAGATCAAATATCACTAGTTGAGGATTAGAGCCAAGTCTGTTTACCAATACCGAAGATATCTCAGACAGGTTGGACAATGGGCTTTCGAAGCTTGTAGCTGTAGCTAAAGCCAATGCCTCATTTTTTAGTCGTAGCTGTCTGATTGATATCATGTTATTTATACATCTCTTTTATTAATTCGTGCGCATTTTTAGACAATGCGATTAATTGTTCGAAGTTCCCCAATAGGCGGCTACCATCAGTTATATCGGCCATGTGAAATAACCCATGACGATGCTTGTGATACCAACTATAGGCATCTCCTAGTTTTGAACGCACCGCGGCATCAGCGACTAACTGAGAGTACTCCTTGCTTAAAGCATAGCTCCCCGGAGACAAGTAGCTAAAGAAATCTCCCAATTGACGTCCGTCAATCTCAATACCGCAACTAGTAAGTTTATCTTTCACTGCACCCTCTAAGGAGCGAAGATCTGGATAGAGGAGTAAGGAGTAGTCAGGTAGCACAGGGGTTGCGAGCTTAACACATATGCTAGACAAAAGTAACTTTCGTATTGCTTGGGGAAGCTTTTTGCTAACTTCACCAAACTCACTTTCAAGAAATTGCACGGCCATTTCTACACGAACAATTTCTGCACTGCTATCATCCTGACGAATTAATACTTTGTCTAAACATGATAAGTCGAGAAGTTCTGTCAAAAAGTAAACAAACTCTCTATAGCATGATAGGGGCTTTCCCTGAATTTGAAGCTTGTGAGTCCCTTTATGATGAGTCACAGTGATTGAATCTTGATAGGTCTTGGAAGTGAGCTTTGACACTTTTCGTGAAGAGGTTTCTTCCTCGACCATCCTTTCAACATGCTCCGATTGCTCAAGTAGTTCTTCAAATACTGGCTCAATATCTTGTTCGTAGATCCCTATAAGGACTAAGTTAACAGTATTAAACTCATCAGGATGGATGGTTTCGTATAGTGTGTCAGCTATTGCTTTGCCCAATTCTCGATTCTTGCCAATCATATACTGGAGTGTACAAGTGCCGCACTGGTTAAAATGAATATCCAGCATCGAGTCTTCTATGCCGACTTTGCCTACAACGGCTCTAAGTCCATTCCCTCCGGGGCGTTGTTCTAGGCTTCTTACCTCAAAAGCGTTTGTCACCGCAAACTGCTGAATCGTAGCTTCAATAACCTCTCGATTCAGGTTAATTCTTTGATAGTTTCTTTCTTCCATTGCTCAGCTATTCTTTTAGGTGTTGGGTTAAAGGTTTGCTTTGTTATGTCTCACAACTCTCCGAAATCCTTAGCGCATCTTCAATCTCGACACCAAGGTATTCAATCGTGCTTTCTAACTTAGCATGACCCAGAAGTAACTGGATAGCACGTAAGTTCTTGGTTTTGGCATAGATCAAAGAAGCTTTGGTGCGACGTAGCGAATGTGTGCCGTATTGAGTTTTGTCTAAACCGATATCCGTTACCTATCGGTTAACCATGGTCGTGTAGTAATGGTAAGAAATTGGCTGACCTTCACGACGTGGGCTTGGGAAGACGTAGTCGGTTGGTGTCAGACCCTTCAGGATAATCCATTGAGATAAGGTTTGTTGGGTCTTAGGCGTGATCTCGAAGTGTACTTCTTGATGGGTTTTCTGTTGCTTCACAATAGCTCGTGACATCACGCAGCCACTGCGGCGGTTACGCAAGTCACATGCTCTGAGTTTGCTATCGATGGCAAGGTTAAACAACGCCAATTCAAATAACCGTTCCTCAAGCTCCAACCGAATGCGGATGCGCCAAATGTCCTCCAACTTAAACGCTTTCTTCTGCCCAACTCTTTTTCCTTTATTCCAAGCAACCATAATGTGCTCCTTACTTCATAAAAATCACTGTTAAGTAAGGCAGAACTCAAGGAAATTTGCGTAGTTACTGGTATCATAAGGCCAATTTTTCGAACTCAAGAAACCCATAATGAACGAACAAGAACAACTATTCCTCAAAGAGCTAGAAGGTAAGCTCTGGACTGCCGCAGACAAACTCCGTGCGTCACTCGACGCCTCTCAATACAAACATGCGGTGCTTGGCTTAATTTTCGTTAAATACGTGTCTGATGCCTTCACGCTGCGCCAAGAAGAGCTAAAACAAGACTTTGCCAACCCTGACCACGAGTATTTCCTCGACCCAGAAGGTTACACGGCAGAAGAACTTGAACAAGAAATCGCGATTGAGCTGGAACAGCGCGATTACTACAAAGAGAAAAACGTGTTTTGGTTGCCTACTGAATCTCGTTGGAAGTTCCTACAAGACAATGGCCCAATGGTCATTGGCGGTGCCGATTTGGTCATTGATGGTAAGACGAAGAAAATCACTTCTGTTGGGCATCTGATTGATAATGCATTGGAAGGGATTGAGCGCGACAATCAGAAGCTAAAAGGTGTACTCAACAAGCACTACGCATCGCTAAAAATTGATCAGGCAAAACTTAATGAACTGATTAACCTAATCGCGACCATTCCGTTTAATCATAAGTCCCTGAACAGTAAAGATATACTTGGTCATATTTACGAATACTTCCTAGGCCAATTTGCGCTTGCTGAAGGTAAGAAAGGCGGCCAGTTCTATACGCCTGCATCAATCGTTTCGCTGATTGTTGAGATGATTGAACCGTTTGAAGGCCGTGTGTATGACCCAGCAATGGGTTCCGGCGGCTTCTTTGTGCAATCTGAAAAGTTCATTGAGCGCCGCGCTAACCAAAAAGAGATTGACCCGCTTACGCAAAAACAAAGAATCTCGATTTACGGTCAGGAATACAACTACACAACATGGCAGCTTGCTGCGATGAACATGGCAATCCGTGGCTTGGATTACGATTTTGGTAAGGAGCCAGCCAGTACCTATACCAATGACCAACACCCTGATTTACGTGCCGATTTCATCATGGCTAACCCACCTTTCAACATGAAAGAGTGGAATACAGGTGTCGATGACAACGATCCGCGCTGGGTATATGGTACACCTCCTTCAGGTAACGCTAACTTTGCTTGGATGCAGCACATGCTTTACCACCTTGCGCCGGATGGTTCTCAAGCCTTGCTACTAGCCAATGGCTCGATGAGTTCAAACACCAATAACGAAGGCGAAATTCGTGCTGCGCTGGTCGAGAACGATTTGGTGGAATGCATGGTTGCGCTTCCGGGACAACTGTTTACCAACACTCAGATCCCTGCTTGTATCTGGTTCTTAACCAAAAACAAGAAAGCACGTACTGATAAATCAGGTCGTAAGCTGCGTGATCGCAAAGGTGAAGTGTTGTTTATTGATGCGCGAAACCTTGGTTACATGAAAGATCGTGTACTGCGCGATTTTACCCAAGATGATATTCAGAAAGTCGCTGACCTTTACCACGCTTGGAAAACAGGTGAAGAAGTTAATGGCGTAGCGTATGAAGACCAAGCTGGTTTCTGTAAATCAGCAACACTTGAAGAAATCACCAAGAATGATTTTGTACTGACTCCGGGGCGTTATGTTGGTGCGACTGAAGAGCTAGACGATGGCATCCCATTTAGTGAGAAAATGGCAACGCTAACCGCTAAGTTGAGCGAGCAGTTTGCTGAGTCAGCAACGCTAGAAGCTGAGATCAAGAAGAACCTAGCGGGGTTGGGTTATGCGCTTTAAAACTGATGAGCTAACAACTTATGTTTCGAGAGGTATTGCCCCTAAGTATACAGATATCATCGATGGGGCGGCTATTGTAGTTAATCAAAAGTGTATTCGAGATTATCAAGTTAATCTCGAACTCGCCCGTTTAAATGATCTATCTAAGAGAAAGGTGCCTACAGAAAAATTAGTGCAAAAATATGATGTACTTGTAAATTCGACAGGCGTTGGAACATTAGGGCGTGTAGGTCAATTTTTAGGTAATGAAGCTAATCTTACGGTAGATACTCATGTAACTATTGTAAGACCAGACAAGGACGTAATTGATCCATTATTTTTTGGTTATTTGATGAAGTCAAAGCAACGTTTGATTGAAAGCTTTGCCACGGGAACAACTGGTCAAACGGAACTTTCTCGTGATTCAATCAAAGAAATGGAAGTCTCATTTGTCGAGAATCGAGAACATCAACAAGCAATAGGTAATTTTTTACTCGCCATCGATCGTAAGTTGCAGCTAAATAAAGCTACCAACCAAACCCTAGAACAAATGGCGCAAGCCATCTTCAAGTCATGGTTTGTCGATTTCGATCCAGTAAAAGCTAAGATGAATGGTGAGCAACCTGAGGGTATGGATGAAGCCACTGCCTCGCTATTCCCCGAAAAGCTAGTTGAGTCTGAGTTGGGTTTGATTCCTGAAGGTTGGGAAGTCAGTTCACTATCTGAATTGATTAAGTTAACAGGTGGCGGTACTCCTAAACGTTCAGAAGAAACCTATTGGGGTGGAGATATACCTTGGTTCTCAGTTAAAGATGTGCCATCAGGTAGCAATGTATTTGTTGTTGATACCGATGAAAAGATTACCGAACTTGGTCTAAATAAATCCTCGACTAAGTTACTTCCAAAAGGAACAACAATTATCACAGCTCGCGGCACAGTCGGTAAGCTAGCCCTTGTCGGTACTGATATGTGCATGAACCAATCATGCTATGGAATTCGCGGTAAAGAGGTCGGAGATTACTACAACTACTTCAACTTGAAGCAAGCTGTAAGTACGCTCCAGCAGAACACTCACGGAGCTGTATTCGATACGATTACAACAAAGACTTTTGATACTTACTCGTTAGCTTTTGGTGGTGTTGAACTAGCGGATAAGTTTGATGCTTTGATTGCGCCTCTCTTGCAAAAGATAGAGGCTAACGTTCGTCAAAATATCGAGCTTTCAACTCTACGAGACACGCTGCTTCCTAAATTGCTTTCCGGCGAAATCGAGTTAGGACAGGCTCAAGAATTAGCCGAGGTCGAATAATGGCAACCCGAGTAGAAATGATTATCGAAACGCTCAAGGCGAACCCCGACAAGAAGTTTACTGCTCGGGATTTAGCCAAAGAATTTGTGCTTCGATATCCAGAAGAAATCGCTGAGAAACAAGAAAACCCCCGATACAACACCGAAGAAAAGCTGATTGCCCAGCTCGCAGCAGAAATTGGTGGGGAACGCACTGAAAGAGCGAAAATCGTTTGTCCTAATGTCGCTACTCGTGACAAACCAAGGCCTCGGGTTTACTACTGGGAGCAGAAGCCTACACCTACTCATCAGGAAGATGATCTTAGCGATGCAGATGAATCAGACATCGATACGCCTCTCGTGCCGCAAAGCTTAAGCGAGCACGATCTCTACCCAATGTTGATTGAGTACCTCAGCAAGGATTTGGGTCTTTACTGTCAGCGCATTGACGAGCGTAAATCTAAAAACTCTCATGGCAACGGTGGCAATCACTGGTTACATCCTGATGTGGTGGCGCTAGAGCCGCTCGACCAAGGTTGGGATGAAATTGTGAGAAGCTGTGTACGCAGTGGGAATCACAGCTCGGTTCGACTTTGGTCTTTTGAAGTGAAGAAACATCTTACCAAAGGCAATGTACGAAAATACTTTTTCCAAGCCGTATCGAATTCGAGTTGGGCCAATTTCGGCTACCTTGTTGCTACAGGCTTAAATAGCGACGTTGAAGGTGAGCTGCAAATGTTGTCGAGCTTGCACGGGATTGGTGTGCTGATTCTGGATACTGAATCTTTGTTTGATAGCCAAATACTCATTCCAGCTCAAGAGAGAGTCAACGTGGATTGGCAATCTGCAAACCGAATCGTCTCTGAAAATAGGGATTTCCACCATTATATTGAGCAGGTTGGTATTTATAACCAAACCGGACGGTTGATTAAGAGCGCATGGAATAAATAATAAGGATAAAGGCTTAATGATTACTGAAGAGCAACTAGAACAACAGTGCCTCGATTGGTTTAAAGAGCTAGGCTACCAATACCAAAATGGCTATGACATCGCACCGGATGGTGACACACCCGAGCGTGAAAACTATCAGCAGGTCACGCTACAAGCACGTTTAGTGTCGGCACTGGAAACGTTGAACCCGACTGTACCGAGTGACACCTTAATCGAAGTGGCGAAAACCGTTGCCACGCCGCAAACGCCAATCCTGATCAAAAATAACAAGGCTTTTCACCAATATTTAATCGAAGGTGTGCCTGTTGAATACTCGGTAATGGAGCAAGAACAGTGGGTGACCAAGCATACTCATGTTCGATTAATTGATTTTGAGAACCGCGAGAATAACGAATTCTTAGTGGTCAATCAGTTCACCATCACAGGCACCAAAGTCAATCGTAGACCAGATGTGATTATCTTTATCAATGGCTTGCCAATGGCGGTCATTGAGCTGAAAAATCCAGCCGATGATCACGCCGATATTTGGAATGCTTACAATCAAATCCAAACTTATAAAGAAGAGATCGCCGACCTCTTTGTGTTCAACGAGGCGTTGGTCATTTCTGATGGTTGGACGGCGCGAGTCGGTTCTCTTACCGCGAACAAAGAGCGTTTCTTGCCATGGAAGACGATAGAGAGTGAAGACGACAAGCCACTACTCGAATTCCAATTAGAGACCATGGTGCGTGGCTTCTTTAAGCCAGAATTGCTGCTCGATTACATTCGCTACTTCGTATTGTTCGAAAGTGATAGCGACAAGATCATCAAAAAAATCGCAGGTTATCACCAATTCCATGCCGTGCGTGCTGCGGTGAAAGCGACTGTTATCGCAGCCACAACGTCTGATCAAGTCACTGAGCTACGGGCAAACTATGCCAATACGGTGGTGCCCGGAAGCAAAAAAGCTGGCGTGGTTTGGCATACCCAAGGCAGCGGGAAAAGCATTTCGATGGTCTGTTACGCAAGTAAATTGCTGCAACAACCAGAAATGAATAACCCAACCTTAGTAGTGGTTACCGACCGTAATGACCTAGATGGCCAGCTATTTAACACCTTTACGATGGCGCAGGAAACGTTGAAGCAAATCCCTCAACAGGCTGAAGATCGTGATTCATTACGCGATTTACTTCTTAATCGTCAGTCCGGTGGCATCATCTTCACAACCGTACAAAAGTTTGCCTTACTCGACGAGGAAATGGTACATCCTATTCTTTCTGAACGCTCGAATATCGTGGTAGTTTCCGATGAGGCTCACCGCAGCCAGTATGGCAATAAAGCTCGCCTTGTTGATGTCAAAGACGAGCATGGCAATGTGATTGATCAGCGCTATGTTTATGGTTACTCCAAATACATGCGTGACGCGCTGCCAAATGCCGCTTTTATTGGTTTTACAGGTACACCGATATCAATGGATGATAAAGACACTCGCGGTGTCTTTGGTGATTATGTTTCTATCTACGATATTCAAGACGCGGTCGATGATGGCGCGACAGTGCCGATTTACTACGAATCCCGCTTAGCCAAGCTCGATATTAATCAAGATGAAATCGAAGCGCTTAACGATCAGGTCGAAGAGGAAATTGGCGAAGACGAAGAAACGGATAGTCGGGAGAAAATAAAATCACAATGGTCAGCACTTGAGAAACTGGTTGGTGCAAAGCCACGAATCGAACAAGTTGCCCATGATTTGGTCGAGCATTTTACCACTCGATGTGAAACCTTTCCGGGCAAGGCAATGATCGTTGCCATGAGTCGCGAGATTTGTGTGGATTTATACGATGCCATTGTGGCTATCAAACCCGAATGGCATAGCGATGATCCAAACAAAGGCGCGATCAAAATTGTTATGACAGGCAGCGCCGCTGATAAAGAAAAAATGCAGCCTCATATCCATGATAAGAAGACCAAGAAGCTGTTCGAGAAACGCTACAAAGATACCGATGACGAATTACAACTGGTGATTGTGCGAGATATGTGGTTAACAGGTTTTGATGCACCTTGCTGTCATACCATGTATATCGACAAGCCAATGAAAGGTCATAACCTGATGCAGGCGATAGCGCGTGTGAATCGTGTGTTTAAGGATAAGCCAGGAGGTTTGGTTGTTGACTATATTGGTATTGCCAATGAACTTAAAAACGCACTGAAGACCTATACCAACAGTCAGGGTAAAGGCAAGCCAACCGTTGACACCGCTGAAGCGTTTGCGGTCTTCATGGAAAAAGTCGATGTGATTCGCGGTATGTTTGCTACGCCCGTTGATGGTGACGTCTTCAACTATCGCCCAGATTTTGAAACCAAACCGCTGCAATTGCTTCCGGGAGCAGTGAACCATATCTCTGGTCTCTCACACCGCAATAGCAAAGGTGTAGAAGTTCGTGATGGTAAACGACGTTTTCTTGATGTCATGGCTGCGTTGATGAAAGCCTTTTCTCTGTGTAATACTTTGGATGAGGTTGATGGTTATAAGAACGAAATTGCCTTTTACGGTGCCATTAAAACCGCCTTCTTAAAACACTCTACAGTTGATACCAAACGCAGCGACGAACTACGCAATTCTGCTTTGCGCCAGATCCTCAACAATGCAATTGTGGCAGATGGAGTCGATGACATCTTCAAAACCGTTGGCTTAGATAAGCCCAATATTGGTTTGCTCTCTGAAGAGTTCTTAGAAGACGTGAAGAACATGAAAGAGAAAAACCTTGCCGTTGAACTGCTTGAGAAGCTTCTGCGTGATGAAGTCAAAGCTCGGATGAAAAATGACGTAGTGCAGGAGAAGAAATACTCCGACCGGATTATGTCGACTTTGCAGAAATACCATAATCGCAACATTGAAACCGCGCAGGTCATTGAAGAGCTTATCCAATGGGCTAAAGAAATGCAGGCAGACGCTGAAATGATGGACAAGCTCAACCTATCTACTGATGAAATAGCGTTTTACCGTGCATTAATCACCAACGAAGCTTCTGTTCGTACCCTAGGTGACGATAACCTGCGCCAACTAGCTATTGAGCTTACTCACCAACTACGTAAGTCTGCTACGGTAGACTGGCAGAAACGAGAAAGCGTGCGTGCACGGATGCGTAATCTTGTACGTCGTTTGCTGCGTCGTTGGAAATATCCGCCTGATGCGGCTGAAGAGGCGATTAAGCTAGTTCTCGATCAAGCTGAAGTGTTAGCTGATGGGTGGTATGCAGTATAAGTAAGGTGTGAAAACCTTGCCTTTTGCTAATTTATCATTGATGTCCACTTTAGTGGGATTTTGGTTCAGTCAGAATACAGAAAATATCATGTGACATGTTCAATGACTGCTGGATACTACTGTTATCAAAACGCTCTAGCTGAGAGAGTCAATGGCATCTTAAAGGTGCAGTATTTGCTAACTAAGCCTCACCGAATAAGTAACCATTTACTTATTCGGTGAGGCCCTATAGTGAACAGAGACCACACACCGGCCTAAAATACAAAGCGCCCGATGAAGTTCATTGAGCGTTTTAACTAAAAGTGTCAGCCTATATCAGGACGGGTTTCTTGTTTACTGTGAGTAAAGAAAACGAGTGTTCCTCCCCACGCCTCTAATATTATCGGCTCAAAATGGTCATTGCCAAACGGTTCGATTCTATGAGCATTTCTTCGAAAGCTTCGGTATCTTCGGTAGTATGTAACAGTTCAGACAGTACAGCGAGCCTAGTTGAATATTTGCATAAGTCGTTGAACCTCGGTAATTCCAAATGTTTGAATATGTTACTGACCTGAATGCTAATTGTGTGGCTTTCGATGTAGTTTTTTACTAAATTACAGTTCAGCAATCCACAAATGTAATGTGCGACTTCTTTTGATTCACAATCAACGAAGTAAACCTTATGATCAGGAACATACGGACGTTCTCCAATCAAAGGCACTTCATTGCTAGAACAAACCGCCGCCTTGAACGTTCCGCTTTGCTCTGCCCACATTACTTTATAAGGGGAAAATGAGTAAGCACCTACATTGTAAATGTGATAGAAGGCATATTTACTCAACCGTGCCTTGTAGGTTGAGCGGTCTAAAAGTAACTCCTCATAAGCCTTCAAATATTCGTATGTTTTGCGTAGGTCATTTTCTAGGTGGTTCTCAGCATCTAAAAGAAATTGTTTGGTAATGCCAGTATTTGGAACCAAGTGATAGAGACTATGCTTTGGGGCAAACTTATATTCTGAAAAATCAGCAGCACCTTTGACCATTGGGTAAAGCAAATCTGGTTCAATCCAAAATGACTTAGCTGGACCAAGATCTTTTTTGCCAGCGTCTGGCCTAGTTTTGATTTGGACTAGGTTTCGCTTAGGGTCTACATCATGTATTTCTACCATATAGATTCCGTTGAGGTCAGCTGTCACACCTTTTCTACCGCTAATCCACTCTGATTTACCACGGATGTTCTGAGTTTGAGCAAATTCGCCTACCCCCATAACAGCCCAAGGTGAGCGAAAATCATCGACGGGGTTGGCTTCCATTTCATGACGCTCTATTCCCTGAAGTACTTCATCGGCAGACCAGTGTTCGTTGAGAGCTTTCTTGAAGCCCTTTTTGGCTTGCCAAACAAAGTATGGAACAGGGTAAGGGTACGTTTGCTCTTGTTCTTTCTCAAACCCTACAATAACAGTTTTGTTTGCAGCGTCAGGGAATGGCTTCAAGCTCTTCAAGTCTTCTACAAAAATAGGACGCAAGTATGCTTTATCATGAATCTTAAAGCTCCTAAACCCTTGTGAGGAAGGAGATTGGAAGTGCGTTTGAGTGATAACAAAAACGAGTCTACCACCAAACTTTAGCCATTTATCTGAAGCGGTATAGGTAATCATTCCTGAAATATCTAGCTCATTACCACCATGAAACTTCGTCTCTGAGAATATTTCATAATCTTCACAAGTTGATTTTACTTTCTCGCGATAGTCAATTGGTAATGCTGACCAACGAACCCAAGGTGGGTTACCAATAATAAGATCAAACTGTCCAGCAGTTGCAGACCAGAAAAAGTTTCGAATAACTCTAAACCAGATGCCATTCCAATTCTTTCTATGAAGGTCTAACACCCTGTTGTATGTCGCTTTTAATGGCTGTCTCCAATCATCGGCTTGTTCTTTTGATAGGGTCTTCCTTCTGACAAGTATAGATTCAACGCTATTGAACTCTTCATCATTATCTACGCACTCACCCATGATTGAGAAAACAGAATCAAGTTTGAGCCGATCAAATGCTAGCTCGGATGGTATGGTTATCAATAGGTTAGCTGTAGTGCTACCTATTCGGTATTCAACGATTTTTTCATTACCTTTTGGGCTCTTCGCTGGAGCATAAACGCTATCTGCCAAAAGGATCGGCAATTCAACTTCCATTGCTTTGCACTGGACAACGAGGTCAGAGATAGCGATAAGAAAGTTAACTCGTGCAGCCTGTACAGCAAGTGGGTTTAAATCAAATCCCCAAACGGTTTGAAGGATAAGCTCTACTGTTTCTTCAGCATTTAAACCAGCAGCCTTTGCCTCCTCCCTTTTCATGCCGATAACCTGAAGTAAGAAAGAGCCAGAACCGCACGTAGGGTCTAGTACTCTCTTGTTAAGCCAAGAATCTGTTGTTGCTCTTTGAAGAGTGTCAGTAACAAGCCAGTCTGGAGTGTAAAACTCCCCAAGGCTTTTCCTCAGAACATCAGGAACAAGTGCTTGGTAAAATCCTTTTAAGACGTCTTTAGAACGTGCAGATGTTAAGTCATCGAAACGGTACAAAGACATCTGCACTAGAGCCTCTTTCAAAGAGGCTATAATTTCTTTTCTATCAACGTAATCAGTTGCATCTAAGTACCAAGAGAAGATAGCTTCTTCAACAAAACCTTTAATTCCAACAGCTTCGAAGAGCTGGCTTCTTTCGATATCTGTTTCTATTGTTTTTAGCATTTCTTCATCTGGCAAAGATGCTAAATTACCGCAGAAGTCTTTGTACTGAGTTAGATTTAAGTATGAGACAAGTTCAGCACCTAGTAATTTCATCACTAGGGCGTTGTATGTATGGATTATGAATAGTGAGCCAGATACGCTCTCATCAGCCATTTCTGGTGTTGAAAATCCAATTTGTTTAGATATTTTTTTTACCTGCTCAGCAGTGAGACCTGAAACTTGACCAAACAGAGCCTGCCATTCTTTGAATAGCATTTTGATCTTATTGTTTTTCTGGTCATTGAAGTGCAGTGATAGTTCTTTAGATAGGGCTGTCATTAGCCGTCGACCAGCTGAGGAAGTATGGCCGAAGTCCTCAATCAAGTTCTGCTTGGTAAGTGCTCTACGTTTGTTGCTTTGGAGAGCTTTTAGGACTTTCGTTACTGATACTTCAGATAGGGGCATTAAATCCTGATGAGTAATCTTGTTATCTTTCACGAAACAGAACACCACATGCTCACCATCTGTTGCAATACCTGTATATTCCTCTTGGTTCAGGCCCTCAGCTTTTGCTCTTCGTTTAATGTACTTGTCGAGTCGATCATAAACGGCGTTTTTAAAATCAGGAGAGCTGGTTCTCCCCTTGAACTTCCCTTTATTTTTGAGTTCTATGATTACCTGATTTCTAACAAGGTCATTCTTATCCCGTTCTGCATGAAACTCTATTCCAACAGAGTTGAAAGCGGTGGCCCATGCTATACGTAATTCTTCTTCTAAGGTGCAGTTTTTTGAGCGCTCTTTTAACTGTTCATACAGTTTTGAGTACATATCTGGTTCCATGTTAAAGGGAGATATGGTCATGATCTCACAGAACACAAGTTTGACAAATGTTTTTAGGCCTGATGCATATTCTTATTAGTCGCTACAGTACGATAACGAGAAATTCCCGCATAAGGTAAGAAATTTTTACTACGACGTCGATGCAAGGAAAAAGCGATCGCTCTATGACTCAATTACCTCATTAGAATGAATCCAGTTGCCAGCCCTACAAGAGCCTGAACGTTGGCTCTTAACGCTTTTGAAATTCAACCTCGGAAAGGCATGTCTGCCACTTTTATTGATCGTTCAGCTATTAGCACATTCGCCAAACCCTCGGCTTAACATAAACAATACTGTTAACAGCATTCCGTAAAATTCTAGTTACGGCAGTAGGCGACGAATATTTTCAAGGCAAGCGAGCACCTCTTGCTTACTATATGAAGAATCTGTTTTTTCACTTGTACTTTGTCTGATGACTAAATTGACAGGCAGTACCTCAGAGATTATTTCCCCTGGTTTATCCATTTGGTTGAGCATTAATTTAACGGCTTTACGGCCCAACCTATCGAAGTCCTGTTTGATCGTGGTTAAAGGCGGTGAGAAATATTGACTGTCCTGAATACCATCAAACCCAATGACAGAAACCGCCTTTGGCACATTGATGCCAGCTTCAGACAGAGCGCATAAAACACCGAGTGCCATTTGATCATTGGCGACCAATACCGCATCAAAGTCTATACCTTTTAGAACAAGGTCTTTAATCGCTCTGTGGCCACTGGCTGCTTGCCAATCACCTTCGTAACAAGCAATTTCTTTGGCTCCATGTTTTTGTAGCTGTGTTTGCCACGCGTCGTAACGAATTTTAGAGGCGGTCGATTCAGATGGGCCTGAAATACACACGAAGGAATCGCGTTTTTGTTCAATTAAATGTAATACCGCCAAATTCGCTCCTGTATGATGATCACACCTAACATGATTGACAGGGGTCCCTTCAGGAACATCAATGAATACCAATGTTAGTTGACTGAACTGCTCAATCAGACACTGTGCGATGTCTTGATTTACGGGGGCGTTGATAATAATAGCATCGACTTGTTGTGCAATAAGCTCTCGAATCGCATCGCGAAATTCATCAATAGAGTTGTTTGCTAGCACGGTTAACGCTGTCCCGTAGCCCATCTCATGCGCTTGGTTACGAATTCCGTTGGCAATCAGAGCCACACCGTGCAGAGAGATATCCAAGGAAACAATACCGATGATCCGAGACTTAGCTCGACTCAGCATTTGTGCACCTTTGTTTGGTACATAGCCAAGCTTTTTTATCGCATCGTTGACGCGTTTTCGCGTTGCTTCCGCGACGTTATCTGCGCCATTGGTTACGCGGGATACGGTTTGAGTTGAGACCCCAGCTAACCGCGCAACATCTTTAAACGTGACTGCCACTGCATTCTCCTATCCAGATTTGCTATTCATACTACCATATTCATTTAAATGTCTTCGTGAACGATGTCGTAAAAACATGAATAAATGTTTCCGAAAACATAAGATCGGCCACACAAAAACCACTCTGATAAGATGATCTTAATCACACTAATTAGGCTTTTTTGTCGCAATAGAGCTGAATAAGCGCATCATTATTTATAGATTGAATGTTTGCGAAAACAGAGAAGCGGTATGCAAAAATTTGTTCACTTAAAATCTAAGAATCACAGCATGATCATTAAAGTAGATCGTGTTCCTGAAATCCTTCATTGGGGAGCGAAAATAGCTCAGATTGACCCTGATTTAATCCTCTCGACCGAGCGTCCTATCTCTCAGGCTCGCCTTGATGTCGACGTGCCGTTATCACTATGCCCAGAGCTTGGTAGTGGTCACTTTAATGCGCCTGGTATTGAAGGACACCGAAATGGTGATAATTGGGCGCCCGTATTCACAACCAAATCCATTGAGCAAAATGATGGTAGTGCAACATTTGTACTTCAAGACGACATCGCTGGGCTTGAGTTGGTCATTGAGCTGCACCTTGACTTCAATAGCGACGTGGTGCAAAAACGCATCTCAATAAAGAACATCGCATCAAGCGAGTATTGTTTAGATAAGCTTTCTTCCACTCTACCGCTGCCTAACCATGCAAACGAACTAATGGCATTTCACGGACGTTGGTGTCATGAATTTCAGACTCAACGTTTGCGCTTTGAACATGGTGGCTTTATGCAAGAAAACCGCCGTGGCCGAACCTCTCATGAAAATTTCCCTGGTCTATTCGCAGGCACGAATGGCTTTGGTGAGCAATTGGGTCACGTATGGGGCTTTCATCTTGGTTGGAGTGGTAATCATCAACTGCGCGCTGATGTTCGTAGTGATGGTCGCCGCTTTGTTCAAGCCGGCGAGTTGTTACTCTCTGGTGAAAAGCGTTTAAAAAGTGGTGAGACATACCAATCCCCGTGGCTTTACGCAACATACAGCAACTCGGGTTTGAACGGTATTTCCCAACGATTCCATGAGTTTGTTCGCGCCAATATCATCCAGTTTCCAAGCAATAAACCCCGCCCAGTTCACTTAAACACATGGGAAGGTATCTATTTTGATCACAACCCTGAGTACATCATGCAGATGGCATCCGAAGCCGCTGAGATGGGGGTCGAGCGCTTCATTATTGATGATGGTTGGTTCATTGGTCGTGATGGCGAACGTGCCGCGCTTGGTGACTGGTATTTGGATGAAACGAAGTACCCAAATGGTCTTGAACCAGTGATTGAGCACGTAAACAACAAAGGTATGGAATTTGGTCTTTGGGTTGAACCCGAGATGGTCAGCCAAGACTCAAACCTATATCGCCAACACCCCGATTGGGTGTTGAGTCTGCAAGGCTACCACCAGCCTTCAGGTCGTTGGCAATACGTGTTGGATTTGCAAAACAAAGATTGCTTCAACTACCTGTTTGATCGTTTGAATGATTTACTGACTCGATACAACATTGGGTACCTAAAGTGGGACATGAACCGTGAGCTGGTGCAGCCAGGTCATCAAGGTAAGCCAGCTGTACATGGTCAAACGAAAGCGCTTTATCGTCTGTTAGATGAACTTTATGCGGCACACCCTGAAGTCGAGATAGAGTCTTGCTCTTCAGGTGGTGGTCGTATTGATTTTGAAATCCTTAAACGCACTCATCGCTTCTGGGCTTCTGATTGTAATGATGCGCTCGAACGCCAAGCTATTCAACGTGGTATGAGCTATTTCTTTCCGCCTGAAGTAATGGGTGCGCACATTGGCCCTGCGGAATGTCATTCAACTAATCGTCGTCATGCCATCAATATGCGTGGAGTGACGGCGTTAAGTGGTCACATGGGCGTTGAACTCGATCCAGTAAAACAGAGCGCTGAAGAAAAACAAGCCTTCGCCCATTATATTCAATTGCACAAACAGTATCGCGACTTGCTTCACTCTGGGCGTGCTTTCCGTATTGACCCTGCAGATCATAGCCAGAACATCTATGGTGTTGAAAACGGGAAAGAAATGCTGATTACGGTCTGCCAACTGACCATGCCAAATTACGCGCTACCATCTCCACTTCGAGTGAGTTGCGCAGATGAAAAAGCCAGTTACGAAATCAAGATTGTGGAAATGCCACAGACCAGCTTTCAATTGATGAAACAACGTCCGAAATGGCTAGACAAAACCCTGACGCTAAGTGGTGATAACTTGAAAGAAATTGGGGTGACGCTTCCGATCCTCGATCCCGAATCAGCGCTTATTGTTCACCTCAAAAAACGTTAAATCTCTATCTGTCTCCTCTAGCGACCAGTTTCAACTTACGTTGTTCCTGATAAAACACTCCTATACTCGCTAGAGGGGCACCCTACAACCAACAAGCAAGTTGAATTGCTTAACTTGTTAAGGAAACAAAATGTCTATTACAGTATTACTTTCGTTTTTGCTGTTTACGGGCTTTGTTGTGGTGTTCACTTACAGCAAAGTTAAAAATGATAAACACACGTCTCAAGATGGTTTCTTCCTTGGAGGACGAAGTTTGACGGGCGGACTGATTGCCAGCTCGCTAATTCTTACCAACTTGAGTGCAACCAGTTTTGTCGGTATGAGTGCTCAAGCCTACACTCACAATATGAGTGTGATGGGGTGGGAAGTTGCCTCTGGCGTTACTCTGGTTATCATTGCGCTGTTGCTTGTACCGCGTTACCTCAAGCAAGGTATCACCACCATTCCAGATTTCTTAGAAAGCCGTTACGACATGTCGGTGAAGAAGTTCGTTACTTTGTTGTTCTTGTGTCAATACGTCATCAACATTCTTCCTACTACTCTTTACGCTGGCGCAGTGGTACTAGGCGAAATCTTCGATGTACAAGGTTTATTGGGTATTTCCGAATTTAGCTCCATCGCACTGATCTCTGCCACGATAGGTTTGTTAGGCTTCTTTTACGCTATTTATGGTGGTCTAAAAGCTGTCGTTATTGCCGATACTATCAATGGTGTAGGATTGATTCTTGGTGGCCTAATGATCCCTGTATTTGGCCTGATGGCATTAGGCGGCGGTAACTTTATAGAAGGTTTGGACGTGTTGCTCACTGCCGCACCAGAGAAGCTTCAATCCGTAGGTAAAGAAACGGATCCACTGCCATTTTCTACTCTGTTCACGGGCCTATTATTGGTGAACTTGTACTATTGGGGCACCGACCAATCCATCATTCAGCGTGCGCTTGGCGCAAAGAACCTGAAAGAAGGTCAAAAGGGTGTCATTCTCGCAGGTGCAATTAAGGTTATCTCTCCATTATTCCTTATCATTCCCGGCATTATTGCCTTCCACATGTTTGGCTCTGATGCCGGTAATCCCGACACAATGTATACGCGCTTAGTGAATGAAGTGTTACCCAAGCCTCTTGTTGGCTTCTTTGTTGCGGTTATGTTTGGTGCCATATTAAGTACGTTTAATGGTGTGTTAAACAGTTCTACGACACTATTTGCATTGAACGTTTATAAGCCATTATTTGGTAAAGATAAGTCCGATGAAGAGTTAGTCGGTAAGGGGCGCCTATTTGGAGTCATCATTGCCATTATCTCTGTTTGTATTGCACCGTTTATCCTATATGCACCAGAAGGTTTATTCCAATATTTACAAATGGTTGCTGGCTTTTTCAGTGTGCCTATCTTCACCATCGTGTTCGTTGGTTACATTTCAAAACGTGTACCAGCTATTGCAGCCAAAGTTGCACTAACGATATTTGTGAGCTCCTATGCTGCGATGCAATTGATCTTTGACACCCCAATCCACTTCTTACATCAATTAGCGATTTTATTTGTAGTTTGTACTTTACTGATGTTTGCGATTGGTCATTTTATGCCACGTGATACGGATTATGTGATGCCAGTTAATGAAAGCATTGATGTGACTCCATGGTCTTTCCGCTTTGAAGCGTCCGCGGTCATTCTCTATATGGTGTTAGGAGCGTATGTGATGTTTTCGGATGTAGGTTTTGTTTCAAACGACCCAACGGTCATGCAAGTGTATGGTTTTTGCGGTGTTATCTTAATGCTTGGTGTGACCTTTAACTATTTATTGAAACGTAGGAAAAGCAAACAGGTAACCAAGCTTAATGATATGTACATGCCGTAATCAAGCCATACTAATTATTTAATCATTAAAGACGGACAGCAAGTAGATAGATCGGTATGCCCGAATATTGCGCATGATGCGGGTATACCTGATCTAGAGATTTTTACGTTGAAAGGTGGAAAAGTATTTATGGCAGTTCTTGTCACAGGCGGAATGGGGTATATCGGTAGTCACACATGTGTGCAGATGATTGAAGCTGGTATGGAACCAATCATCGTAGACAACCTATGTAATTCCAAAATAGAGGTATTAAATCGTATAAAGCTACTAACAGGGCAGCAACCCGTTTTCTATCAAGGCGACATTCGAGATGAAGCCTTTTTAGACTCAGTATTTAACAAACATGATATTCAAGCTGTGATTCATTTTGCTGGTCTAAAAGCCGTTGGAGAATCCGTTTTAAAACCATTGGAGTATTACGATAATAACGTTAATGGTTCATTGGTGTTGGTGCGCAGTATGCGCAAAGCGGGTGTAAAAAGCATTGTATTTAGCTCATCTGCAACGGTTTATGGTGATCCTAAAGTTGTGCCTATTACGGAAGAGTCACCAACAGGTGGAACCACTAACCCTTATGGTCGCAGTAAATACATGGTGGAAGAGTGTTTGAGTGACCTGTTTCAAGCTGAACAGGATTGGAGTGTGACTTTGTTACGTTACTTCAACCCCGTTGGCGCACACCCGTCGGGCACCATGGGCGAAGATCCACAGGGGATTCCAAACAACTTGATGCCGTTCATCGCTCAAGTCGCGGTTGGTCGTCGCGAAAAATTGTCGGTATTCGGTAGCGACTATTCCACACCGGATGGTACTGGTGTGCGTGACTACATCCACGTAATGGATTTGGCTGAAGGCCATATCGCTGCCCTGAAATCGGTCGGCGAAAAAGCCGGCTTGCATGTGTACAACTTAGGCACGGGCAAAGGTTCGAGCGTGCTTGAAATGGTCGAAGCGTTCTCAACCGCATGTGGTCATCCAATCCCTTACGAGATTTGTCCTCGGCGCCCTGGAGATATTGCAGAATGTTGGGCCAGTACTACAAAAGCACAAAGAGAGCTCGGTTGGAAAGCTACCCGCAGCATTGCTGAAATGACGGCAGATACGTGGAATTGGCAATCGAGTAATCCTGACGGGTATTAATGTACTCGAAACTTCTTATAAACAAATTGATGAGTTTGGTGTGTGCCAAATCGAAGACAGACTAAAAAAGATGAGCAAGTAATATGTCAAATGTTGAATTCAACCCAGTAGAACATCCCCATCGTCGTTACAACCCATTAACCGGGCAGTGGGTTTTGGTCTCTCCTCATCGTGCTAAACGTCCTTGGAGTGGGGCTGATGAGAAACCAGATATTAACGAACAACCAAGCTACGATGAGAAGTGCTTCCTTTGTCCAACTAATGCGCGTATTTCAGGGGATGTTAACCCAGATTACCAAGGTACATACGTATTCCAAAATGATTTTGCAGCATTGATGGTGGACTCACCAGATGCACCTAAGTCAGATAATCCGCTCTTCAAATCTCAGGGTGTGCGTGGTTTGAGCCGCGTCATCTGTTTCTCGCCTGATCACAGCAAAACCTTACCGGAATTGCCAGTTGATAAAATTCGCGGCGTGATTGATACATGGAATGATCAAATCGAAGAGTTAGGCAAAGACTACATTTGGGTTCAAGCATTCGAAAATAAAGGTGAAACGATGGGGTGCTCTCAACCTCACCCGCACGGCCAAATCTGGGCAAATAGTTTCTTACCAAACGAAATTGAGCGCAAAGAGCGAAACTTAAAAACGTACTATCAAGAGCATGGCAGTAACTTGCTGATTGATTACGTGCAAGCTGAACTCAAAGACGGTTCGCGTACAGTGGTTGAAACTGAATATTGGATTGCTGTTGTACCGTACTGGGCTGCATGGCCGTTCGAAACCATGCTTCTTCCGAAAGTACACATACGCCGCATGAGTGAGCTAACTGATGAGCAACGTGATGACCTTGCCGTTGCTATCAAAAAGCTGACGAGTCGTTACGACAATTTATTCCAATGTTCTTTCCCTTACTCGATGGGTTGGCACTATGCGCCATTCTTTGAAGAAGACACCGATATCGACCATTGGCAATTACATGCGCTGTTCTACCCACCACTACTTCGCAGTGCTACGGTTCGCAAGTTCATGGTGGGGTATGAAATGCTCGCAGAAAGTCAACGAGACCTAACAGCGGAACAGGCTGCACAACGTTTACGCGACTTAAGTGATGTGCATTATAAAGAGTCATAAACTCTCGAGAACCATTGATAACGAACAAAATGGGGAGTACCGCCTTGCGATGAAACATGAGGCTCAAAGTACTTCCCCAACACCAAATTTATATCTTAAGAGAAAGCCACCTATGTCTGATTTAATCCAAAATGTTGAAAGCTCTTTTGAAGAATTTCTGGGCTATGCACCGAGTCATATTATTCAAGCTCCTGGCCGTGTAAATCTCATTGGTGAGCATACTGACTACAACGATGGCTTTGTGCTGCCATGCGCAATCAATTACCAAACGATTGCAGCTGCGGCAAAACGTGAAGACACTCTAGTACGTGTGGTATCCGTGGATTATGGCAATGCAATTGATGAGTTCGATATCAGTCAAGAGATTGTATTCCAACCTAACCAAATGTGGGCGAACTATATTCGTGGAGTGGTGAAAAGTCTTCTTTCTCGCGGTTACCAATTTACTGGAGCGGATATTGTAGTTAGTGGTAATGTTCCGCAAGGAGCAGGTTTAAGCTCATCGGCTGCATTGGAAGTGGTGATAGGACAAACGTTTAAAGTACTGTTTAATCTGGAAATCAGCCAAGCAGAAATAGCCCTAAATGGTCAGCAAGCAGAGAACGAATTCGTTGGCTGTAACTGCGGTATCATGGACCAAATGATTTCGGCAAAAGGTCGTGAAAACCACGCAATGTTATTGGATTGCCGTAGTTTAGAAACTGAAGCGGTACCGATGCCAGAGGGCATAGCGGTTGTAATAATCAACTCGAACAAAAAACGTGGCTTGGTAGACAGCGAATACAACACGCGCCGTAAGCAATGTGAAGAAGCGGCACGCACGTTTGGTGTGGCAGCGTTACGTGATGTTACTATTGAGCAGTTTGACGAAAAAGTGTCTGAGCTAGATTACATGGTCGCGAAGCGAGCTCGCCACGTGATCACAGAAAATGACCGCACCATTAAAGCAGCGCAAGCACTTCGTGCGCATGACATAAAGCGTATGGGCGAACTTATGGCGGAGTCACATGCGTCAATGCGTGATGACTTTGAAATCACAGTTAAAGAAATCGATACTTTAGTTGAAATTGTGAAAGATACGATTGGTGACCAAGGTGGTGTGCGAATGACTGGCGGTGGTTTTGGTGGTTGTGTTGTTGCTCTGGTTCCTATGCATTTAGTTGAAATTCTAAAACTAGCCGTTAAAAATAAATACGAGTCCGCAACTGGCCTTAAGGAAGATATATACGTCTGTAGAGCAACCGATGGAGCTGGAATCCTTAAAGGAAAATAAGCTACAGAGCTGCTCATCTTATTTGTATGCTTGCTCAGTGCTGACATAGCAGAGAAGGGGACGAGTCAAGTAACGGAAACTTGGCGTAGTTGACTTTTAATTAGTCGTTTTTCTTTCTACTCTATTGTTTCTTAACCTTACATTTCTAAAAGGCCTCAAGTGGTGCTCCTTGAGGCCTTTTTTCTGAGCTCACTAGGGCTTTAGGATAGGCACATCGTGCACGACTTAGACTATAAGGGTCGGTAAGCTATATGTGAGAATAGGTATACCCATCTAGCTGTTGGATATCCTCAAGCTTTTAGTATTCATAAAGAATAATCCACCCTAATGGGTAGTGTTCGACCTGTATTTTATCATCGTAGAGTGGGTATACCTTATGACCCAGAAAATTATAAAAACGTCTCGCAGTCGAATGAGTACCAATGTATAAGTCTTATGTCATCTCGATCTACCTCGACGTCACTCATCTGCTGTTTTCTATAGTCTCTTCCTTTGAACTCAAAGTGAAGTGCAGTATCTTTATCCATTAGTCGTGTTACTTGTTCCCAATTTTCATAGAACCTTTTGTATATTTTCGAATTTTGTGCAAAAGATGCGTCTAAGCAGATAGATAAGTGCATTATGTATGCTCCTTGTTCGTTATCAGCATAATCACCGAGCATCTCTTTAGCTATTTCTCTAAGACGCTGAGCCTTTCTAAGCTTTTCTTGTTTACTTTGTTCTTTCCTACGTTGTTCTTCTTTCGCAGCAATCCTCTCTCGCTCTTGTATTTTTTTTGTGACTGCTTCTAACTCAACTCTTACATTTTGGATGTCCCCTTTTGCTAAAAAGTCTTTTTTCGAAGCATGTTGAAGTACATCTCTTGTATGATAAAGGGCATCCTTTTCAGTCAGGTTCTTTCGTTTAACGCCCTCGTGAACACAGTTTATTGGGTCGTTCACTTTCAACGCATCGAAATAGTCATCTTGTAATGCGTGACTATTAAATCCACTACCAATATCGAAACATACATCACTCAAAAATGTAGAATCTTCGGAATTGATAATTCTCTCGATCGCTTGCTCCGGGCTAATACAACCAGTCAAGGACAGGGAAGCAAACAAAGCTAATTTTTTCATTTAGAACCTATAGGAATAACAAGTTGCAAATAGAGTATTGTAAATTATTAGCCAATAAAAAGAATAGGTTAAGGTGTATCTGTTCGATGATTGGTCAGCGAGTTGGATGCCACATTGTGATAAATATTTAAACAATTTGCTGTTTTCACATGCAGAACCAATAGCGGCTTTTAGTTGGTGTTGCTCATCTGCTTTAACATAAGGCATAGTTTTTAATGCCATTTAACCAAGGGAAAAGGTCCTATACGACTACAAGTGGTTGCGGTATCCCACAGAAGCAGTGGAGTTAATTTTACTGAGGATAAACGAACGGCTAACTGTATTCACTTGGGGTGGGGGCCGAATAGGAATGCACCATATGAACCTGTTTATTTCCTTTGCCAACTTACTACAGGGCGGTGCGTTGTTCTGCTAACGTTTTCTTCCTTTCTGTCGTGCTCATTAGTGATTACCTAATGAACCATAGTATGAGTATTGCTAATATCGAGGAATTATGATCAGATCACTGCACCAAATTCTAGCTAAGTAAGTAGAGTTGAAAATGAAAGTATTAGTAGCGTTCGCTGCGACTGTAGGTCTTGTCGGTTGTGCAACAACTAGTCAAGATAGAGCGCAGCACAATATTTCCAACAAAAACGCAAAGCAGATAGAGCTTCTAGAGCCAGTGACCATCTCCAACTTGTTCAACACTCACGTACTGAAAGCAGGTGTTTATATCCAAACGGGTATGGATGATGAAGGGGAATATTACACTCCTAGTACGAGCAATCTCGTTACAGCACCCCAGATAAGAGGGGTATATGTGCCTAATGACTCCAATGAGGTTTGCGCAATTTATTACGAATTCAACAATTGTGAACCTGCAAAGTATAAAAGATTAGGAAAGCATGTTGGTAATAAAAGGTAACGGATATTAAAAGGGGAGACCGCATCTAGTCAGTTATCACGGTGTGGTCTCCATTGAATCATTATGGGGGGGCAACAGTACTGTCCGATGATGTTTATCTACGGAATTTAGTTAAACAGTTCATAAAGGGGTAAAAGAACAAAATGGCTTTACAGGTGGCACCTGAACTACCTATGGAAGTTCAGGATCTGGCTGCTCACCCTAGACCTCCTTTCTAGTTATAACTGTCGTGCTTAAATTTGGCGCTTTCCTACTTCCTCAGGTCACAACTAGCGTCGATTCTATCACACCTTTGTAGAGTGAACGGTATAGTAGGGGCCCTCATATTTTATGGTACAGCTTTAAGTGATTGAGCTGCTCTAATCTACTTCTGGAGCACCAGTTCAGGTTATGACGAAAAAACATAGAGATTAAAGTTGAGCATAACTAATCGTCTCTTGGTTAACGTGGTCCACCCAGTCAAACCTAAATATGCACAATGACTTTAGATTACCGCTAATTATCATCTGAAGTATTAGCACACTTTAAACCAAGTCTATTGAGACTTGCATAGTTTGCGTTAAAAGGGGGTAAAAAATAACTCCCCCTTTGTTACATGACTTTTTGATAACAATTTTACGAGTGTTTAACTACAAAGTTTAAAAAGAGTCACGAATGTCTGCAAGAGGGTTGTAACGGGCTAGCATAGCGACAAGAAAGAATAAGTAAATTACAACGCCTAATAGACCTCCAAGGAAAGCTTCTAACTTCTCTTGAGCCCAAAAATTGGCTAAATCTGAGCTTCCAACTATTTCAAACTTAAAATTCAAAAACATCAAAAATAGAATTGCTAAAGTACTGGACACCCAGTTCATAACACTAATACAGTTATATGCTTTTGCATAGACTAAGGAAGGTTCTATTTTTGAATTTTCAATATCATAATTATTGAGGATTTTAGTGCTAAAGAAAATCACTAACCTTGTGGTTAAAATGTCATAGAACTTCATGCATCTATTGAGTCTGGTCCTCTTTTTTTTATTCGTTTTGTCAAATAACGAAACGTAGCTATCCTTTACGGTTTTGTTTTTTAAGTGGGTGATTTGGGATACTTTACGAAACGAAAACAACACAGGCGGCATCAGGGCTAGAATTGAAAGGGTGTAGATTAATTTTTGGTCATTGACAATGCTTAGGTAAAGCCAGTTACATAAGAAATATGTTGTTATTGCAAGGATAATGTACAGTATGTATCTCATTTTGTGTTAGTTATTTATTGAATGATTTAAGATTGTATTTAATAATCCTAATGCGTCAATTAAAATATAGTGAAGAATTCTAAAATAGGTGTATTTATGAGTTCAGAATTATTTTCCGAGCTATTTTATCTTGTTCATGAAAGCGGTGATGAACTTTATCCATACCGTATTAAGAACCGAGATACTGGAAAGGTAGCTTTCCGAGTATCTGAAGGTGGGGAAAAAGGAAATACCAAAGAGGTGAGTGAAGAAATTGATTGTGAGTATGAAGTGAAGCGATTGGTTTTAGAGCATGGCTATGCAGTGAGAGCTCAGACTTTGGATAAAACACGTAATGGCCTATATAAACTAGGTCAAAGGAGCATTAAGAAAGCTGTCGTCAAATAGGCTTTTATAGTGCTGACAGCCAATCTCGTTGCTTGACATTTTCAGTTCATCACCGGCACTATGTTCTCGTAAGATAACTGACGAGATATTTCCCATCGGATTTATTTCACATTTAGGCTTATTGTGTTAAGCGATATTGCATTAATTGCATGGAGTTTCTATTTATATAGTGCCTGGTTAAAATCACGCATTGGTATGCAGATATAAATCACGCCCACGTTCGCCGTACCATAGCCAACGGCCTTATGTACGTACCACCACACGGTTCGTAATCCCTCGGCGGTTTCTTCATCCCATTCCAGTACACTACCGATAGGAACATGGTGCGAAGCAATACGCAGCATTAGCGGCTCTAAGGACTCGCCAAGGTTTTCGTCGCCATCATCCATCATGAAAAAGTTCTCTTGCTCATCTGGACAATCCAACAAAGCCACCAGCTCTGGATCGCTATAAGTGAGCGTGTCTTGGTTGGTTTCTAGCTCTAATACTGACTCGCTTTGGTAATTATCATCCGTTGGTGCCGATTCTGGCTCAATAGGGCGATACAGGGACGCTTCAAAGTGATCAGGTGATAGTTTGATAGCCTTAATCCAATCTTCCCTTAAAACACGATTAAAGGGCTCATGGCCTTGGTATCGAACCTTTCTTACTACAGGTTTAACTACGTCACTCACTTGATGATTCTCTCTAATCTGCTTGGTGTTACGTTCATCAATTTTGCGAAATCGGTCAGTGCTTCACTCTTAGTTTTCCCTTGCAGCTTGTAGCCGTCATGGACGTTCTGGAAGCCGACCTTAATCATATCGATATAACCTTTCTTCTCATTGAACTCCTTACGTAGTTTGCGCGCTTGGCGCTTGATGGTTTCGCTTTCCCGTTTCTGTTTGGCGATCTGTTTTTCCACTGCTTTCTGAGCGCGTAGATACTTCGCGTGTTCGCGCGTAGCGGCGGCCTTATCCACCACCGTTTTACGGTTACGTGCGGCAGCTTTCTTCTCGTTCTCGTTGAGCAAGTACGTTTTGTTATCTGAGCCAAAACCAACACGGCGCGCTTGCTGTTTCATTTGGTTGGCCAAGATGCGTTGCCATGCCAGCGATTGCAGCATGGTTGTCGCCTTGAGAACGTGTTTACATGCCACGCCGGACAATTCAGGGTTTCGGATTTTCGGGAAAGCAAACTCTTTAGGCGGCGCTATGCAGTAGTTACCCATAGTGGCCAAGTATCGATACCAATACTGGTGACGGCCACAGTCGCAATCAAAGGAAATACGGCCAGCACACGCCAGTTGCACCGCTTGGTTGTAATCCCCATTAGGCGGTTCGTGTAGTAGCTCATCCCACTGCTCAAAACGCACCTTTACTCGGTGTTCTTCATGTCGAGACACGCTTGATGCTCGGACACGAATAAGCGCGATATTGTTCTTAATACCGATCAACGTGGCCTTGTGAATGCCTGTACCGTCATCGACACGGTTGTTTGCACGGTCTACGTCGATTTGACGCGAGTTCTTCACCAAAAAGGCGTAGGTGATACCCGCTGTCTTACTGTCATAGACCTCTTTGTGTCGCTGGCGAGCCTTGTCGAACTTGATCAGGTCTTCTTTGGTAAACCGTTGCCCTTTAGCCTTTTCGCCTAGCGCTTTTAATGCCTTATTAGTTGGCTTGGCCAGCGTAGAGGCGGTCAGCGTTCGCTTGGCATTGCGGCGGTTTTTCTTTTGCGCCCGTTCAATCTTGTTGAATAGCTGGTTGAACTGTCTCTCATTGAGGCCAAGGCTGGCAAATGAGCCGTTATCCCGTTTCTCCGCTTCAAACTTCTTCGGCATAAGTTACAGTCCCATTTCGTCCATGAATTGACGCATGGAACGACGCACCCAAGATGCTGGTGGAAGCTTGATGGTTTCGCCAACAGGTAGCGGATTCATTGGGTCGTCTACGTCACAGACCAGACTAACCAACCAATCAAGCTCAACAGTGGCGTAAGCTCTGTAAGAGACGAGATCCGCACGATAAACCTCATCAAGTCGAATGGTGTACTCAAAGAGATCGGTATTGCCCGAACGGTTGACGTATTCCATGACGATGGCAAAGAAATGCGCCCGTAGAATATCGTCCTCGATGTTCTCTGCTGAGAGGCGGGATAACTTACTCATAGCGGCCTCCCATACGATACTTACCATCTGCGATTAGCTCTGTTTTAGCCTTGAACAATCCCATTGCGCGCGAGGCTATTTCTGGCTCTTTCTTAGGTTTGCGTAACAGGTCAAACAAGCTCTGAAGCGTTACCGTGTCGCCAATACTGTCTTGTGTGGCTGCATAGACCACAAACATGAGCGCGTAGGTGTCAGGGCGCAGTTCTGACCAGTCGATGTTGTACGTTGGCTTACCATCGGTTCCCCGCACTTCTTCCACGATGGATGGCGACAATGCGAAGCGGCCACCAGCGCTAGGCGGGTAGGTGATAGCGTTTAGGGATGTGAGATAGTTATAGGCTTCCATTGCCGACACAATGATCGGTCTGCCTTTTGCGTCCAGTTCGGACAGGCGAACGGCGCGCCCATACTTCGAAAAGTAGGGCGTAACCTCGTCCACCAGCACAATAAAACCGCCTTTTTTGAGCTTTTCTAACTTCTCGGGCAAAGTCAGCTTAAGGCTCATCAATGAGCGCTCTAATTGTTGGCATTCGATGATATGGAGTTGACCATCATCTACACCAGCAAGCATAAGTCGTGGCTGGCCAGATGATAGAGTAAGTACAGCTATGCGCGTTCGTGCCATGTTGTGACCTCTAAGCGCGCTTTTTAAGATGGGGAGTCTTGGTCAGTTTAACACCATTAACTAGGCTTTTTAGCCCTGTTAGTATTGTTTATATTAATTAATGTTCGGAATGTTGTGGGTAAATGTTTTCGAGCAGTTCAAATGGCAACCCCGCCAGCTTATAGACCTTAAACAACAGCTCTGTCTCTGTACCGTTGTGGATCTTCCATTGCGCTTTGCCGCCGTATTTCCCTTTTGCGTGGATAGGTATCATATCGGGATACTGAGCGCGCTTATCCGCTTCCAGTAGCGTGTCGTGGTGATAACAACACAATGGTAATACATACGCATGCGCCCGTTCTCCAACACGACCAAACACATGATGCAAGGAAATCACCGGATTCTCTCGGCCATGCAGCCAACACGCAATACACGGTAAGCGACCAATGGCATCCATAATGCGCTTTTCCTCTGCCGTAGGCGTTCGACCTTTCAATCCCTTACTGGCGATCTTTATGGTCGGCTTCTTCGCTACAGACTTCGCCTTTTGGCGCTCGATACGCTGTTGTTGCTTGTCACGCTGCTTTTTCTGGTATTCGGGATCATTTAAGCGCTCGATTTGTCGCTGGCGCTGACGCTCTTGTTGCTGTAATTGCTTTTTGAAGCGCTTCTCCCGTTCCTCGGGGTCATTCATCTTGGCGATTTGCTTTGCGCGCGCCCGTTCCATTGATTGTTTTTGCTTCTCTCGTCGTCTTTGAAGTTTCTCTGCTATTGTCAAAGCCATTAAAAACACCTACTATTTGTTTGCTCTTGTTTCACATTTGCTGGTGGAACATGAAAAGGCTGGTAACTCGAATTTGCTGATTCGAACTGTTTGCTAAGGCCAGCCGCAAAAAAACCGCGTTTATTCGCGGTTTTTTTGTACCTATCAAAAGTAATTCTCAATCAAAATCCGATGGCATGGCTTGCCGTCATCGTTACGCATCCGTTGCCCCAAACTGACGATCTTCATGAGCCTGCCCTCGTAGTCCCAAGGCTGATTTTCGAGTTAAACACTCTTTGGCTCGTTTAAGCGCTGGCGAGCCAACTAAAAGATAAACGGCTTTGCGAGGTTTCACGCAGCATTCTCCGTAGCAATGTTTGAGGAAGTGATCATAGACAGTGAACGTTCGGCAAACTTAAGCTCTGCTTTGCGCATATCAATGTCGCGCTCTACATGCAGTGTGAAGTTGTCACAGAACACGCCTTTCTCTTTCTGGTGCGCGTTCAGCTTCTCTTTAAGTTGAGTGATTTCTTGATTGAGTTTTTCAATGTACGACTTGAAGTAAGTCTCGCTGCCGATTTCCAGCATCACCGATGCAGGACTACGAATGATAGACAGGTCATCGCATGTAGATTCGTTGCGTAAAAGGTTAAGAACACGCTCGCCATCTTGAGTTAAGCTGTAATTCTTGCGGTCTGGTTTACCGTCTTGCTCTTGAATTTCGTGTGACACTAAACCCTTTTCGGTCATGCGACCGAGTTCGCGGTAAACTTGCTGGTGGCTAGCTTGCCATGCGCCAGATTCAGGCATTGTTCGGTTTGTTAGGTCATAGCCTGTTTGCGTTCTCTGTTCAAGAATTGCTAGAAGTAGATTACCCAAAGTCATAGTTAGTTACCTTTTGTTATTGATGCCAAATTTCACCCGTATCCTCGTCAATAAATCCATGACATAGATACTCTCTACTTGTTGAGTAATGCGTAAGTCTTCCCTTTAACGCCTTTTTGTTGCGGTTGTGCCAGTGCTCGTATCCGGCAGTAAACGCATATTGGTTGTTGTTGTAGTCTGCATAATGCAGATCTGAGCCGTTGCGAGCCTCACTCACTCCCGCCGACCAGCTTGCTAGAAAATCGTCACGCTCATTGAGTTTGATAGCTTGTCGCTCATCATCATGCACCCCAAGTAACGTGATAATTCCTAGCCCCTGCATGCGATCAATGACGGTCGTATCGAAATAGCCGATGTAGATTTCATCGTGCGGGATAAACTCTACTTGTAGTGGCATTTCGTAGACCGTTCCATCTAGCGGTAGAGCTTCCATAAGCTCTATGAGTAGGCTCAACTGGTTTTTTGGAATTGCCATTGGCCAGTGCCTTGTCTAGTTGTTTAACCACATCTGCACACATGGAAAAGCGAGGCATTTCATTTCGTATCGCTTTTTCGTCTGCGCCCTCAATAAAGGCTTTCGCCTCATCTGCACTCCCTAACACCCAACTCACACACGTTCGCTACCGCGCCAGCGTTGCGGTTAATGGCCATCGATACTGTTGCTCCGTGGTTAGACAGGGCAATAGTGCCTTTGCTGGTATTGAACGTTTTTATGGTCATTTTCTACAAATTATTGAGCGTGTTCGGAATGCGGAGTGAGACTATCACATCAAAATTAAGATATGCAATAGCTAATTTGCCCCTTAATATCAAAAAAATATATATTGATATTAAGTTGTGTGTTCGGAATAAAAAGTTGTTACCATAATCCAAAAATGGGATTAGATTACGCCACAAACAAACAGTCGGAGCCGTTTAAGAAATGAATCTAATTCACGGATTTTGCAGCGCTAACCCACTAATTAACCCTGATATGGTGCTAATGCAGAGAGGTACATACGCCCACCAGCTAAAACGACTTTTCACTGACAGCAAACTACGTGTTGGCCATCTTTATGAGATGAAAACGACAGCAAGTATCAGTGTTAAGTTTTGGGATTCACTCTCTGCTTATTTTGATGAGATTACTTACAAAGCCAAAGAAAGCTACACGGAGATTGATTCTCAATATCAATTTTTAACCTATCTAGCTGATGCGGTTTACTTGATTGAAAAAAAGGGCATTGATTGGGATGTCACCATCCAGTCATTGATTTTGGATGAGCTCACCTAAGAACGCAGATCATTTGGAACAATCAATAGCTCAATATCGAGAAAACGAGTTACGAAACTAACCTTAAGCCACCAGCACGGTGGCTTTTTTGTGCATGGAGAATAAAAATAGGCACAATTGTTGATATTTGAATTCGTATAGGTACAATTGTGGATTTTGGGGGTTATTCCCACGTTCTTTAAAAATCTGAGACTTAACAATTACTTTATGAGGTGATCTATCGGCAAGTACCATACAGATAAAGACATTAGTAAGGCAATCAGCGAAGCAGTTAAAGCTGGTTGGATTTGGGAGTTAAGCAAAGGGCATCCAGCAGGGATTCTCAAATGCACCCACAAAAACAAATGTCACCGAATGTCAGTATCGTCTACCCCTATCCCAAGCAAACGACTTTGGTGGGCTAAGCGGATGAGAAAAGCTGTAAAACAGTGTAAGTAATATCAATCCCCTGACCTCGCAAGGGAATTTTAAAAGTCTCGATTTTTTATTTAATTAAGTATCAGTGATACGGAGAGAGAGTTCGATGAGTATATATGAGTTCACTCTAAACATCGGCAATATCAACATCACGAACGACAACGATTTACTCGACGTATCGTGCAAACTGTATGAGGGCGCTTGCTCTGACGCTGCGGTTATGTCTGTTGATGAAATGCTATATATCGAATTTGAGCGAGAGGCAGATTCCTTTGCTCAAGCTGTAACACAAGCAATCAAGGATGTGGAGTCGGTAGATGGCTACAACTTGCAGGTTATCTCTATTGAGGGCGACCTTGTGAGTTTGGGCGAAGCTGCGGAGTTCACCGGAGTTAAGAAAAGCACACTAGCAAAATACAAAAAGGGCACATTTGGCGGCGGCGGCTTCCCTGTGCCAGTACGCAAAGCTTCAAAGAAAGATCCTCTTTGGCGACTTAGCGACATAGTGGATTGGTTATACCAAAAGAGTAAAGTCACTAGCGAGCTGGTGGAGCGTGCTCGAATGATGGATGTAATCAACCATCAACTAGCAAGCAGAGCTATGAAGAATAGCGATAAATATGCAGGTATGACCGTTCAAATCTAACCCTTACACCACGCCATCAAGTAGCTTGCATATTGCCACCAGCACGGTGGCTTTTTTGTATTTAGATGTAATCGGCATAAAGACTCTAATCGCGCTTTGGCTTAAGCGTATGCTTGTATATAATCCAGTTTCACTCTCATTTGTCTACAAGTGTTGACATGTGCACATTATATGTCTACACTTGTGGACATGGTAAGGTTTTCTTACCTAACTACGTTTACGTAGTTTGTTCTTTGAAAATGAGATCTATCAACCTTGTCTATGGAGGAAAGCTTATAAACTATCACTCTGATAAAGACGTAAACAAGGCAATTGTTTACGCCGTGGAAAAGGGTTGGCGCTTTGTAGAAAAGGGAAACGGCCATACGGTCGCATACCTATACTGCACAAGCGATTCGGACGGAAAGCATGAAGAAGTTAAATGTTACATCGCTATCTTCGGCAGCCCTAAGAACCCAACCAACCATGCTAAAAAAATCAGAAAGGCCGTTGACGGTCATTCTTGTTAATAAAGGTCGCCAGTGTGGCTGGCGACCTTGTTCAGAGAGATAGATAGTATACCTAAGACAATAATAGATTCTCGAACTCAAAGCATGGAGTTTATTATGAGAGAGTATGAATTTGCGCTAGTTGTATCTAGCGACACACAAGTATCAGGAGAGTTAATCTGTAAATATGCCGACATGCTATTCGAGGCCGGAGCCGAGGATTGCACCGTTTCTTCAAAAGGAAATGTTTTAGTTGTAGATTTTGACCGTGAAGCTGACTCATACGAGGAAGCGGTCGTAAGTGCTATTAAGCAAGTAAATTCAGTAGATGGACTAACCGTTAAAAGCGTCGATGCTGGCCAATTTGTAGGGCTATCCGATGCAGCGGAACTATCACAATTAACACGCTCAGCTTTATCTAAATTTAGCAAAGGCGAAAGAGGTGATGGCACATTCCCAACGCCTTACTTACGAGTGCAAGGTAAAGCTCCTTTATATGATTGGAGCGAAATTGCACAATGGCTTGAAAGCAAAGGCTTGGTTGAACAAGGCATTGCAGACAACGCCAAGATCACTGCACAACTTAACATGGCGTTAAAGCTAAAGAACGGCGAGCTAGAAAACGTTTCACGACTAGCCTCAATGCTTTAGCAGTAGAATAATAACTCCATAGACAAGTTAGATCTCAAGGTTGCCACCAGCACATCGCTGGTGGCTTTTTTGTATGAGCTACACAAAATAATTTATTCCACTTGTTCGGTCTAACCGAACTGCTCATTGGTTGTCCTGTTCGGAATTTACTCAATTTAGTTTCATTTCTCTATAGAAACGGGAGTTACCTAATGATTGTCTATAAAGTTGGACGTTACACATTTTCTGCTGACCTACGCCGATACTCCAAACAAGTCGGCCAAGAGGGCAACTACACACTAGGCTTTTGCACGGTCGAGTACCTACCTAAAGGCAACAGCCTTTACCATCCAGAGCCGAAGTTAATCGACAGCAACAAACCATATGACATTATTGAGTTTGACCCTAAAGCCAAGATCAACGGCAGCCTGGCAATTCAGTGCGAACCTGATAAGCACAACGCGACACAGCCGAGGAGCTAGGGCGCATGGTGGCGCAATCTGGCTGCGGCATGGAAAACCCTTTCGATCCTAACACAGTGGAATACGACCAGTTCTTTGACAGCTACGCAGCAACCAAGGAAGAAATGGCCAAGACGGCCAAGATAGCGAGAAATGGCGAAGTGCCGATCGCCTTGCTTTGATAAACAGTGCCGTCCATTAAGAATTGTTTCATATATAGCTCAAATTATTTGAAAGAGCATTGATAGGTAATATTAGCTTCTTGATTGACGGCAAGTAAATGCATAATATTTCGGACGGCAATTGCCAATAAAAATTCTAAATAACAAAGAGTAAGAATCGAATGTTTGTCATAAAACTTATCATAACATTATTCGTTATAACGCCAGTGGTGGCTTATTATTCATTTCAGGCTGGAGGTCATATCATCCCTAGTGATGGTGATTTCAATTATTGGGGAGCCATCATTACGTCAATCATCACCACGATTACAGTGATCTGGTATTTAGGGAAGTACGAGGATTCACGCCTTATAAAACGCGCTAATAGTTTAGGTGTTAATTCAGAATATGTATCGCTGTATGGTGATAATGGCCTAATAATCGATAACGCCAACAAAAAGATATTTGCTGGAACCAAAAAGAACGGAAAGGTCTTCAATTACGAGGACGTTTCTAGCATTGAACGAGAGGACGTTCCATTTGGTAGTACTAAAAAGTGCGTAATTCACATTAACACCCTAGACTTCGACACTCCAAGAGTGACCGTCGGATATGCTGATTTTAGTGGTCAGCGAGATCGAGCATTCTCCAAGCTAAGAGCGGCATTAAAGATTAGTTAATGCTAACCAAATAAAAAGACACCGCCCATCGTGGCGGTGTTTTTGTATCTACAATAATTGGCTATTCGAACTAAAAAATTCCCTTTTTGGGGAAAGAATGATTGACTATACGCATGCTGAGTACGACTAAGTAGATGCAGCAACCGTTTAGATTGAGGTGAATATGAACATTAAACCTATCAAAACTGAGGAAGATAACCGCGCTGCATTGGCGCGTATCTCTGAGATTTTCGATGCTGAACCAAATACGCCAGAGGGCGATGAATTGGAAGCGCTGGCAACGTTAGTCGAGGCGTTTGAAGAAGCTCATTATCCAATTGCTCCACCTGTTCCAATTGAAGCTATTAAGTTTCGCATGGAGCAGTAAGGCTATAGAAGATAGAGATCTTGTGCCGTTCCTTAGTCAGCGTAGTCGCGTTAATCCACACCCCCAACCATTACATCCTATAACATTGATTCAACAACTACTTTTACCCGCCAATTGCTGTTAATGTGTAGCTCAAACAACGCCACCAGCAAGGAAAACAACGTGAACGATAAGATTGATTTGGACAAGGTGCTCGACAAGCTAACCAATATGAGCCCTGACCGCTTAGAGAAAACCATGCAGAACTTCAACCTAGCCCAAGAAAGACAACGGGCAGCTCAAGAAGATAGAGAGGCCAAGGAATCAGGTATCGAGCGCATTACTCTGTTCTTTGCTGGTGGCCATAAGGCACTATTGGTAAAACCTAATCCATTAACAGGAACATTGCTGCTGAATCTATACGGAGCTGGCACAGTTACCGCGCCGCAGGATGTGAACGTAGAATTTGAGGTAACAGACCACTTTACTGAGCTGTTTCGTTTCTCGATGACGTTCAATGGATTTACCTATTGGCACGACCTTGTTGATGAGCAAATGGCGCAAGAATTGGCTGCGTTCCTTAACGTACCGCTACAAGTCCAATAGATAAAATGAAAACAGACCCAAAACACCAAGAAAATACCGCTCTGCTTGCGCTGGTGGCGATTTCTCACAGTGACGTGACCAATGGGCGCACTATGACCTCAAAAACGCTTAAATCGCGTCTGACAGCGCGCAGTAGAAATGAAAAAAGCGCCTAAAAAGGCGCTCTTTCAAACGGAAAAAACAAATCTGGTTTGGTCTTTATGTGAGATTATCCTGTTCACCGACTAGGGGAGTCACCTCCGACACTAACGCCCTCTCAAAGAGTTCCAGTTGCGTTAGCAAGCCAATTATCACAAAAGAGTCGTCTTGGTGCGACTCTTTTTAGTATTTATATGGCTTGTTGGTTTTACGATGATAGACGGTCACATCACCGTTCTTCGCTTCGTCTCGCGCCACCAGCGACTCGCGTACAAACTCATAAGGTAAATCTTGATTTTCTTCCATTATCTTCCCTATGTTCGCCCAATGCTCGATTTGTTCTGCCACGCTGCGGTTAGCTGCATTTGCAGTAGCCTGAGCCGAAGCAACCAATTGGCTATCTATATTTACAGTCGTCGTCACTTAAATTCGCCTCCATTCATCAAAGACACACCTATTATCTTGCGGTTTAACTGGTGCATCAATTCGTTAAACACAAATCCTCTGCGACACATCGCCGGAGCTGGTGGTCACTCGGCCACGAACGCTACCACACACCACATCGCCCGCACCTGTACGAACATCCCCGCCAACGTCTCCGCATTTCACGTTACCCGAGCCAATGTTAATTGACCTTGCCTCATTGCATTGGACATTATCCTAACCAGCATCAATATCGCCGACATCGCCGTTGATATGGATGTTGATACTAACGCTCTTAATATCCCGTTGTAGCTTGCAAAGTAGTTTACTTAGCTGAATTAGTCTGAATACAATCTCTCAGTTTTACTTCTCCGATGTGACCAGGCCTGACAGGTTGCCCTAGCCCCTAAACGTGTTGTAGGCAGCAGTAAGCCTTCATAAGAATAATTGTAGGCCTTTGGCACTAAAGCACTTAGAACGTAGTGCAACCTAACAACCAATTCGCACCCTAGTCTGGATTTGCGATCCAGTTGCTACAGCTGCGACACGGCATGAAATACGTTGTTGCCCAAACCTTCTTAGATCTTGTTTGTTTTTAGATAAAACTGCCTATTAGCGATCAAGTCGGCGACTGCTGTCACTAAATTACGAAACAGGCTGTTTCGATAAATGATCAACAAACTGTTGGATAAATTCCTCAGCCCAGTCTTGTAATAGACTATTGCAAAAAATCAGTTTGAAGCTCTTTTGCCTATAAGTGCTTTGAAGTACTAACGTGAGTAACCGTACATCTTATCAAAACCTGGAATATTTTTTTCCCAGACCGGCGGACCTTCATTGCCAATATGTTTGATTACTTCATCGAGAAAAAGTCGAGTTCGTTGAGGAAGATTCCGATGTGGGTAGACGGCTGAAAGATCTTGAAAATCAGGCAGCGAAACTTGGGGCATAATAGGCATTAAGCAACCGCTTGTAATTTCATCCCGGAGCAAAAAAGCAGGAACCAAAGCATATCCACGACCATCGATGGCGTGCTGCAGCAAAAGCTCTATATCACTGGTGTAGTATGTGATGTTCATTGGTAACTGCTGCACTTCTTGTGAAGCATCTAAGTACTTCATGTACGTCTGCCGATAACTGTCCACCACATATCCCCCAGCAGGTAATAGACTTAGCTCTTCTAATGATTGAGGTATTCCGTAGCGAGTAAGGTAACTGGGTGAGGCCACCAGCAATTGACGGGTACGGGCAATGGAGCGCCTGATCAAGGTTGAATCCTTTAACTTACCAGCACGAAAAGCAATATCAAAGCCCTCTCCCACGATATCAACCATACGATTCTCAGCACGCAACTCGATGAGGATCTCAGGATATTTTTGCTGAAACGACAATATAACTGGATTTAAAATGTGCCGTGCTATTGCCGATGTAGTAGCAACCTTGAGCACGCCTTTTGGCCGCGAATGGAAACTCTTTGCTGCCTCAACCGTTTCGGTCAATGTTTCTCTCAATAGTTGCGCCCGATTAACGACTTCAGTACCAGCATCAGTCAAGGCAAAATTGCGGGTAGTTCGGTTGAGCAGCCGTACTCCCAATTCCCGCTCCAGCTTTGCAATCTGTTTTGAAACCACGGAACGGTCAATCTCTCGCAACTCAGCGGCCTTGGCATAAGACCCCCGTTCCACCACATCAAGCAATAATAGTAATCGGCTGGTCAGATCCATTTTTTACTCTTTAGCAAATAGCATATCTATCAATAATAATTTGGTGCCATTGTAGCACAGAACAAGTATCCCCACCTTGGGAAACACAGATAAATCAGCATAGTTACTGCTTAGTTCAACATTCAAACCTGCTCTATTGCCAATTGATGCCATTTTGGCATTAATCAAATGCCATCTTGGGGGCTGTTGTTTATGGTTCCCTGCTACCATAATTAACCTCATTAAAAGATATTGCTATAAAAAACATGATGAGTAGTGCGCAGATTTTGATGTCACTCGAACGTGAGTAATATCATCACACCATGATAAAGGATCTGAGTTGGATGAATGATTTCCATGGCAAGGAAGCGTTGATGTTCTAGCCATAGGGCGCATGGGGAAATCACTATAACTGATGCTGCTGACAACAAGGAGTACGGAAAGAATGTCTCGGTGTGGGTCAAAGAAGGCGGATATTGGAAGGTCGCTGAAAAGAGCCGTAATTCTAACCAACAGCAAGACAACTCGAGCATGATTTTCGAGCACAAGTATTTGGTTAATGGAGCGCAAGGGGAGATGCCTTTGACCTAATTCTGCGAAGTATTGAAGAAGGTCAGGCAATCTGATCCCGGGTCGAAGATATCACGAAGATATAAAACAGTAAGCGCATGGGCCCCCAGAATTATAGCCCGCATGCATATTTACTTTATCAATTTTCAGAAATTAAAGGGCTTACACACGTCATAAGTAGGAAAGTTACAATGAAAATTAAAAACTTACTCGAGAATAATCAAACGCTTATTGAATGCACAGTATGGGATGCTACTAGTGCAAAGCAAGCTGAAAGACTTGGCTTTCAAGTTGCCACAACACTAAGTAGTGTGTTCGCTGACATGTTTGGTTATGAAGATGGAAAGCAACTGTCGTTTTCTGAAGTTAAGTTTATGCTTGAACGCATTTCCAAGAATACTTCTCTTCCTTTATCTGTTGACCTTGAATATGGCTACAGTGAGGATCCTTTGATTGTTGCTGAAAATATTAAAGATCTCCATAGATTGGGTGTGGTTAGCGTTAATTTAGAAGACAGCCGCTTAATCGGGAAGCCTCATCTGATTGACCCAGAAGTAAATGCGGAGAAGATAGCGATAATTAAACAAAAATTGGCATTAAGTGATATTGAAGTCTTCATCAATGCCAGAATTGATACATATTATCTAAAATTTTATGGGGTGGAGCATCCGAACCCTCTTGAAGAGACCTTGAATAGAGTTGCGCTTTATCAGCAAGCTGGTGCTGATGGCATATTTGTACCAGGTGCCTCTGAAGATTTACCCCAAATAATCAACGCTACAAATTTACCTGTTACGGTTGTTGTGGATCCAGAAAATATCGAAAAATATAAGAAGCTTGGCGTTAAACGGATCTGTTTATCCAATGACCTATATGTAGACGCAATGAAACATCTCGAAAAAAGATTGTCTGGTTGTACAAATACTCGCATCTAGTAGCACTCGCAGTACTACCTAATGAATCCTTGCTTGTGAATTAGAAAGCAAGGATTCATCTTGGTGAAACACTTCCATAAATTCAATGTTAATAAGTTGGAGCATATTCTTATGGCAGAACTTAAGGTTACATCTTGGAATCCTTTTACTGGTTGTAGAAAAATCTCACCAGCATGCGACAACTGTTATGCGGAGGGTTTAGCCCTGAAACTAAATAGCTGGCATACTCCGGGTTATGAGAATAAGTTTCGTTTTACAGTACATCAGAGTAGATTAGACAACGCACCACCGCTGAAACGCAAAAAACCTACACTCTATTTTATTAACAATATGAGTGACACATTTTACGAAGGGGTGGATGAGCAGGCTATTGACCAAATATTGTCTGTAATAACTCAATGTCCCCAGCATAATTTCTATGTGCTGACAAAGCGTAGTGATCGAATGAGAGCGTATTTTTCTGACAAAAGTGTTCCTGATAACTTATGGCTTGGAGTTACAGTTGAAAATCGTAAGCATGGCCTACAGCGTTTGAAAGACCTCCAAGCAATTGTTGCGAAAAATAAACATATCTGTTGTGAACCTCTACTTGAAGATCTCGGTGATGTAGATCTGACCGATATCAGTTTGGTTGTCGGAGGGGGTGAGAGTGGTAAAAACGCAAGAAAAACGGATATAAAGTGGGTGGAATCCTTATTTAGACAGTGTGAAAAGTATAATTCTCATTTTTACTGGAAATCATGGGGAGCATACGATCAAGATGGCGTTCGTAGAGGGAATGGCAAAAGTGGCTGCCTTATTAATGGAAAAGAATACAAGTCGTTTCCGTCCAACATTATGCCAGTTGAACAAGGCGCGGCTCTTTCTTTATTCTAGGTTGATGCATCGAATCATAAAGTCTTATTGAGGGCCGGGTAACATTGGGTGTCAGGTACTCCTACCTCTAGCACCTTACGAATTACCCCCTCTATCTGACTATCACAATAGGTTTTTCGTTTTTGTGCTCTTTATTAGCCATAAACTGAACCAGTGATGGCTTTGCACCAACCCACAGGTAAAGTTGGTAGATGCTCGGAGCATGTCTGCGAAGAGAACCTTCTAATGCCGGAAGGTGGCGAATCATTTACCGAACATGGCGTAGATGTCAGTGTCACCAATGCTAACCACTTCTTTGCCAATAGAAACTCTCTTAGGTGATTACTCAAATATTCGCATCCACTTTGAGCACTCCTGTTGAAGAGCAACAAAGTCTGTAATGACATGGATACAGGTCACTCCTTAACCTAAGGGTCACTAAGATTGAAACACCATTAAGTATTTGGGTATCGAGCTAGAAGACGCTCTTCGGGCTATTGGAATAAATTGAAAGCTGCCAGATTAGATTTTGTAATAATAATTAAAATAAGTCCGAATACTCTAGCTCGTTTATTTCCAGAGGCGTGTCAGCGAGATCGCAGCTAGCACGTTTATGCCCCATTATCATTTAGATTAGATGCACATACATATCCTGTTAATCTTCATTTGCCATATAAATAGTTATCTATATGGGCGTGCAATTAACAAGGAGAAAGAATTATACCACTTATTGGCACTACCTATTGGTTAAAATTGAAGCTGATGATTCTGCCGTGTATGAGCAAGATCAAGATAAGTAATTCTAAATTTTGATTTTTGTACGCATAAGCCTGAATATAGGTTGGAGAATTTAAATATTACAATCAATGGGTAGCACTTAATGACAGATCTGAATCAACTAATTTCATCAGCAGTCGAGGCATCAGGCGCCGACGCATCAATAAACTCTAAATTGACTGAAATTTTGAAGAAAGAGTTAAATGAATACGTAAACATTGAGCTTTTAAAGACAAAGCTTGAAGTTTTATACAACTTCGAGAAAAACTACCTAGAGTTGGTTAAGGAATACAAAGAAGAAATTAAGTTTGCCAATACATTACAAGAAGATTTACGTAAAGAACGTTCAAAATTCTTCTCAGAAACGCTAAAAGAAGTTTCGGGAACACTTAGCGAGTCTCAGGTTGATGGAGAGGTTGCTTCAAAATGGTTGACAGAGCTTGTTGATAGTTACACCAAGAGTTTAGATTTAAGCAGTAGCCTGATTGAAGAGCATACACTTGATACTATTGGTAAAATCCGTTTAGAAGCAAAGTTAAACAAACCAACCATTACTGTTAGTGATAGCTAATAAATGAGAAATAATACTCAAATAAGGCATTTAGTAGGTGCCCTTCATTTGGTAAAACAGCATAAAGCTTTAGCCAATGATTTACACCATAATGCTATAGAAGCCTTAATGAGAGCATTACATCTAATAATGCAACAAAAAGCGGCAGAGACAAAGATAGCTCCTAGAGCAATGAAAGAGCTATTAAAAGCTTTAAGAGAGGCAAGGGAAGACCTTGTTTCTCGTAGTCTCAGTGAAGATCCTCGACTTTTTTCTTCTTTCTTCCAATATGAGAACAATGAAAATCTCTTATCACTATCTTTTGAAAGAGAATACTCCATCTTCATCAATAGTAATCTTGAGAAATTTTCTAATCATATCACTGATTTTGAAGACACCGACACACAGAAGAAATTGAAACAAATCACCGAAGAATTTGTGAGCTTTAAGCAATCTAAAAGTAGTTCCTGCATAGACACGTTCTTCCTTGATGATAAGGTTAAGCAGATTGAAAAAATCTTCTCAATCTTTAATAAAGACAAGGATCGAATCGAAAAAATTAGTTACATGAGAAGTAAAGATAAAGTTCTCTTTGAAAGAGAATTTAATCGACTGTTAGGAGAAAAAAATGAGTTGGGCTAGTAAGGTAGGTAGTGCTCTGCTTGATTGTATCAGCAAGCCTGTCGACATTTTATGTGATTGGGCCTCTGAACCATTAAAGGCTAGATCTCACGAAAGAAGTGAATCAGCAAAGGATTTAGCTCATCAGCGTAATATGGATACGTTAACAGCTCAATCAAGGTCAGAACACGAATTTAGGTCAAAAGAAAAAGAACTTGCTCACAAACTAAGTTCTGAAGAAAAAAAACTTGATGTAGAGCTTGAGGTTCGTAGAGTTCGTGATATTGAAATGGCCATGGCTGAAATTAAAGAGTGGCAAAAAGATAAAGAGCTTGACCGTATGGAGCGAACTAGCGCCGCGATAGCTCTATACCATAAAGAATTAACCAAGTTAAACGTAGAAACCATCAATGCTATAGGTCATATGCAACTAGAACTTAAAGAGCGTGCTCAGCAGTTTGTATATGAAAAAGCCATTCAGTATAAGGAGCTTCAAGACACTGCATTTGAGGATGCAGTTAATGACTTTCTCAGAATAGAAGAAAAGTTTGGTGATAATGAAAGGGCAAAAGATATTCTATTCAAGGCTGCTGACACTAAGATGAGTAACATTATTTCTACATCGACTCGTTTTATAGAAGAGTTGAACAGAGACATTGTTGATCTTAATAAAAGTATTGATAGGCTTACTAACCAAGGTCAGAAATTCATTCAAAATCACTTAGAGCATTTTCACGTGATAGATGCAAGATCACCTCTAGCGCTTACAGATACAAATGGTGAAAAGTTAATACTATCTCCAAAGGATATTAACTAATGTAACTTAATCATAATCAAATCAAAGCCTTAAGTGGGGGCATTCTTTGAAAATGAATGTCATCCACTTAATTTTGTCACTTTCATCAGTAAGCCAGCTACTATAGAAAGTTTGTGCAATTATAACCTTATCTAATCCGACTTTTGCTAAATTAGTAAGTTTATTGACACAGTTTTGTCCATAACCTTCACAGTTGGTACTTCGTAGCACAGAAGTGCCTCAAAATCGTTCAGAGCTAATACTCTACACATTTAGGGGGCGTGCGTTTACCCTACTAAAAGTTATTCGATGGAGTTGATAATTGTTCATTCTCGTCATTAGGAGACATCTTGCAGTCTAACTTCCCTTCATGTGGTATAAGTTATCGATTATCAGTTGAGTTAATATGAAAGAGACTGCACTATCGAAGGATGAAAGACCACTATGTGTCGCCTAATAAGCGTTATGGCGCAGGGATAGAATCAGCTAAGGGAACTATATGAGCGAGAAAGTAAAAGTAGCCTTGAACTGGCTCAAAGGTCTTTTGGAATCGGAGAATATCGAGTATCAAATAGTCGGTGGGTTGGCGGCAACGATTCATGGTGGCAGTCGTGAAGTCGCAGACATCGACCTCTATATCCACAATTTAGATGCAAAAAAAGTATTAGCTCACGTTCCACAGTATGTTTCTAAGCCACTTACTCGTTACTCGGAATATGGCTGGGACTTAGAGTATTTTCAGTTAATCTATCGAAATCAAAAAATTGAAATAGGTTTGGCTCAACATACCAAGATCCAATCTTCACTGGATGGTTCGTGGCACCAACTTGAAATCGACTTCTCAAAGTCAGTTGTCAAAAGCTATCAAGGTATTGAATTACAGGTCATTCCGGTTCATCAGTTGGTAGAATATAAGCGAATATTGGGTAGGGAAGTAGACCTCATAGACGTTCAGCAGTTAGCTTCAAGTTCAGCGCCATAACAAAGCATTTAAGGGTGATTCTCAACGCTTGGCATTTTTCATTCCATCGTTGAATTCAGTGTTTACGGTGGTATGGTTAGGTTCAGTGGTCGCGTTGTTCACACCTTAATGCGGCGTTATAACACAGTATCAAGTTCTTGCTCATAACTATTAGTTGAACTATTATTTGTACGTTATTTTGTACTAATTGAGGTTTAACATGAGTCGTATTCATTTCGATCAAGATATTCAGCCGCTATCTGAGTTTCGTGCCGGTGTAGCTTCTTACATCAAACAAATCAATGAGACTCGTCGTCCGTTGGTAATTACACAACGCGGGAAAGGCGTTGCTGTTGTTCTTGATGTTGCGGAGTACGAAGCAATGCAAGAGAAAATAGAGTTACTAGAAGAAATGCGCACAGCAGAAGCTCAATTAGCTTCAGGTCATGGTGTTTCAAATGAGGATGCGCGCGCTCAGGTGTTAGGGCGCATTAAGAAATGAAAGTAGTTTGGTCTCCTTTAGCTCTTCAAAAGCTTGGTGATGCGGCTGAGTTTATTTCGTTAGACAATCCGTCTGCTGCTGAAAAGTGGGTAAATGAGGTTTTCGATAAAACTGAGTTACTCAGCAGCATGCCTGAAATGGGGCGCTTTGTTCCTGAAATGCCCCACACAAACTATCGTGAAATCATTTTCGGTCACTATCGTATTATTTACATTTTAAGCCACGAAATTCGTGTGTTAACAGTTCGTAATTGTCGTCAGATTTTGACGGAAGATGATGTGTAAAACTGTGTTATAACAAACAGTTCAAGAGGGATTCAGCACGCGTGGCATTTTTGGTATGCGTTGGTTTCGGTGTTGAAGTGCAATGCAGCGGCTTAGTCATTGCGTGCTTCACCCCTTAACTGGGCGTTATACGCTTATCAGGACAATCAACAAGGAGCAAGGAAATGAACCAGCATGAAAAACTTAGTTATGTTGAGTTTGGCGCAAAAGACTTAGAGTCGACAAAATCAATCTTCTCTTCAGTTTTCGGTTGGGAGTTTGTTGACTACGGACCTGAATATACAGCTTTTTCAAATCAGGGATTAGACGGTGGTTTCTTCAAATCTGATTGCTGCAACCAAACTAATACGGGTGGAGCACTTTTAGTATTCTACAGCTCTGACATTGAAGGTACTCTAAAGAAAGTCGCTCAAAGTGGTGGTGAAATCATTCGCCCTATATTCGAATTTCCTGGCGGTTGCCGTTTTCATTTTCTAGAACCAAGTGGTAATGAGTTCGCAGTTTGGTCGGAAGCCCGCGTATAACAAAGCATTTAAGAGGGATTCTCAACGCTTGGCAGTTTTGGTTTGAATCAGATTTAGTGCTTACGGCGCAATAACTTAGGTTGGGTGGTGGCGTTGTTCACCCCTTAATGCGGTGTTAGGCTAAGAATACAGAGTAGCCCTAAACAAGGGCTACTCTTAGCAAAGGTTATGCAGCTGTAGAGTGTCCGCATTCAGGACAGAATTTCATCGTAGTATCAGTCAAAACTGCTTCGCAGTTGTTGCAGCAAAGAGAGTTCAACTTCTTTCTAAGCATTGCTACATGAATGACACAAGGAATAGTTACTTTATATGCCGGCCCTGCTATGTCAATTGCTGCCCAAATACCAGAAATAGCCCATCCTACAGGTCCAGCGAGTACTGAAGCTACCCGTACAAGCCCAGCGTTCGTTGCTAGCATTAACCCCCTACCTAAAATCGCTTTTGCGATTTGATTTGCTATGATGAGAGTTAGTTGATAAGAGTAGAAGCCTCCGGCCCTAAAAATGCCGATGAATGTTGCTGTTGCTATTCCTCCTTTACTAAAGCCCCCTTTGCCGCCCATTTCTTTAAGTAGTTCCTCTTTTTCTGTGTCAGACATTTCAGACAGAGCTCTTTCGAGAATTGTTTCAAGAATAGAGTTTTCTATTTCTTCTACAGTTTTATTCTTGTTGTATGGAGCCTTAATTTTACTCGCGACATCACAAACAATTTCATGATACTCAGGTCCGGCTCCTCTCCATACGTTAGCAAAGGAGTTGCCGCCCATATCGCGAATTTCTTTTGCAATTAAGTCAGCATATTTAGTGTGATCAGGAGAATGCTTTTTGTATGCTTCATGATGAGTGAGATCCTCTGAGATCTTAGTTTTTAGGTAGTCAACTAATGTCGCTAAATCGTCACTGTCAGCTATTTCTAATATAGGGTTTAGGTCTTTATCAAAGATAGATGTATTGTTCATTTTTCTAAGCCTTTTAAATATATCGAAACAATCTTATTAATATACTTTCGATTTACTAGTTCTTCTGTTGGAAATACTGTCTCTGAAGTCTTCACAATTAACTCGATTACTTCTTTAGGTAACTTTCCTTGCGTAGCAAGTTCTTTTACTGCTAGCGCTACTCTAATTCTTTCGTCGAACTCTCCTTCTGCACCTCTTACTAGGAGTTGTTTTTGGGATTCCATTTTTAGTTTTGCTCGACGCTTTCTTTGTCTTTCCGCATCTGTCATAGCCATAGGCATCTTCCTTTCACCTTCGTGACAGTCACGAATATATTCCCGAGCATTCACTGTGTCAATGTTTATTTCAATGAATTGCATATTGGTGGTACATTAGCCTAACAAACTGTTTAAGAGTGATTCGCAACGCGTGGCATTTTTATTATGCGTTAGGTTTATTGGTTAAGGCGGTATGCGGTGGCTTCGGTATTGCGTTGCTCACACCTTAACAGGGCGTTATACGCTTATTGACCAAGGAGGGTCATGAAATGAAATTAGCACAGTTAAATATTGCGCTTGCCAAATATCCTTTGGATGCGCCTGAAATTAAAGAATTTGTAGACAATTTAGACCTGGTTAATGGCATAGCTGAAGAAAGTGAAGGTTTTATCTGGCGTTTAAAAGACGACTCTGGTGATGCTACAAGCATTAAGTTGTTTGATGATCCAAACATGATTGTAAATATGTCAGTTTGGGAAAATATTGACTCACTTAAAAATTTTATGTTTCGCACTGGCCATAGAGATTTCATGCGCCGCAAAAGCGAATGGTTTCATCGATTGGCAGAAGATACTTATGTTTTATGGTGGGTTGAAGACGGCCATATACCAACGCCACAAGAAGCGTTGTCCCGCCTTCAACATTTGCGAGACCATGGAGATACGCCATTTGCTTTCACATTTAAAACGAACTTTACTGAAACAGATCTTGTGTGAACTACGCGTATAACAAACTGTTTAAGAGTGATTCGCAACGCGTGTCATTTTTACGATGCGTTGTGTTTAGTGATTAAGGTGGTATGCGGTAGCTTCAGTATTACGTTGCTCACACCTTAACAGGGCGTTATACAACATTCAGAATGAGGAGTACCAATCTTATGGCGAAGCCAGGGGATGATCTTGAAAAAATAGTGGAGTTAATAGAAAGATCTATTTCTCCATCTTCAGTTATTCGTCAGAATGTGTTGTTGCCAGTGTTGAATTCGCCAACAGGAAGAACTAGGCAATGTGACGTTGTCATTGAGAGTGGCCCTGAATTTCGTTGTAACGTAACAATAGTTGAGGTTCAAGACCGTAAGTCGCAAGTTAATATTGCTACCTTTAACGATTGGTTAACGAAGTTAGATGATGTCGGCGCTAACAGCTTAATTTGTATTTCGCGGAAAGAATTCCCAGAAAGTGTAAAGGAAGTAGCAAGGTTTCAAGGTAATAGGGTTCTTCTGGTTAACCTAAAAGAAGAAACTCCAGAAACACTTCCACTGAACTTTTTGTCCTTTTATGTGGCATATGAAAACGTCAGTATTACCGGTATAGATGCTTTGAGTTGTTGCGTCGAGAAGGGCAGTGCTGATTTAGCATTACTAGACTCTCAAATCATGCACTCAAATGAAAAAATATGGTCTACAGACAAAGTCTCAAACATGTCTATAGTCGAATTACTATCTCCTTTAATCAAGGAGTTACATTATGACGCAAAAGGAATAGTAAAAGACGTGGCTTCTTTTACGTTTCAAAACGACAGACGCTTGGTTCTATATTGCAACATGAATGGCGAATATATCCGGGTTGGTTTAAATGTGGTTGTTCAATATGCTTACGATAATCACCTTCTTCCCATGACGGTATCTAGCTATGAACAGATTGATCACGGAGTATTGGCTTGGGTTTTCGAAATAGATCATGAAACAAGCCATGGCAAAATAAAAACTAAAGTCCCTGTAATTAAGCATGGTGACAATGCGTATGAAATGCTGGATGTTATCAACTCTACTGATTTCAACTCTCAGGTGACAATAAGAAGTCTAGAGCAAAAACCTGTTGTATAACAAAGCATTTAAGAGTGATTCGCAACGCTTGGCGCTTTCGCTTCGCTCAAGTATAGCCAAGCGCCGCTCACACCTTAATGCGGCGTTAGGTGTCAGCAGAGCATACTCTTCTAACTAAATATCACAATAGAGTCTTGAAAAACTCATTGCCTATTCCAATATAACTGGTTAGTAAACTAAATTTCACTTTTAGGGCAAGCTCCATGACAGGATTAAAGTTGAGGTTTATCAAACCTTGCAGGGAAACGGATAGCTCACCTGACCTTACAGTCAGTCGGGTAATAGAGAATAAAAATAGAAATACGGAAACCGCGTTATTCTTGGACTTAAATATACTTATCCGTATGGAAGATGTAATTCTTAAAGGAGGAGACCCTGTTGAGCTTGGGTTAATGAGTCTGGTTAACTTTTTGAATCAGTGTCCACCCGAAAGTGTTAGCTTAGTTCCTGGCCTTGCGTTAACTGAAGTCCATCCGAAATTCAAAAAGCAATGTTATGAGTTATTTGAAGTATTTCTTTCAATTTTCTGTCCCCAAATGATTGATCACCCAACTGCCACTAGAAACTCAGAAGTTGAGGTAGAGCCAACCCGAAAGCGAGAGTTTCATGAGTTACCGATTGGCGAACAGTATTTACACTCAATTTCGTTCTACTCACTAATTCAAATTCATATTATCAACAGTCGACACAGTAACTGTTCTGGTCTTGAAAAATTTAATCATTACATGGACGCAGTGTGCAAAGACATTGATATGTTGAGCGCTGTAGAAGCGGAAATAGCTAAGTACTGTTTTTGTACTCACAAAGATATTTATAGCGAAAACCTCAATGAAAAAATTCAAGCTATAAAGGAAAACTTTTTAGATCGACACAGTAATCCTAAAAAGCACCTTGCTAACATATTTAATGGTGTGCAAGACCTAAAGTACGGCAAGTCAGCATTAAAGTTCTCTGAAGAAATGTTCTACGGAAAGAACCAAGAAACTTGGGTTGTTACATTGGATTCAAAACTGTATTGGCTAAGTGAATCAATACATCACTACCCGCAGCAAGGGGAGCCTGATAGCAAGTTCTTCTGCATTGTTCGTGACCGTGACCAAGACAACTGTGAGTACTGGAGATCTGTTGATGACGCGTTATACAAAAGATTAGAAGCAAGAACACAACAAGGTAAGTCTAGTGTCCCATTAACTGATCGACATATGAAAGACTTGCTTAATACGCTGACCCGTAAAGGCTTTGATGACTTTTACGAGGAGTTTGGAACTTGAATAACAACTGCCTACTAAACACCTAACAATCTGTTTAAGAGTGATTCGCAACGCTTAGCATTTTTGCTATGCGTTGCGTTTAGTGTTTAAGGTAGTATGCGGGAGCTTCGGTATTGCGTTGCTCACACCTTAACAGGGCGTTATATGCAATACCAGACAAAGGAATGAAGTACCTATGGAGTTAAAAGTAGACACAGATAATTTTATGCTTCAACAGGAAGTATTTACTGGTGAGATGATTGCACGTATTGCCGAACATTTGGAAAGAGCTGGTATTAAGGGAGCATTGCTAAAAGAGCTAACTGGTAATATTTCTTTTGAAGTTGCAAGTATGATCGACAGTTCTTCAAGCATTAGCTTTGATGGTGATGAAGCACATCCTTACTTGGCGTTTCTGAGTGGTGACAGTGATAATGAGTTAGTTCATTTGGGAGGTAATTCCACGAGCCATGAAATGGTGTATGGTATTTTAAATGCAATGTTTGAAGACTGCATATAACAAACTGTTCAAGAGGGATTCGCAACGCGTGGCATTTTCACTATGCGTTGGTTTTAGTGTTTAAGGCGGTATGCGGCGGCTCTTGTATTGCGTTGCTCACCCCTTAACAGGGCGTTAGTCGCCAGAAAAAGCTAGCAATCAAAATCATGTTTCTGAGCTTAAACTTTAGCAGCTGTTTGCTCGGTACACCGGTTAATCGTCGATCATCAGAGCTTAGTTCTAGCTGTTTTAAGTCTTAAGTGTTGTACCTGTCCTAGCGGTTGTTTTGTTCTTTGGTGCTTGCAGAGTAGGGCAATCAAGAGTCTGTTTTTGGTTGCAACTCCGCTCGGTGAGTTTATCGGTACGAAAGCCAATTTACTCGCTTAAATGACGTTTTCTCTGATGTTGTAAATTCCACGTGGTTTCAGTAACTTCGTTGAAAGTCCGCACTGTGAGATTAGCTTTCCAAAAGCGCCTTTTGGTGCTGTCAGTTCGTTTTCTGCGGCGTTGTTTTTTCCAAGTGGTTTCATTGAATAGCCGCTTTGAGACTACACCTGATTTAAGTGCATCAAAGCACATAAAGTTTGTTGTTCGCAAAGTTTAGTTTGGCTTAAAATTGTCGCTCGGTACCTCGCGACTAACAAACTGCTCAAGAGGGATTCGCAACGCGTGGCATTTTTACTATGCGTTGAATTTAGTGATTAAGGTGGCTTGCAGCGGCTTAGGTATTCGTTGCTCACCCCTTAGCAGGGCGTTAGGTGTATTCAAGTTTTCATGGAAAAACTGCGCATGAATAAAGAAAAGATAGAATTAGTATTGTCCGAAAATTTGGGTGAAGGGTTTCGGATAGTCTATGAAGATGGACAAATTTCACCTGCTATAGAATGGGTTGATTGGGTGCAACTGTCTGATGACGAAAATGACATCCAAGTGGTAGTTAACTTTGAAGACGACAGTGAAAAAGTCTTCAGTAAGGGAGTGGCGTTAAGCCAAATTTGGCACGAAGATGTCTAAAGTATCGCCACTGATTTTGTATTTGTTTGGTTCTGTCTTCTTCAAAACAATTGGAACACACACCTAACAAGGCGTTTAAGGCGGATTCACAACGCTTGGCGATTTCAGTTCAAGTCAGCTTAAGTGTTTAAGGTACAAGGGGTTTGGGTTTGGTGGTAGGCGTTGTTCACCACTTAACGCGGCGTTATGAAACACGTCTAACATCTCAAAAGTGAGAAAGTGGAATAAGGTTCAATTAAATATTCAATATAATAGTTACCTAATAACTTTAACGACAAGGTTGGGCTTCAATGGAAAATGAATTGATTAATGTATGCTATGACGGTGATGCTGGATCTAGTGATATTAGGACTTGCTATTACGATGGTATATTACACATATCTTTAACAGATATCTTTGTTACATTGACAAAAGAAAACAGATCGTTAGATGAACGGTTTCCATCGAAATATATTCCTAATCTGATCAAATCTCAGCTGCAAGATCTCGATTCAGACGAATATATCCATGTACCTGTTGCCAACCCTCGATTTGAAAATGAAAAGGAAGTCTTCGTCACTCAACCTGGTCTAAATCGTGTTATGGGGACTGATAAGTCCAAAGCAGGTAAAAAATTTCAACGTTGGCTTTATCATGAGGTTATCCCATCTCTGCAAAAGCACGGTGTTTATTCACCACCACAGACAGCGCAAGGCTCTGCTCTTGCACAGATGGCAGAGATTGTGGCTCAAAATTCAAGAATGCTTGCAGACACCATCATGGAGCAAGAAAAGATCCTCTTGGAATTTTCTAGTGTAAAAAATGAGGTATCTAGTGTCGAAGCACGAGTTTCGAAACTTGAAGACGAAGATTCTGATAACAAGTTTATCCTTACTGTTCGTCAATGGTTTGACCAAGCTAACCAGTCTCTATCGGCCGAAAAAGAGCTAGATATTGTGTGCTGGTGTGAAAACCTATCTTTTAAGTATTCAAAGCGACAAATAGCATGTCCTTCTGGTGAGCGATTAAATGCAAGGTTTCATAAGCCCATCATCGAAGAAGCCAAAAGCCTTGTAGAACGCGCACTAGGCTAAGTGTTTCATAACAAAGCATTTAAGAGTGATTCCCAACGCTTGGCATTTTTCGTTCCATCGTTGGGTTTTGTGTTTACGGTGGCATGGTTAAGGTTTGATGGTAGCGTTGCTCACACCTTAATGCGGCGTTAGCCCTCAAAGGTCAAATATGGATATTTACCCAGAAATAGAGTTATCTAAAGAGCAGCATAACTCAATTGAAGTCCTCAGAAACAAGTCATTTCCTGAACATCAAGTAACTCGTTCTTACTATAAGCAACTCCCGCATATGAGAGCTTTAAAGTACAGAGATGATCAACTGGTTGGTTACATGGGACTAGACTACAGAGTTGTCTGTGTCGGCGATGAAATTTATAAAGTATTGGGCGTTAGTGACTTCTGTGTTGAACAATCATCTCAAAGAAATGGTATTGGCACTGCCATGTTGTCCCAACTCAGCGAGTATGCTTCCAGCAAAGACGTCGACTTTATTATTCTAATCTCCGATTTAGATGCTTTTTATACGGCTAATGGTTATCTTCGTCTTAGTTCTTTAGGCTCTTGGTTGCGAATACATGAACATAAGAATTACGGTATTGCAGTTGATCAAGTCGATGATTTGTATGTTAAACCGATTAGCGGTAAAACTTGGGTAGTTGGTCATATAGACTGGTTAGGGTATATGTACTAGTCGGGTATCGGGCTAACAAATTGTTCAAGAGGGATTCAGCACGCGTGGCATTTTTACTATGCGTTAGGTTTTGTGGTTAAGGTGGTATGCGGAAACATCGGTATTGCGTTGCTCACACCTTAACAGGACGTTATGTTCTTGGAGGACATGGTGGAATATCAAAGGGACAGGGTAACTTTTGGCGTTTTTCAGAAACTTGTTGTAAAGCTGTACAAAGCCCTCGTATTCAAGCTTTCAAACAAAAAAGAGAAGCTAGAATGGCAGCTTCTCTTGATAGCCGATTGTTTACGAATCATTGGGCTTTGTAGGTTAGCTTATCGGATGGCTTCCAAAGTGCATACTTCAACGTCTAGCGTTAAGAACAAGTTCTGGTCAACCCATGTTTCAGGTATGGCTCTGCAATATTCAGGTGACATGATTGGCGCTGAAAAAGCATTCTTAAAAAGCCAGGAGTTTGCTTGTGAGCTTTCTTTGAGTTTTAGCTTGCAGCATTTGGGTAAATTGAACGTTGAGGTTGGCAACTATAAACTGGCAGAGCAACAGTTCATAGAAGCATTGGCAATTCGAGAAAAATTGAAACGGGCTGACTTGGTAGAGTCGACTAACAGGGCGATTCGAGGACTACAAAAGCTACGAACATAACAAACTGTTTAAGAGTGATTCGCAACGCGTGGCATTTTTACTATGCGTTGATTTTAGTGTTTAAGGTGGTATGCGGAAGCATCGGTATTGCGTTGCTCACACCTTAACAGGGCGTTAGGTGCTAGGAGGTAAAATGAAAATCTGTATGATGTTGCTGTTTCTTTTTTCATCTTCCGTCTTGGGTCAAACGTTTAGAACTGATAATTTCGAGCTCGAATTTCATAATGAATGTGGCGAAGGCGAAGTTACTTGTGAGAAAGTCCGAGTTTTCTTTTCACTCATTGGAATAGAAACAAAGCAAGAGGCTTTAGGTAAGTCTATCCACTCACTTTGCGCTGACGGAATCACCCCTTGTCGGTTCTTAGGTTATGAGTTTCGTAGTGATGGAGTTCGTTACATTGTATATGAATCTGGTGTATTGAGTGTTGTGGATGACTCTGGTAATGAGCTTTTGCTAGAACAAGGTGCTTGGGAGTGAACGCACCTAACATATTGCTTAAGTGTGATTCAGCACGCATGGCATTTTTGGTAGGCGGTGGCTTCAGTGTTGAAGTGCCATGCAGGTACTTGGTCATTGCGTGCTTCACACCTTAGCAAGGCGTTATACAAACGGAGGTGACTGTGAGTTTAGAAGAACTTAATCTTGAAAATCTTCCCCTTCAAAATGAACTGGTTAAATCTGCTTGTTCTGCGTTTATTTCTGAAGACAATGTGGTTGCCGCAGTGCTATTAGGCTCATTGGCTTCAGGTAAGGGTGACCGAGTATCTGACGCTGACATTTTGATTCTTACTCAAAATGAATTCCATAAATCCACACAAGAGTGTTTCTCAGCTTTTGAGCGTGGCAAAGAGATTTTCTATCGTAATCAAGGCTTCCATAATGAGAATGCTTACTTTACAAAGTACATCTTTACGGATTTAACCAGCACAGAGATTCATTGCCTAGATCTAAGCGAACCTTTTGATATATCAAGACCTTTCAAAGTGCTATTTGATAAAGCGGGTGCCGTAGAGTCACGATTAACCGAAGCTCTAGCACCAAAGCACGAAGACTTTCCTGCATATACAAATGGTGACCAAGGCTTAATCTGGGAACTTTTAGAGTGTATAAAGTGGTTAAGCCGAGGTAAAAATGAACTAGCCAAATCTTACCTTAAGAAGTTGGCGGAAAAGCTGTAAAAGTTTGTATAACAAAGCGTTTAAGACGGATTCACAACGCTTGGCATTTTTAGTTCGAATCAGCTTTAGTGTCTATGGCGCAATGGTTTAGGTTCAGCGGTCGCGTTGTTCACCACTTAACGCGGCGTTATGTGCTTGGAGGAATTAATATGCAAAAGAAGCAAATTGTAAAATACATATTATTTTTCCTTGGTATTGGAATTGTTATAGCTATTGGCTTTGATCAGCTGTTTTTTCGAGGAAAGCTTATAGGGACTCATCACGGCGTGGTTCTATCTTCGTGGGATAACACAGATGCTCCTGGTAAAAGCCGAAGCATCCACATTTATAGAGCAGCTGTAAAGTTAGAGCATGGTGAGGTTGTACAGGTTATTTGCAAGTCGATCTGTATTGAGGGCAAGGTGGTTATTGTTGAACAGTACAAGCCATTGTTTGGCAGCTACAGCAACTATTACAGTTCATTATTGGCTCCGTCAAAAATGTAACTACACACATAACAAACTGTTCAAGAGGGATTCGCAACGCGTGGCATTTTTACTGTGCGTTGGTTTAAGTGATTAAGGTGGTATGCAGCGGCTTCGGTATTGCGTTGCTCACCCCTTAACAGGGCGTTATACGCAGGGCGAGTTTTGCTGATTATTCCTTGTGTCAAAGTCACCTTTTCTTGTGGTTCATCGCTTTGTATTTCCTCGTGTTTTAGTTAAATCATCAGGTAATCTCCCCGAAGCCTTCAGATCCAAATTCGACGCGGTAGTGGTTGTTGAAACTCAGCCCTATCAAGTTGTCTGCCCAAAAGCTTATGTGCTTGCTGAAATACTGCTTTCTTTGGTGTTGTGTGTTTCAAGTGCACTTCAATCAAAAATCGCTGAATGTCTTAATCTCACAAAAGTGCATCAATACACATAAAAGTTCGTGCTTACAAAGTGGGGCTTGGCTTAAAATCGTAGCTTCAGCGTCGGGCGTATAACAAAGCATTTAAGAGCGATTCACAACGCGTGGCACTTTTGGTTTGCGTCGAATTTTGTGTTTAAGGTGCAATGCGGTAGCCGTTGTATAGTGTTGTTCACGCCTTAATGCGGCGTTATGTACTTTGGAGAAAATATGGAAGTTGTTACTACTGAAAAACACGACTCAGAATATCCCAATCCGTTTTATTTGAAGCGAGGCGACAAAGTAGCTCTAGGTACAATTGACGATGAGTTTCCCAACTGGGTCTTTATAACCAGTGTCGAAGGGGAGCGGGGTTGGGCTCCAGTTCAATATATCGAAAAGATTGAAGGAAGCTCTGAAGGTATCTTGCTTGAAGACTATGACAATGTTGAGCTTAATACTGTCATTGGCGAAAAACTGTCAGTGCTATTCGAATTCAATGAGTGGTATCGAGTTTCGAGGTCAACGGGTGAAGTCGGTTGGGTACCAGTGCGTTCGGTACAACGTACATAACAATAAATTTAAGAGTGATTCACAACGCTCGGCGCTTTCGCTTCAAGCCAGTTTAGTGTTTATGGCACAATGCTTTAGGTAAGGTGTTAGCGTTGTTCACACCTTAATTTGGCGTTATAGCTTTGGAGTAAAAATGGCATTCAACTTAACAGAAGAACAATTAGTTAATACAGAGGTGGAGCTTGGTGCAAGGCTCCCTCATGATTATCGTGAATCGATGAAGACTGACAATGGTGGTGAGGCAACGACCGAAGAGGATGACTGGGAGCTTTACCCAATCAAGGACAACTCCGATCGAAAAAGGCTAGCTCGTACTTGTAACCACATTATTGCAGAAACCAAGGCGTGTTTTGGTTTTGGCAACTTTCCTCATCATGCATTGGCTATTGCTAGTAACGGTCTTGGTGATCAAATGGTTTTCTTAAAAGAGTCAGAACAGTTCAAGCCCGAGGTTTATGTTTGGCTTCATGAAACCGGAGAGATTAAGTTGCTTGCAAGTTCATTTGTCAAGTTAGAAAAGCTATAACAAATTGTTCAAGAGTGATTCGGCACGCGTGGCATTTTTACTATGCGTTTATTTTAGTGGTTAAGGTGGTATGCGGATGCTTAGGTGTTGCGTGCCTCACACCTTAACAAGGCGTTATGTTCTTGGAGGTTTATGGAAAACTTCAAAATTAGCAGAATCCACACAAAGTTAGGTATTTTCCGACTATCTGGAATCCTCAACAATGAAAGTGGTATTAAAAATATCAGCTATATTTCTGCTGAATATATGGGAACTGATGGCTGGTGCGAACTTAATTTACAGTCGGAGCATACTCAAAATTTACTGAGAGACATTCAAATTGAAGTGTGGCAGTACCTAGCGTGAGCAAGTCTGTTGCATCGACCAGACATAGTTTTGCAAATATCAGTGGCTTCAAATAGCTACGAACATAACAAAGCGTTCAAGAGGGATTCTCAACGCTTGGCAATTTTGGTTCTAAGTTTAGCTTTTGTGTTTATGGCACAATAATTTAGGTTTGGTGGCTTGCGTTGTTCACCCCTTAACGCGGCGTTATGTACTTTAAGGAAAATTGTAACCAACTCTAAAGGATCGAGAGTGATAGATCATTTTGAAATTAAGGTAGTTGCATTCGAAGAATGTCGTGTGTTTTACAAGAATGTGCTAGAGCCATTGGGTATTGAACTCAAGTGGTCAGATGAAAATGCTGCTGGCTTTGGGCTTTCGTGCGAGCCAAATGTAAGGTTTCTAATTGAAAAAGGCGTCAGTAATTCTAAGTGCCATATTGCTTTTTCTGCATCAAACAAATTACAAGTTTCTGCATTTCATCAAGCGGGGTTATCTTTAGGTGGTAAATGCAACGGTAAGCCTGGTTTACGAAAACACTATGCTCCAAACTACTACGCTGCGTTTTTGATTGACCCTGAGGGCAACAATGTGGAGTCAGTAGTGTACCTTTAGCACGTACATAACAAATTGTTCAAGAGTGATTCGGCACGCGTGGCATTTTTACTATGCGTTGGTTTTAGTGGTTAAGGTGGTATGCGGAAGCTTTGGTATTGCGCGCCTCACACCTTAACAAGGCGTTATGTACCTAAGGGGTAACTGGATTTATGAGTGATTTTGTTCGTAAGGTTGGTGAAAACTGGAGTCAGATTGGTGCTGGCGCTAGTATAAAACGTCAATCAGCTGGTGCGACGAATCATGTTTTTCGTATCCAATCCTCAGAGACTTATTATCTTAGAAAATATAGTGTTCGCAATGTTGCTAAGATCAAGTTAGAACATGAGCTGCTGAGAAAGTTATCGCAAAATTTGAATACTATAATTGCCCCTGTTTTGACGCGCGATCACCACTCCTTTTGTAAAATAGGTGATGAGTTTTATGCTCTATTTCCTGAAGCAAAAGGAACGTTAATCGAAAAAAGTGCTCTGTCTGCGTTTCATGCTTTTCAGTTGGGAAAAGCCCTTGCTGACCTGCATATTCAACTCGCTTCCGAGGTTGGAAACGACTTTCCAACAATTGAGCTTTCTTGGGATAAAAGTGCTTGGGTCGATAGACTACAAAAAATAGTCGCAGCTATTGAAACAAATAGTGAATTTGATATGAATAACTCGGTGCTACGAAGAGTAAAACAACAGCGTGATTATCTAGCTAGCTCAGAAGCTACGCACTCATATACCCCGTTAACAAGCAGGCAATTAATCCACGGCGACTTTCATCATTTCAATGTCTTTTTTGATTCTAATTGCACAGTAAGCGATGTGATCGACTGGGATTTAGTGCAAAACATGCCTCCAGGTTATGAGTTGGCGAGAGCATGCATGTATATGTTCGATTTGGAGCTTCATAGGTCATTAGCTTTATTAAAAGGCTATCTGTCTGTCAAGCCTCTATCCCGATTAGAGCTTAACGATGGAGCAAAGGCGTGGGCTGTTTACGCCGACCATTATGTGTGGGCTTTGGAGGAAGTATTTTTAAAAAATAATACAGCGGCACAGAAGTTCATACCTCAAAGGGACTTTATCCCTTTTATGGAGCAATGGCTCCAAATTGAAAGTGCCTTGTTTTGAGGCGGCACATAACAATCTGTTTAAGAGTGATTCGCAACGCGTGGCATTTTTACTATGCGTTGGTTTTAGTGTTTAAGGTGGTATGCGGTAGCATCGGTATTACGTTGCTCACACCTTAACAGGGCGTTAGGCGCTTAGTTTACAACGTCAGATCAAGCTCTTGGAAGTTATGTCTTAAATCATTGATAATGTGTCCAAACTATCTAGTAACTGAATTTGTATATGGAAACCTCAAAAAAAGAACTTCTAGCCTTATTAACTAAAGAGTGCGAATTGTACTCGTCTATTCCTGCAAGTGAGCAACAGCAAAAGCAGGATAAAAAGCACTTTATAAATGGTTTGATGACTGCTTGCCGAGTTGTCGGTATCAGTTTTGAAGAACTGATACCGATAATAGAATTGATGCCTCAACAGCCAAAGTTCAAAGATATAGATGAGCAGTTGTCTATCCCTACATATGTACGGAACAAAGTTGAGATTCAGTTATAAAACGTGGCTACGCGCCTAACAAACTGTTCAAGAGGGATTCGCAACGCGTGGCATTTTTACTATGCATGGGTTAAGTGATTAAGGTGGTGTGCGGTGACTTCGGTATTGCGTTGCTCACTCCTTAACTGGGCGTTATGTGTTCCGAACGGAGAGAGGAAATAATGACAAAGAGAACACTGGTTTTACTCTATCCGGGGGCTATTTCCTATGAAGTAATGTACGCGATAGAGTGTTTAGGAGCGTATGGGAAAGTTGATATCACCACCCCAGAGAACCACAATCATACCGATTCCTCAGGTCTAAGAATTTGTCCCACTGTTAACTTTGAAGATATACGTATTACTGACTATCAAGCACTTTTGATACCTGGAGGAAATCCCGATTCAATAATGGGAAGCGACCAAATTGCTAGCTTCATCCAGAAAGCTCATGAATCATCATTAGTTATTGGTGGCATATGTGCAGGAGTATTAGTCTTAGCAAGATCTGGCATTCTAAAAGGCGTCAAAATTACCCATAATTATACGGAAAAATATGCCCCAGAATCTTCGGTACAGCTCACTCGACCATATTGGGAGGGGGCTATCTATGAAGAGTCATTGGTTCAAGTCGACAAGCGCATAGTGACAGCGATGCCCAATGGGTACATTGATTTCGGGCTCGCGGTGGCTGAAGCACTAGAGTTGCTAGATAGTAAGCAAAAACAGTTTATTCTGAGCTACCACAAGCAAGGTGCTCATTAAACACATAACAAATTGTTCAAGAGTGATTCGGCACGCGTGGCATTTTTACTATGCGTCGGTTTTAGTGGTTAAGGTGTTATGCGGCGGCTTCGGTATTGCGTGCCTCACACCTTAACAAGGCGTTATATGGCTAGGGTTGCATTGCAATGGGTTATGTATCAATATATCAACCCTATGAATAATAGGAGTTTATTTTGAAAGTAGTTAGCCTGATTAATATGAAAGGTGGTGTGGCAAAAACCACTGTCGCTGTGAATCTCGCAGATTGCCTCGCGAGACGACATGATAAAAGAGTTTTGTTAATAGATGTAGACCCTCAGTTTAACGCAACGCAATGCTTGATGGCACCTGATCAGTATGTAGAACATGTTACTAGTTCTAAGGATACCATTGTTAACATCTTTGACCGAAACCATCGAGCAACTGCTAGCACTGTCGGTGCTTCGCAAGTTACCCAAGCAAAGTCTCTTGATGAAATTGAAGTGGTAGCAACCAGCCATTTCGATTTGCTACCTGGCAGTTTGGAGCTATATCGCTTAGAAATGGCTCCCGGAGAAGGTCGCGAGAATAGACTCAAAGCTTTTCTGGCAACAATTAGCGACCAGTATGACTACGTTGTAATTGATACACCTCCTACTCCTTCTGTCTGGATGACAAGTGCTTTAATTGCTTCGCAATACTATTTAATTCCTGTGAAAGCAGATCCAATATCTTTAACTGGTATCGATTTGCTAAAAAGCATCATCAACGAGAAGAAAGAGAACTTTGCATTGCAATTAGATTGTGCCGGATTAGTATTGACTCTTGCAGAAGAAAAAACGGTAGTCTATAAGAGAGCTGTTGCTAATTTGCAGAAGGACGCTTTCTGGAGCAAATATTTATATAGATATAATATGCCTAAGCGAACAGCCATTGCTAATAAGCAACTAGATCAAGAACATATCCTTGATTCAGATGATGCTAGTTCTAAACAGCGACTAGCAGCAATTGTGAGCGAGTTTTTGAATAGGACAGAACATGACTGATATTAAAAAAAGTCAAAACAAGTCATTGTCAGATGCGACTAAACTACGTCATGCCATTGATTTTGTTGAAGAATTATCTTGGCTGCTTGAGTCAAAAAATAAGTTAAAACTCAGTGAGATTCCGAGTATTTTAAGAGATGCGCAAAAAGCTTCTAGCTCTTCAATAGTTGGATCTAGTCAAATCGGTGGCACGGAAAAATACATTTCACCTAACCCTAATGTCCACTACCTAGTGGGTATACTTCCAAGCTTTTTCTTAGATAATGTCATGTTTCCTAAGAATGACGATATCATTAGCTTTGCCACAGAAGCTCTTAAAATCGAAGGGCTTAGCTCTAGAGCTAACAGATCTCGCTATGAAATTATTGGCAGAATAGTTTGTGAGTGTACTCAGCTTGATGATAGCCAGTTAAACGAGTTAGTTGCAGGTCTTTCATCAATTGCAGGAAACAAAGAAAAAATGAATCAAGTGGCAAGAGCAAAGCAAACTACAGGTTTCTCATGGAACGAGACTATCAGAAAGTTGGCTAAATAATATGACAAGAGAATGTAAGGCAGACTTTGATGAGTTTATAAAATACATTTCAAGTTACAAAATTGACGATAACCTTGATAACTCATCGTATAAAACTACAGCGAAAAGTATGCACAAAGTATATTTTTCTCTTTTGCATTGGCATACAGAGTTTATGCATCAGAGCGACTTCTTTGAAGATAATTACTCTAACAATAAAGATATAGTTAATCGTATTTCAGAAGTTATTTCAGATGTTGGCTCATCCAAATTTAATTGGATTAACGGATCATACAAAGCATCTAGAGTTATGTTGCGCTCTTCAATTGAGAACTTTGTAAGAGCACTAGGCTCTATTGAGGATGAATCGTTACTTGTTGAGAAAAGCGTATACTCGTTAATGGATCGCGCAAAAGCAACGAGTATCTTTACTTCGAGTGAAAAAGTGAAAAGTAGCTTTGGTAATTTGCACGGAAGCTATAAGGAGCTTTGTAAAGACACTCATACCTCACAGTCTGAAAATATGGAAAAAATATCTTCATTGGTTGATTATCCAAAGTTTTATGAACAAAAATCTAATAGTACCGGCGAAATTTTTGCCAGTGTGGTCAAAAACATCCTCATAATTCTATGTATAGTCTTCAATGCTTTGTATCATAAAATGCATCATAAAAATCGAGAAAATATCCTAATTTCGATTCCTCGAACATCGAAGCCTTTGATTTTAGCGCCATAAGCCATATAACAATCTGTTTCAGAGTGATTCGCAACGCTTGGCATTTTTGCTATGCGTTGCGTTTATTGTTTAAGGTGGTATGCAGTAGCTTCGGTATGGCGTTACTCACACCTTAACAGGGCGTTATGCAACAAAGGGAGATGGCGGTCTCCCTTTGTAACCTAGTACTATCTTTGATTTGGATTTAGCTGCTTACCCCTATTTCCGTGAACGTGGTCATATGTTTTATTGGTATCTTTAGTTCCTTTATTTGCGTTTTTTGAGTCAGCTTTATGGTTAGGTGTTTTAGTCGGTTTACTCATCGTTGTTTCTCCTTTGTCGTAGATGAGTTTTTACACTAGGCTTGGTAGTAAATAACCGCAATGAAATTGCTCGAAAGCTTAGGAAACTTAAAGAAACTCTAGGAAATTCAAATGGATAAATTGGCTGCGAGAAAGGTGACAAACTTTAACAAGGTTATTGCTTATGGGAAAGCATCCAAACTCACTCAAGCAAAAATGGCTGAAATATGTGGGGTGTCGCCATCCCAATTTAGTAAGTGGAAATCAGAGGTTGGTGAGTTTGCCAACTTGAAACCAACAGAAGAGCAAATTGCCCCCTTGGCACTACAACTTGGTATAGAATTGGAGCTTGAACAACTTCCTGACATAAAAGAACGAGCAATAGTAGTTAACCCAACTAAGCGACGTTTATATGCCATATTTGTGGCATTGTACGTTGTCCTGATATTGGGTGCTGTTTCATATCTTTCTATCGAATCTAAACGCTTATATGGTAGCTATAACCCATTTATAGAGGTTAATGTATTCAAAGATAAGTTAAAGGTATATAACTCTGAATGTGCAAGTGACCCTAAGTATTGCAGTAAGTGGGACAAGTAGCATAACAAAGCATTTAAGAGTGATTCTCAACGCTTGGCATTTTTCATTCCATCGTTCAGTTCAGTGTTTACGGTGGTATGGTTGAGTAACGTGGTAGCGTTGCTCACACCTTAATGCGGCGTTAGGCGTTGTCCAGAAAGTTTGGAGAGATAAGATGAATAGAACTTTTCCAGATCAATTAAAAAAACTGCACTCAATAGAAATTGACTACGCGGACGGTGATGGAATTGATTTTGAACCATATGATGATTTCTACTCACAAGAGGAAACATCAGAATGGATTAAAGCATGGACTGGTAATTCTTCACTCAATGGGCATGAATATTTAATTTTTGGTCAAGATGGTTCTGGCGGTTACGCTGCTTTTTGGTTGGTCGCCAATGTCGAAGATCATTTGCAGCAACCTATTGTTTTCTTTGGTTCTGAAGGTGAAGTTGGGGTGGTTGCACAAAATTTTGGAGACTATGTTTGGTTGTTTGCACATGGTCTTGGGCCATACGAGGCTGTTGCTTATCCTGATTTGAAGCGCCCCCTAAATAGTAAGTTTTTGCACTTTGCTCAGGAGGTTGCCCCGTCAAATGAAAGCCCAGTGTCTAAAATCATAAGTGTGGCCAAATCAAAGTACCCTAACTTTGAGCAAATGATTGACGAACTTTGCCAGTAAGCCAAGCGCCTAACAAACTGTTTAAGAGGGATTCGCAACGCGTGGCATTTTTACTATGCGTTGATTTTAGTGTTTAAGGTGGTATGCGGCGGCATCGGTATTGCGTTGCTCACCCCTTAACAGGGCGTTATGTTTTAAGGAAACTATGGAAATTCAAGAGTTAACTAATATTTTAAGCCAGATTCAATTCAAACAAGAATTAAGTATTGAAACATACATTATCATTCTTTGTGTTTCTGGTCTGGGGGCATGGTTTGCGTCTTACTTTAAAACGAAAGGGCAAAACTTTGCTAACAAAGAAGACTTTGAACAGTTGCAAAAACAACTTGAGTCTAACACTACAGTTGTTGAAGAGATTAAGACTGAACTATCGCAGAAAAACTGGATATCACAGCAAGCATGGGTGAAAAAACAAGAAGCTTACGAAGCAATCTTCGATTGCTTGTTCCATGTCAAAAAGTACGTTGCTCATGAAAAGGATGAGTACTTTGAGTGGGAGCACTACAATTTTAGATTTCCAGAGCTAGCTTATGAAACAACAGATGAGTATACAATCCGTATTTGGGAGCACGAGAAAGAAGAGTATTTAAAAAAGTCTCAAGATCCTGAAACAAAGGCGCAAGCGGAAAAGTTGAAAGTAAAATACGATGAGTCATTTGCTAAGTTGTTCCATGTAATTGAGGTCAAGGCTATATGCCTAGATCAGAGGGTTACAGAGACCATCACAGTGCTAAAGCAAGGTTTGTCAAAGACGGACAATGAAGAAGATTGGGATGAGCATTTTTTCCGTATTTCTCGTCTAGTTAATGAATCAGTCGATAAGCTAAGAACAATCAGCATCGAAGAATTAAAGATTAAAACATAACAAACGCTTCAAGACGGATTCGCAACGCGTGGCATTTCCACTATGCGTTGATTTTAGTGATTTAGGTGGTGTGCAGAAGCATCGCATTGCGTTGCTCAGCACTTAAGCCGGCGTTATGCGGGCAAACGTTAATCATAAAAAAGGACTTTAGACGTGAAATTAGAAGATGTTGTTCCTTGGGGGCGAACGCTCAAAGAATATGAGCTAATGTTTAACATACTTGAAGAAGATAAAGAGAAAAGAATCCTTGGATGCGGTGATGGTCCTGCAAGTTTTAATGCAGAATTGACCCAAAGTGGGCGCTATGTAGTTTCAATTGACCCTATTTATCAGTTTTCTAAAGAGCAAATAAGCCGTAGGATCGATGAAGTCCGCCCGATAATAATGCAGCAGCTAACGAAAAATTTGGATGGTTATGTCTGGGATGTAATAGGTTCTCCGCAGGCGTTAGAGAACACTAGAATGATGGCAATGAACCACTTTTTAGCCGATTATGAAGATGGTAAAAATTCGCAAAGGTACGTTAGTGGCTCACTGCCTCAACTTCCATTTGACGACAAAGAATTTGATCTAGCATTGTGTTCTCATTTTTTGTTTCTTTATGACGAGCATGTATCTGAACGAGAGCATATTCAAGCTATTACCGAGCTTGTTCGCGTATCACACGAGGTTAGGATATACCCTTTGATTTCGTTAAATGGTAAACCCTCAAGTTATTTATCTGGGGTGGTTAGGCATTTAGAGAGTCTTGGTATTTCTGTAAGCCTAAAAAGTGTTGAATATGAGTTTCAAAAAGGCGCAACCCAGATGCTTGTGGTAAAAGCCGCATAACAAAGCGTTTAAGGCAGATTCGCAACGCGTGGCATTCTAAGTTCAAATTGGCTTTAGTGTTTACGGGGCAATCGTTTAGGTTAGGTGGTATCGTTGCTCACTACTTAACGCGGCGTTAGCACTCAGAATCATTCAACAAGGAGGTTTTATGTTTCCATTAGAGGTATTTGTTACTTATACATTAGCTTGTTTACTTTTGGTGATCTCGCCGGGCCCGGACAACTTGCTCGCTATAGGTAGAGGTTTAAGCCAAGGTCGACTGGCGGCAGTAATGTCAGGCATGTCTTCTGGTGCTGGTATTTTATTTCATGTAGTCGCAGCAACATTCGGGCTAACCCTTTTAATTCAAACCTCTGAAGTGGCTTTTTATGTTGTAAAACTGGTTGGTGCTGCTTACCTAATATGGTTAGGTGTGAAAGTACTCCGTACGAGAAACCTGTTCTCACTGGAACCAGCGAAAAAACAGTCTCTGAAACTTATCTTTTCTACTGGGTTTCTATCAGCAGCACTTAATCCGAAGCCAGGTATGTTTGTTCTTGCTTTTGTACCTCAATTTGTAAACCCAAGTTTAGGCTCAGTGACAACTCAAATGATTGGCTACGGTGTGTGGTTTGCAGCATTAACAGCAATTGGCTTTAGCTTAATGGGTGTGTTTTCTTCTCAATTGTCTGAGTGGTTTAGAAACAAGCCTAAACTAGTGTCAGGGTTAAATATTGGTGCAGGTATCACATTCGTGTCTTCTGGGTTAGCAATAGCGTTTATGAAGCAGCGATAATCTAAGTGCTAACAAACTGTTTAAGAGTGATTCGCAACGCGTGTCATTTTCACCATGCGTTGATTTTAGTGATTAAGGCGGCTTGCGGCGGCTTTTGTATTGCGTTGCTCACCCCTTAGCTGGGCGTTAGCCTTATTACGGGGAATTGGAGCCCTCAGCAGAGGACTCCCGATATAAATCACTGTTTAAAAACGTGGTCTAAAACTGCAATATGATACGCATTTACTTGTCCCCAACGTTCATCAGGAACTTTATTGATCTTACCTCCAATTTTTTGGGTGTAAGCTCTAGCTTCCAAACCTTTAGCTTTTGCTAAGGTCAGAATGATTGGGATATTTTTAGAGTTACAATAAGCGATAACTGTGTAGTAATCCTTATCTCCAAATTTATGCTCTAATGCAGCATTTGCCGCTTTAAATGCATCGTCGGCTTTTTGATTGGCTTTTGTAACTTCGGCATTTGTTCTAGAAATGTGAGCTTGTGTATTTAACTGAGCCTTTTCTAAGTTGTTAATTCGTTGGTCATGTTGAACTAGCAAATTAGCTTGGTTTAATAGTTGCTCCGCCGATGATAGTACTCTCTGTGCTTCGAAATATGCATCTGTCAATTGTTCTTGGACTTGCCATGAAAAATCATCGGTAAATGCTTTTACCAACATTGAGTACCCACGTTGTGTAATTAAAATAATTCCAGATGGCGGAATAGGGTGTGGGTAAGAAGCTGCAAATGCTTGGTCCGTAGGCATTGCTATGAAGTAGTGTTTGTTCTTAAGCAACTTCGATTGGTTTGCAGTAAAAATGTTGTAAGTAGTGTTTTGAGAAACTCTATGTTATTTGTCAATGTCCCACAAGGTTAGGACACGCTCGGAGTTAAACTCAACGACAGGGATCGTAACCAAAAGGTCATTAATACTCAAAGGTCAAATATGGATATTTACCCAGAAATCGAGTTATCTAAAGCACAGCATAATGCAATTGAAGCTCTTAGAAACCAGTCGTTTCCTGAACATCAAGTTACTCGCTCTTACTATAAGCAACTCCCGCATATGAGAGTTCTGAATTACGAAGGTGATCAGTTAGTTGGTTACATGGGATTAGACTACAGAGTTGTTCGCGTTGGTGATGAAATTTATAAAGTATTAGGTGTGAGTGACTTTTGTGTCGAGAGCACAGTTCAAAGACAAGGTATTGGCACAAAAATGTTGTCTCAACTCAGCGAGTATGCGTCCACTAAAGATGTCGACTTCATCATTTTAGTCTCCGATTTGGAGCGTTTTTATGTGGCTAATGGTTATCAGCGCCTTAACTCTCTAAGTTCTTGGTTGCGCGTTCATGAACATAAAAATTACGGTGTCGCTGTAGAGCAACTAGATGATTTATATGTTAAACCTATCAGCGGTAAAACTTGGGCTGTTGGTCATATAGATTGGTTAGGGTATATGTATTAGTCTGTAGTGGGCTAATAAATTGTTCAAAAAGAAACACTACACGTGGCATTTCCAATTAGCGTTTCTTATACCTTACGGGAGCGCTTTCCCACTAGGAGTAATATGTGATTGTAGTAGCAAGGTTTTCTTTTCCTCATGAAGCTCATATTGCGAGAGCAAGCCTAGATAGTGTCGGAATAGAAAGTTACATCGCTGACGAGCACACGGTAAATACTCAGTGGCTTTATTCAAATGCAATTGGCGGCGTCCGTCTGATGGTGGCCGAAAGTGATGCAGAAGATGCGAAACAAATACTTAGTAGCGATTTCTCAGAATCATTGGGAAATGAAGTTGACGTTGATGAAGAAAAAGACGTTTGCCCTAAATGTGGTAGTAAAGATCTATTTGCATTTACAAAAGGTAAACGCCCAGCTTTCTTAGTTTTTATTTTACTGGGTTTTCCACTGTTTTTTACAAGCATGGTTATAAGTGTAAGCAGTGTGGGGAGTTTAGTGAAAAACTTTAAATCTTTAGATAACAAGGCATTAAAGAGATAATTTGTACTCGTAGTATTTTTACGATGAGTTATGTCGAGTGCCTATACAAGAAGTCAGAGTTACTGCTTGCTTACAAGCAAAGTATTATATGATAGTGAAGGAATAAAATTGAATGAGTGAAATTAAAACAATAGAGCAGTTAAAAGAATTTTACGCAGAGCCAAGTGCGCGAGCTAAAAATAAAGCGCTGCCTGTGCTGGATGTTCATGCGATTACATTAATTAATAATTGCCATTTTGCAGTTCTAAGTACCGCTGATTCACAAGGGTATATCGATCTTTCTCCTAAAGGAGGGGAGCCTGGCTTCGTAAAAGTTTTAGATGAATCAACATTGCTGCTCCCTGATAGCTCGGGGAACAATCGTATCGATAGTCTAAAAAATATCATTAGTAACCCCAAGGTAGGGTTGTTATTGATGGTAAATGGTATTGATGAAGTGCTCCGTATTAAAGGAATCGCAAGTATTCACACCGACGCCAACTTGATATCTGCTTGCCCCGATGGAAGTAAAGATCCTAAGGTTGTTATCAAAATAGTCATAGAGAGTATGTACTTTCATTGTGCGAAAGCGGTGATGAGAGGGAAACTTTGGTCTGATGACTATAAAGTAAATCGCTCAATTCTCCCTTCATTAGCTCAAATCTTTAAAGATCAACAAAAGTTAGAAAGTAAAGCGCTTAATCAAGAAGAGATGTTGAAATATTACCAATCTAGCCTTTAGAACGAGCGTGGTAATATATTGAAAAGATAGAAAAATCAGGTTCGACCGTGCTCTGCGGAAGTATGGATTAGGTTTAGTGGGGATGTTACTGTCTCAATAATGTTAGCTCACCAATAAGCAATTGTTAGTCCAAATTTAAAATGAAAAATGCAGAAAATTTACTCTAGAAAATTACGTTTTGGCTAGTCCGGGAGTTAGGTGTGTTGGACAAATGATTGATCTTTTTGTCAGTTTTAGCATTTTTACTCTCGTTTTATGGGTCGGCTTAGAAATCGGTATTGAAAAAGAGCTTGTGCGCGCTACAGCAGTAACTGCGACTGTATCGTATTACCTTTTTTCTGATTGTTTACCAAATGGTCAAAGTGTGGGAAAAAAACTTTTGGGCATTGCAGTTATAAGTGCAAGAACGGGTAAAAAAGTGCAATATTTTTCAGTCGCTCTTTCGAAATGTTATTACTCCATTCTTAGGTTTTATTGACTCAATTTTCATTCTTGGTAAAAAGAGGCAACGGCTCGGTGATAAGTTAGTGAGAACGGTGGTGGTAGTGCACTAGTTTGTTGAAAAAATTGATAGCGCTGAGGACTTGCGTTCAAGTCGGGCTTTGTTTTCGTGGTGAAATAACTTCGTTTAGGTGGTAGCGTTACTCACATACTTAATGTAGCGTTGTAAGAAAATTGGTATTGGAGTCCAAGTTTTATGTCAGAAAAAGAGAAAATGTTAGCAGGTGAGCTTTATGACCCAAGTGATGAAGAGTTATTAAAGTTAAGGTTGAGCGCTAGGTTACTAACTGAAAAATTGAATGCCACGTCTGTTGAGCATAAACAAAAGCGAGTTCAAATAACTAAGCGCTTGTTCGGCACAACAGGTGACGATATTCATGTTGAATCTTCTTTCAATTGCGACTATGGATCCAACATTCACGTTGGAGATAATTTCTACGCTAATTTTGGTTGTGTGATTTTGGATGTTGCGGAAGTTAAGTTTGGTGATAACTGTTTACTTGGGCCTCAAGTTGGAATTTATACTGCGACTCATCCCTTAGATCCTTTCGAGAGGAACAGTGGTTTAGAGCTAGCAAAGCCCATAAACATTGGTGACAATTGTTGGATAGGTGGCCATGCCGTAATCAACCCTGGCGTAACACTTGGGAACAACGTGGTGGTAGCCTCTGGCGCAGTCGTTACAAAGAGTTTTGGAGACAATGTCGTTGTTGGTGGCAACCCAGCCAGAGTACTGAAGGAAATCGTCACTAAGCGATAATAAAGTATATGGACTATTTTGAGCCTGAGTTTAGGACTTATGATCAACTCACTCCAAGCTTTGATGCGTTCAGCGGTTACTTGTTGACGCACTTGAATGTCTAAAATTTGCTTCAATATAGAGTCGTTACACGTGGCGCTTTTACCGTGCGTTGAGCTTGTTTAAAAGTCTCATACGAAATCATTTGTATTACGTGTCTCACACTTTTATTGTATTTTCGTCACCAATAACAAACCAAAAGGCTGGCTCCAAAATGTTAGTAACAAAGATTGAAACGGAACGATTAATTCTAAGAGAGCTAGTTGAAGATGATGCAAGCGAATTGTTTGACATCTTCTCAGACCATGAGGTCATGAAATATTGGAACTCTGGCCCTTGGGTTTCAATTGAAGAAGCGCGGACATTTATAGCCAAGAGTACACAGGCCATGAATAGCAATACAGAAGTGACACTAGGCATCTTCCTAAAGAGCAATGGCCAACTTCTGGGTAAGATAATGCTGTTTAATCACGTGAAAGAGTCTAGGCGCGCAGAAATTGGCTTTGGCGTTAGTCGTCATTTCTGGGGTAAAGGCATTGTATTAGAGGCGGGAACTGCATTAATCGAACACGCATTCAATACACTGAATCTACGTCGAATCGAGGCTGAGATAGATCCAGACAATACTTCTTCAGGTAAAGTCTTGGAACGGTTAGGTTTTATAAAGGAAGGTTTCCTAAGGCAGCGTTGGGAAGTGAATGGAGTAGTCTCAGATTCCGCAATTTACGGGTTGTTAGCTAAACCCCTAGACAGCGTTTAGTATCCGGCCTTAAACGCATCTAATAGGTCTAGCCTGCTCGTGCTCTATACACAGCCTTACATTTGACGGTGAGGTTTCTTGAATTGACTTGGTGGTCACTGAATGTACTATCAAGGATAGGACTTACTGCAAGGATAGCAGCATGAGCGAGAAATTATTTTGGGTTAATCCCTACCAAACAGAACTTAACTCAAGAGTGACCAATGTAGACGGAAATAAGGTTGAATTGGACCAGACTATCTTCTTTGCAGAGTCTGGAGGCCAAGAGAGTGATAAAGGAACGATTAATGGTATTCCGGTTTTGATTGCTCAAAAGCTAGGTGTTCGACTTATTTACACATTGGAATCCTCTCCAAATTTTACTCTTGGTGACATTGTAACTACGAATATTGATTGGAAGCGTAGATACGCCTTAATGAAGCTACACTTTGCGGCTGAAGTGGTGCTTGAGATGTTTTATCAGCGTCGGGAAGGCATTGTTAAGATAGGTGCGCATATTTCTGAAAATAAGAGTCGCATAGATTTCGAGTGGTCTGAAAGTATTGGCCCGCTATTGAAAGAAATTGAAACTGATGTGCAAGCTTTGATTAACTCTGATTCAGTTATTATTAGTGACTTTTCCGATCAAGAGAGTGAAAGAAGGTATTGGAGAGTTGATGGGTTTGCGCAAGTGCCTTGCGGTGGCACTCACTTAAAGCGCACATCAGAAGTCGGCCAAATTCAATTAAAACGCAAGAGCATCGGTAAAGACAAAGAAAGGGTAGAGATAACCTTATGCTCGTAGGTCGATAGGGCATTAGAAATAGATTCCTAACACGTGGCATTTAATTCATGGTGAGATTCACATTTGAGATATGATGGTTGAGATTGAGGGCGTGTTGGCTACTTCTTAACAAAACGCTACACGATAGGGGCGGGAGGATGATATGTCGAAAGTTACATTGAAAGGCTTTATTTTAGTTCCGGAAAAGGATCTAGAATTAGTAAAACATGAGTTAATAATTCACAAAAGGCTCACGTTAGAAGAGCCGGGCTGCCTTACTTTTCTTGTGACTCAAAGCTCGACTAATCCTTTTCGTTTTGATGTCTATGAGGAGTTCGTCGACAAAGCCTCTTTTAAGCAACATCAGGAAAGAGTTCAAGCCTCACATTGGGGAAAAGTAACAGCCAATGTTAAACGTCAATACGAAATCTTTGAATGTGTGCATGACTAATCGAATCGGAGTGATTTAGAGCGTTTACGCTTTGTTTTTTAGGTTGCTCACGCTCTGCTATGTTGCTTTATTCATCTATTAACCTGGCTTAGTGTTCTTGATACTTTGCCGTATTAAATCTAGAAATTTTAATGGAAGTGTTATGTTTAGAGTTGTGTATGAATGGCGTGTGCCAAGTGAAAAAATGGATGAGTTTCAAAATATATGGCGTTCGACGACAGATTCAATTCATCAGTCAGTAGATGGGGCGCTTGGTAGTTTTATGCTTCGTTCTTACGATGTACCGGAAAAGGTTTTAACTATTGCCAAGTGGCGAACACGTGAAGACTGGGAGCGGTTTTGGGGAACTAGTAACCCAGAAAAAATGAAGAAGATGAGTGAAATTGCAGAGCGTATTTCAGTTGAACCATTCGATGAAATTGAAGATAGAACTAAGTAGGGCAATAGAAACGTTAAAGTGATGCCTAATGAACAGTTTGACGGACAATATGAAAGACAACCTTAATCAAGGAATAGGGTTATGCAGATTTTAATTGTTGGAGGTAGTAAGGGGCTAGGAAGGTTCTTGGCTACGAACTTACAGGGTACAGAAATTTATGCGGTTTCTAGATCAAAGCTAGTTGAGGAGGGAGTCGCTTCTGTTTGTATTGACGTTGATCCCGGTAAAAAGCCAGATTATACGTGCTTCAAAGGTGTAGAGTTTGACATCATAGTTTATTTGGCGTCGATGTGGGGAGAGTCTTCAGAATTGACAACAAGCGAACTGATTGAGTTTATGAATGTTGGTCCGATTGGGTATCTTAATTTAGTCAATGAGCTTAACGCTTTAGGTTCACTTAACGATAAATGCAATATTGTATCTATTGGCTCTACAGCAGAGCTTTCAGAAAGTAGTGAATACCCTGCATTCGCCCTCAGTAAAAGATTACTCAAAGATATTTCTAGCCAGCTGCAAAACGTTTATCGTGATTACCGCTTTACTCACTTTACAATAGGTGGGATCGGGCATGCTGAAGAGGAACGTATTGAGTATTCGAGTGTTTTGGAGATTATAAATATGCTAACCAAGCTTGATCCAAACACATACCTTTCAAATATGCATATAAAGTCCAAGCTAGGAATGTAGCTCTCAAGCTGTATTACGTACCTGCTTCTATGGTTTGGCATCATGTGCATTCTTTTTATTGAGCTATGGTTATAACTCCAATGAAAGGAGTTTACTTATGTCATACATTGATGGGTTTGTCGCTGCAGTGCCGACAGCGAATAAAGAAAAGTATATCGCACACGCAAAAATAGCAGCAGAAATGTTCAGGGAGTTTGGGGCCTTAAAGGTTGTTGAGACGTGGGGGAGTGAAGTACCAGATGGTGAGATCACATCATTTCCCATGGCAGTTAACGCTGAAAGCAACGAAACCGTTGTGTTTTCGTGGGTAGTCTGGCCTTCAAAAGAAGTTCGAGACTCAGGGTGGCTGCGGATCATGGGTGATCCTCGAATGAGTCCAGACAATAACCCAATGCCCTTTGATGGAAAGCGTCTCATTTATGGCGGATTTGATGTTATTTTGGAGCAGTAAAATACCAAATAATCTCAACTCGATTCGTGACACTTGGTGTTTTAATCAGTATTACGCTTCTGATGTACGTTCAATAGAGTATTCCGCGATAAGTGTTGATAAAACTCCATTTTGAGGCTTAGAGTAAAAATGGAAGAGATAAATTATTCACTGATTGTCGTATCAGCTATCGCTGCCATCGCTAGCCCTGGACCTGCAACTCTTGCGATAGCAGGCACGTCAATGAACCACGGTCGACGCTTTGGTGGGTATTTGGCTGCAGGTGTTTTAACGGGGTCTTTATTTTGGTCAACCTCAGCCGCTTTTGGTCTCGCAACCATACTCTATAGCAATGTTTGGCTTTTTGAAATTCTTAGATATTGTGGGGCATTTTATCTTTTATATTTGGCTTTAAAGTCCGTACATTCTGCCTGCAACATCGAGCAGCTAAAGTTACCCAAAACATACGTAACGACAAAGAAGGGTAACTACTTAACCGGAGTGTTAATTCACTTAACTAACCCAAAGGCTATTCTGTTTTTCGGTGCGCTTTATTCGATAGGGGTTCCTCCTAAGGCCAGTCCGTTGGAATTGTTGTCGGTCATTTTTGTTGTGGGGCTGGTTCGTGCTTTGGTTTTCTTTGGCTATGCTTTTCTTTTCGCGTATAAAAAGGTCAGGCAAACCTATCTCAGATCCAAAGCAGTTTTTGAAGGCGTGTTCGCGTTATTTTTTGGTGTGGCAAGTATTAAGTTGCTGCTTAGTGAGGCAGGAAAATGAAGCAAAAAAGGCTTGAAGAAATAAGAATAGATAATCTATCTGATTTGACGGTCTATTAAGTATACTAAGTAGCCGATTTGTTAACTTCCATAAGAGCTGCTGGCTAGAAAAAGCTTACAACCAAACGATGCTAAATATTATCATTCAAAGGGCTAACAAAGGCCCATAATTTAATTCGTATCACTGTTCATGATTGTGCTCTTCGCGCAGTGCTGTAGTATTAGTAACGTGTTGTTAATACTAAATATAACCAATTGAAACCTGGACGTTGCATTACTTGTAGTTCGATGAAATGTTATCCCGCAAGACGTTAATTTGGAGAAAAGAATGGATTCAAACTCACTATTATTATTTGTTGTCGCTTGTCTCGCTATCAACATGATTCCTGGACCTGATGTAATTTATATTGTTTCCAATACAATGAAAGGTAAATTATCTGCTGGGCTGAAAGCGGCTCTGGGGCTTGGTGTAGGTTACTTTTTTCATACACTAGCGGCATGTTTAGGTTTGTCAGCAATAATTCTGAGTTCATCTTTGGCTTTTAGCGTTGTTAAATGGTTAGGGGCCGCTTACCTAGTTTATTTAGGTGTTCAGTCTTTACTGTCCATGTGGCGTGGAGAAAGTAAAATCGTTGAAAACAAAAATGTTGATAATAATAAAAATGTGTTTGTTCAGGGAGTTATCGTCAGCGTCTTGAATCCAAAAGTAGCGCTATTCTTTCTCTCGTTTCTGCCTCAATTTATTGATACGTCTGCAAGCTCAACATCAATGCAATTATTAGTACTTGGCTTGCTGTTCAGCGTACTTGCGACGACATGTAACGTTTTGTACGCCTCTGTGGGTAATTGGGTATTTAGTCGTCCACACTCTCAGCGTTATTCAAGAACTCTTGAAGGTGTTTCAGGTATTCTACTTATCAGTCTAGCGAGTAAAGTGGCATTTAGTGATCGTTAGATACAGGGCATTTTATTCTCGTGATTATTATATGGCTAATGTTTGCTCAATCTATACGCTAAATGAGTGCTATTGCATAGGTTGAATCACAAATTTCAAAAATACCAATAAGTGAACGTATTTATTTATAGTATGGTTGGCGCGATTTTATCGTAGCTAGGTTAATAACATGAAAAATAAAGTAATTCTGTGTTCCGCATTCCTTTTGGGTTTGTCAGGTTGTGCTTCTGTTCCTACTGTTGATTCGACAGTATCAAATCAAATGAAATCATTTGAAGCACCTCAAAAGGGGAACGCAGGGATTTACATTTACCGAGAAGATGCTTTTGTCGGAGCAGCGCTTAAAAAGTATGTTTACGTCGATGGGGAATGTATTGGTGAAACCGCTCCTGGTGTATTCTTCTACCATGAGGTCGAAGGCAATAAAGAACATCAAGTAAGTACAGAGTCTGAGTTTTCTGAAAATCACTTAACTATCTTAACGGAAGAGGGCCGTAATTATTTCGTTAATCAATACATTAAAATGGGTGTATTTGTTGGTGGTGCGGGCGTAGAACTCGTAGACGAAAGCAAAGGTAAAGCCGAAGTACTAAAAGTCGACATGGCAGAAAAAGGAAACTGTTCTTCGATCTAGTTTTACAAACAGACCGCTTTTTAGATTAAAAAACACATTATCAATGTAACCCAACGCTTGATGAGATCCATTCAGCGTTGGGTTTTGTATTTTTGGCAAACAGTATACCTATTTCAGACCGCATGATTTGCCACCTCCTAGCTTGAGCCCACTTATTGTTCAAAGAATCTACTTGTGAAACGTGAATTTTCGAGAGGATTTCGTAGGGAGCAATCCTACAAACGCGATTAACAGATATGCCATTCCATCATTAACCTTGTCGAGTGTATTGCTAAACTAGGTAGCGGTGTGTCTCCTCTCATTAAACAAATAATAGGTATATCAGTTTTAGCTTCTATGCCTTTACATCATGCACTCGGAGCGCAATTTAAAATCAAAGGGCTAACACCAATATTAGAGAAAAATCTTGAAAGTCACCTTACACCACTAACGAAACTCTCTGTTTCAAACATTACCTCAAATCGACTAACGCAGATGGTTAATAATGCGTTAAACCCTTATGGCTACTATCATTCCGAGCTCAATGTTCGGAGATCAGAGAATGATCTCATCACGCTTGAGGTTGACGCGGGGGAGGTTATGTTGGTCAAAAAATCTAATATTGCTGTGTCGGGAGAGGCCAGTAACGATCAAGATTTCATCGAACTAATTAATCAAGCTCAACTTAAACAAGGGCAGCCGTTGCTTCATTCTGAGTACGACACGCTAAAACGAAACTTGATTTCATTGGCTCAGCAAAAAGGTTACTTAGATGGACGTTTTATCGAATCGTCTTTGGAAGTCATTCCAAGTTTGAATCAAGCTCATGTGAATCTGCATTTCTCTAGTGGTTCTCGTTACCAATTTGGAGAGCTCTCTGTCCTTACGTCGGGTATCGAAACGGCTCGAATAGAAGCGATGAGAACATTTGAGTGGGGCGACGATTTTGACACTTTGAAATTGAGTCAATATCAGGCCGATCTCTCCAGTACTGATTGGTTTCGCAGTGTGATTGTGAAAGCGGATTTCGAGGAGGTATCCGATGGTCATAAGGTGCCGATAGAAGTGCTAGCAGAGCCGAATTCACGCAATATTGTGCAAGTCGGCGGTGGGTATTCGACAGACTTGGGGTTACGCGCTTCGCTGAATTGGAGCAAGCCTTGGTATAACGCACGTGGACACAGTTTTGAGGCACAAGCGTACGCTTCCAAACCGGAACAATCGCTATTACTTGGTTACAAAATTCCCACACAAAATGTTCTAACGGATTACTACGGGATTCAGTTTGAATCTAAGCATGTCGACTATCGAGACACATCGAGTTTTTCTAATGATTTATCGTTTGAAAAACACTGGCAGTTAGACAGTGATTGGCAAAGCACCATGCACGTTCGTTATTTGCAAGAGAGTTATCGACAAGCGTCGGAGAATAACGAATCACAGTTGTTATTACCGGGGGTGACATTTTCACTGCTTGATCGTAAGAACGATCAATTAGAAGTAAAGCACCGTCACGTCTACTCATTGGAATACTCAGACCCCAATTTTTTCTCGGATTCTCGTTTGCTGCGCATTGAAGGCAACAGTGTGCTGTCGTGGGATATTAGTGAAAAACACAAGTTTCACTTTCGTTCCAATGTCGGTATTAATGTCGCTGACACTTTGAGCGATATCCCATCATCATTACGTTTCTTTGCGGGAGGTGACGGCAATCTTCGGGGTTATGGTTATGAATCCATCTCTCCGAGAGACGAAAATGGCGATTTAACCGGTGCTCGTTACATGTTTACTGCTGGGCTGGAATATCAATATCAGGTCTACCGCCAATTGTGGCTTGGGGCATTTTATGATGTTGGTGATGCCTTCAACGATAGGGTGGATTGGAAAAGCGGTACAGGGTTGAGTTTGATATGGAATTCAAAATACGTGCCTGTCAAAGTGGACTTTGCTTATGGTTTAGATGCCCCACAAGGAGACCAATTCCGCGTTCACTTTTCGCTAGGCACGCAGTTTTAGCGGGCATTAAAAAGGCTCTCATCCTTGCAGATAGAGAGCCTTTTAAGTCTTGATTGTTTAGAGTTCGAACTCACCATTCAGTTTCTTGAATATCCAGTTAGGCGCCTTATGCCATCCACCATAGTTTGGATTCTTAGTATGGGTTTCATTCATTGATTGCCACTGAGTTTGGCCTTGTCCATCTCGAGATACTCGCCAAAACAGTTCATCTTGTTGTCGAGTTAAGTAGTGCATGACATGTTCTGCAAAGGCTTCGCTTTGGACCAACACACCAAATTCCACATTGAGGAAATCCGATCTTGGGTCGAAGTTTGATGAGCCGATATAAGTCAGCCGATCATCGAGTATCACCGTCTTGTTGTGATAATAAGTATCCGCATGGAAGTAATGGTCATCATTTTTCGCTTGGTTTTTGTACTCAAGTATATGAACGCCCTTATCCAACAGGGTTTGGCGATGGTTCTCGTAATAAGCCGGAATAAAGCCAGAATCATTAGAAGCAGACGAGTTCGTCATTAACGTGATGTCCGCTTTTTGCTCCATCAAGGTATCAATAAAGGCAAATTCACCATCACTCGGTACCACGTAAGGCGTTGATATCACTGCTTTGGATACAGTGGTTGTTTGTTGCCAAACTTGGTGTTCTGCACGTCTTCTAAAGTAGGGTTTGTTGTTTTCTAACTTGTTTAATGAGTCGAAAACGGGGGTGACTTGCGCAGCGATGAAGTCGGGACTGGTCAGGTGTTTAACCTGCTTTTCAACTTCAGCCAGAATGATGCTTTTGTCTTTCTCACCTTTATTAAGCGCTTTAGTAAACGCGGAATAGTTTGGGGTAACGTTAACGATGTTTTCTATTGGCGTGACATGCTCGCTGTCCCAAAGTTGTTGGTAGTTCTGGTCGAACGCTCGAATAATGCTGCCTTTGAACAAGACATCCATATCAAAGAAGTTGGCTTTGCGGCTGTAACCAAAATAGTCGTCGCCAATGTTGCGTCCACCTAGAATCATCCATTGATGGTCGACGTTGAAGTACTTCTCGTGCAGACGATTATCCAAACGTTGTTGGTGAGTAGAGAAGTTGACGGCGCGACCAATCCAACCTGACTTACGTGAATCAAACGGATTGAATAAACGGATTTGAATGTTGTCGTGAGCGCTGAGATCAGCAAGCCATTTCTCGTTAAACACTAATAAGTCATCGAGAGTGAGTCGAACTTGCACACCTCGATCTGCTGCTTGCTTGAGTTCATAGAGTAGCATCAAACCAAGCGTGTCACTTTCCCAAGAAAAATAAGTCATATCGATGCTTTGCTGAGCGTTTCTTACCAGTTCAACGCGACGAGCAAAGGCTTCTGGAGCGGTAGGAATTAAGTAAACTTCGGCTTGATGCTGAGTAGTTTGCCAATTGGCTTCAAAATCCGGTTCAACTTGCGGGTAGGGCTGAGCACAGCCAACCAACAGCGCGCCGAAGATAAAGAGTAGCAGAGCACGGAGGGCGTTAGGAAACATGAGTAAACCTTCCTAATTATGTTCAAGGAATAAGGATGAAAAAAGCCAGCGAACTGGCTTTTAGGTATTCGGTAACGAGTTTTGAGTGGCTGAGGATGAAGTTACATGTGGCTAAGAATCAGCCCAAGTTCCTCGAGACCGTTGAGGCGACCTTGGCGCAGTTTTGGATCGATGCCTGAGTGATGAGCATTGTCCCAGTCTTGTGTGGATTGAATACCGTCATCATTATCGATCAGCAAAACTCGATCAGTCGCACTGTTGTATTGGAAGTCTTCAAATAAACGTTCGCTAAACCACATACGAGAGAGCTTGTTCATCATTGCTTTGTCTTTGCTACCTGGACGAACACTTGAACCATCAAGCTTTAATGCCTTGTTAAACACAAATGGTAATTCCGATGCATTACAAGCGCCCACAATACAACTGATGCTTTTGAGTAAATCACCAACGTCGAGATCGCCATTTTCACCTTTGGTATTGTAAGTCCATACGTTGAATCCAGGTGTGTAGTCAAAGTAGTAGAAGCTTGGCGTTGCTCCTGTTGTTTCTTCAGTTGAAACCTTATGACGGTTTGGACCCGTGAAGAGCAAGTCATGTAACGCGGTTTTGAATTGCTGCATGTTTTTGGACGCGCCATTCAGTTCGCTTTCATCGTTAGGGAAGAAGTCAGCCAGAGCAAGTAACTCCGTGGTTGAATCGGAGTTCCCCAAACCGAAGAACAACTTAGTCATCGCCTCATAAGCGGTGCTAGGCAGCAGTTCCAATAAGTCAGAAAGATCGAGTTCAATTGAAGCTGAATCGCTGAGCAATGAACGATATTCGGTGCGTAAACGGTTTAAGTTCGTTTCCGATTCTAGCCACTCCACCATGTATTCGACGATTAAGTTTTCGTCACCACTTTCAATGATTTCTGGCGCTCCTTGGCTCAAGATTTCAATAATAGTTGGGATCAAAAATGTCAGGCTCGGCAGCATGCCCAGAGTATTGATTTCTGCGCTGTTAGAGCCAATTACCGTTGGTACGATCCATTCACTCTCAATGGCTTGCTCAGTAAAGTGATAGCCTGGTACTTCTTTCACTAGAAACGCTGGTGGGCGATGCTCGATGTAAGGCGCAAATGGCATCAATGTAGCTAATGGGCTGTTGTCGCGTGTTGGGCTTATAACCGGAATATTCACGGCGGTCAGTACCCAGTTCTTAAGACGTTGAATAGGATCAAGCATCTCGCTTTGTACCTTCATGATCTCTTCAAGTGGTAGTAACGCAAGATCTTCAACGCTTTGCTCTGGTCTTTGGCTCTTGGCAACATCGTAACTTTTATATTCAAAGCCGTAAGGGTTGCTTTGCATGATGGCACGTTGAAAGTGCTCACCTGCGATTGCAGCATCGCCTTTTGATTGCTGTAAAATTCCCACCGACATGGCACCCGCACCTTGACCCATGAGTGTCACGTTTTGCGGATTGCCGCCGAATGCCTCTATGTTTTGTTGAACCCATTCAAGCGCGTGTTTTTGATCGCCTAGACCAAAGTTACCGCCCTCAGGGTTGTCCAAACCATCGATCCAAACACTGCCTAGCAAGCCCAAACGATAGTTAAAAGTAACTGCAATAAACGGGTTACCATCGTCAGCACCTTGTGCAACCACCATATCACCATGAATCAGCGGTTCTGAGCCCGCGCCGTATTCAAAGTCTCCACCGTGAATAAAGACATAAACTGGCAAATCTGCGTACGCTTCTGTCCCGGCAGGTCGCCAAATGTTTAGGTTCAAACAATTTTCTGATTGCGTTTGTGTCGTGGTTTTTAATTGCGGACACGCATCACCGAACTGAGTCGCATCAACATCGCCTTCAAGTGGGACCGCAATGCTGTGCTGAAAGCGGTCTGCTTGCGCAAACTGGATACCTTTGAACGCCTCTACCGCTGCCAGTTTTTCATCCGCATCAAGAGGCGTGATGACAAGGGACTCTTTGGTCGCTTGAATGGTTGCATCGCCAATTTCCAAAGCGATTTGCTCTGGTGGTAAGGGTTGTAGTGGCTTCGGGCCGTTAGGAACGCTAGGTTTACCAGAGTCATCACTGCAAGCTGCTAAGGCAAGAGTGATGGTAATGGCTAAAGTTGAGCGATTGAGTAAAGTCATTGTTATGTCCAAAAGTCATTTGGTGCGTACACCGAAAATGTTAAACGGCATCTAACAAGCGACGTCCTGACGCTTTGGCATTAATCCGTGAATGGTTGGATGGCTTGTTGTATTGATGGCTCAAATGGTAGGACATCGGCGACAGTTTCAGTAATCGCCTTTGTAGGATGCAGTCCTACCATCGTCTAGGGGCGGGCTCTTTATGAGAGCTAGAAACGGTAACCAAGATTTAAGGTTACTGACTCTCGAGTTTCCCCTTTGTTATAGAGAAAGGTCAGGTTGTAGTTTTTGCCGATTTGCTTATTGAAACCAGTCAAAAACGCCCATTGATTAAGATCTACACCAATGTCGTAATCGAATTCGATATCACCACTTTTTACATGCCCGTCCATTCGAGCGTCCAGTCCTTGATATTCTGCTCCGACAAAAAACTGCGTGCGATAATCGACAAGTTGATAACCCAACATCGGCTGTACAGTAACAATACCATCGCCCCAATCATCTAAGCCCTTTAAGCGAGTTTGCGAATAGGTACCAGTGACAGAAGCAAAGAATTCTTTATAGCCAACCGAAAGGGTTGTACCTATACCACGAAGGTCATATTCCAAATGCAGCGGCACGTCTAGGCGTCCGCGACTACAAAGTGCAGATAAACCATCGCAAAACTTATCACCTAATCCTGGCAGTTTATCGTTCAGCTTATCTTTTATGTACTGGCCACCTTCACCCGTGTAGGCGGCATCAACATTGGCATCGACATTAACTTTTCCGATGTAACCAAATACATTCCAAAATGGCAGGATGTTTACATCGCCACGAAGCGTCATGCTCTCAGCACTCACGATGCCGACACTGTCTTCTGGATCAAACAGTTCATTAAGGCCGATGCCTTCAATCGTGAAATCATTAAATGGAATATTCATATCTTGATTTCGATACGCTAGCGACACACCAAACGGCAGAGGCAAATCGATACCTTGACGACGAACCATATCACCCATTAAAGGAAAAACTCGGTCTAGCTTAACACTGGCTTCTTGCATGCGTGGATCAGAGACCTCATTCAAGCGTTTTTCGTCTAGTACTTGCACGCCAAGCTTATCTTCATAAATCGCTACCGGTTTTACGCTGCTCATCATTTCGAGGGGTTTATTTTTCTTTGAACCAACTATCTTGGTGTTTTTACTGGCAATCGCAATTTTGCCTGACGCTAACTTCTGGAAGAGGATCTCTTGATCGTAAGAATCCACTTGGTAGTTGTGATGTGTGAACGGTTTATCGTTGGTAATGACCATACGTTTCGGTTCACCATTAACCAACTCAATATCAACGCTTAAAAAGCGAAAGTAGGCGATATCTTGAGGAAGACCGTATTTTGAGTAATTAAAACTGATGATCACATTACCATTCTGATCCTCTTTGGCTCTTACTGATGACGGATCAAAACTCTCCGCGTAGTTTCGAAGGCGGTATTCTGTTCGTGTGAAAGCTTCGATCTCATCAAGTACTTTTTCATTTTCATCGAGTTGTTCAGGGTTGTACTTGATACGCAGATCAATGTTGCCTTTGTTATCGGTGTTCTTAACCAAGTAGACGGACGAATCGCGAACGCTATCACCGATTTTAACACTTCGGTGGGCATGCTCGACCAAATGCTCGCCTTGAACTAGAGAGCTGATGGCCAGTTTTGGTAAATCATGACTGATACCGTATTTGTCGAACAGCGCTCGGCCTTGCTCGATTACTTCGTTGTAGGTCGTCGTCTCTTCAGCGGCGAAGCCAAAAGTGGGGGTAGTAAGCATTAGTGCGCTCGCGAGCACAGTAAGAGAAGACGTCTTGCCGGCGCGTAATTCAAAAAAACTCATGACAGTTTCCACTCTGAATAGTCTCAAACCTTCGAGACTCAGACAGTTAATGTGTCACTGAACTTCTTGTTCAGTTAGATAGATATGTTTGCTGTGATTGACGTTGTGAATGCATGGTTTTCGATTGCATTTCGTAAATCAATGAGAGGATTTTATGGTGGGTAGAGAAATCCCGTTAATCGCTTTTGATGGATACTATCCTCGCTTTATGGGTTACGAAGGAATAATGGCTAGCTCACAAACAAACAGCCCCGCATAGCAGAAGCAATGCAGGGCTTTAGTTTCAAGAACGGAGGTGACGCTTAGACCGTAACGCGAACACGAAACAGATCAGTAAACAACTTGGCAATCATCAAAATGATCATAATGTTTACCAGCATCAGCAAGGGCGTTTCAATTCGATAAGCTGGGGTTAAATTGAGCGCTCCTGATGTCAAGACAACCAATAAGTTAATACCTAGAATTCTATGTACCATCAGTTTTGGTGTGGAAAAGACTTTCCAAATTACGATGATGTTGATGAAGTAGAATAGCCCAAGCTGCCAAAGCTCGGTCATCATTGGCATTATGAAAATGTATTGCAATAGAATCACCGTGCCAGTACCTATCACCCCAAAAAATGCATCTTTAATAATGCTTGGTGGCATAGTAGGAACGATTGAAGAGAACACGCCTGCTAGCATCGGAAAAATGAAACCTCCGGGTACGGGCAGATAAATCCAGATCAACAAAGAAGTGATGAACATGGAGACACCTTGCAGTACCTTTCTGCCGTCTTCATTCAAATGCTGGATAAACGTTCGATGCTCGTGATGCCAAACTGTGTTTTTCTCTCTTTGCATGACACAAGCAACGTGACCGATGAGAGACGTACTTGGATTTTTAATATCAAAGCTTTGAAGTTGCTGCGTTAGCGTTGGCCAATCGATCTCACGACTTTGCGATTTATCTGCTTGTTCTAGCAATCGGTCTTGGATTTGTGCCATCTCATTTAAACGCGCACGCCATAGCTGACGATGTTCTTTCAAGTGGTAGCTGCCAGTAAGTGGTAAGCCGACCAGTTGGAACAACTTTTCTATGTTGGCGCTGTTGGTCTCAAGAGCTTCAATATCTATATCATTGGGCGATTTCATAGCGTTAAGCATCGCCTCTCTGCTGGCCTCAAAACGTTGAATGAAGTTTTGTTCTGTACTGACTGGCCAAACTAATCGGTACACAACAGAAAACGTGATCACACCAAGAATCGTCTCTTGCATGCGAAGAACAGCGAAGTGGAACGTTGCTTGACTATCAAATCCTCCCATACATGCGATGATGGAGCACACAGCAAAGCCGATAGAGAACACATAACCATACTTTTCGTCGCTCGACATAAAAATGCACGCACCTAAAAACAAGGTGAAGAAGGTGAGAAACAAAAAGCGATCTTGAGAAAATGTCGTGATGAGGAAAAAGGCATAACCGATGCCAAGGAGGGTTCCTAATAAGCGATTATGACCTTTGTTTATTGAGTGAGCGAAGCTTTCATTTAATGCCATTACCGCGACTGCGATCGCTGCCCAATACGGTTTCTCCCATTGAAACCATAAGGCAAGGCAGATCGCGATAACGATAGACAGCGCAGCTTTGATTGCTTCTTTGGTTGAGGCATTAAACATACATTCCACCGCATTATTGTTTGATGATTTTGATAGAGGCCGTCATACCAACACGTAGTTGAAAATCTTTCGGTAAGTGATCTAATTTAACTTTAATTGGAATGCGTTGAGCTAAGCGTATCCACTGAAAGTTAGGGTTCACATTGGGCAAAAGATCGTTACCAGTACTACCATCTTGTTTCGCAATGCCGTAGCCAATGCTTTTGATTTTTCCTTCCAACACAGCTTCATTGTGCATCATTAAGGTCACGTAGGCTTTATCTTGTGGATCAACGCCAACTAAATCCGTTTCTTTGAAATATCCTTCGATCCAAAAGCTGTCTTCATCAATCAAAGCCACGACTGGGGAGTTAGCGACGACTTGAGAGCCGACACGTAAGTTCAAATTAGTGATATAACCATTCGTTGGCGCATAAACTTTTGTGTAATCAAGGTTTAGCTTGGCTTCTTCAACATTGGCTTTCGCGAGTTCTACGTTGGCAACGGCTGTCTCCACCGCATTGTCTAGGTTATTCAATGTCAGTACAGGTACAGCGCCAGGTGTGCGCTTTTCTAACTTAAGTGCTCGCTGCTCTTCATTTTTGGCCTTTGCTAGTAATGCAATGGCTTGCTTTTGAGCTGCTAGCGCTTTGTGGTACGCCGCTTTATAGATGCTTGGGTCAATCTCAAACAGCAAATCGCCTTGTTTCACTTGCGAATTGTCTTCGACGTAGACTTGGATGATTTGTCCTGTTACGCGGGGGGTTATAGAAACGATGTGCGCGCTAACTTGGCCATCTCTAGTCCAAGGGGTGTCAGAGTATGATTGGTAGTAGCTGAAAATCACGGTGCCAGCTGAACACAGTAGTAGCAGTGTGATGAGATAACGTTTTATCACGGAATTTGCCTCAAAATATGGTAATGAATCGACCAATAACGCCAGTAAAAATCACAATTAGGCTTAGCTCAGCGAGCGCGGGAAATGCAACGTATTTGTGGAGTCCCAGTTTTGTTGCAACGGTTCCAACCAAAATGGTGAGCATGTAAGCCAATGCAATAACCAGCAACAAGGGAGGGAAGTAAACTTCGCCCCACACAAGTTCATGTGGCATTGAGTTCATGGTGTTTTTCTCTATTAACTTGATGAATGTAAAGATAAGGCAAGTGATGGCATCAGTGATAATCGCTTTTGCAGGATCTAATCCATCAAACGAAAGGTGCTATGCGCTATATAGAGGGAATAGCGCAGCAAAGTAGCTTTTTGGACAGTGAAAATAAAAATAAATTTATTTTCCAATTTATTCTATGTTCATTTCAGACCACTAAGTTGTTAAATTTTCGACAATTATTGTTCAATGTTTGCTTTTGAATATGCGAAGTGATGGTTTCGTCCTTCAAATGGGATTACGAGTTGTGAGGTTTTGTTCCTAATATTCGCTTCGAAGCAAACGAGATGCTTTTTAAATTAAATAATCCAACAAATATGAGTGACAGATTATTCGTTAGATTATTTGAGTTTTATATTTATTAGTAAGAGTAAAATTGTCATGGAAATTATTTCTAATCTTTTTGACATGGCACCATTTGTTGCTCTCTTTATTACGCTCTCTCTCGGTTATATGGTAGGTAAAATTACCATTGGTCGATTTGTTCTTGGCGGTGTTGCCGGAACATTATTAATGGGTGTAATTATTGGGCAATTTGGTGTTCATATTGATCCCGGCGTAAAAAGCATTTTCTTTGCGCTCTTTATTTACGCAGTAGGCTATCAAGGTGGTGCGCAGTTCTTCAAAGCATTGAACTTTAGAACCATCAACATTCTACTTTCTGCCGTGGTTATGACGGTTTCAGGTCTGCTTTGTGTGTTAGCAGCAGCTTGGATGTTTGATCTAGACAGAGGTACGGCCGCAGGTCTTGCAGCTGGTGGTTTGACTCAATCGGCAATCATCGGTACAGCGGGTGATGCGATCGCACGTCTTGGTGGCGTGACGGAAGAAGCCAAGCACCTAATGCAGACCAACGTCGCAGTAGGCTACGCAGTTACGTACATCTTTGGTTCGCTTGGTCCAATTCTGATGGTGACATGGGTATTCCCAACACTGATGAAGTGGGATATCCGAGCAGAAGCGATTGCTCTAGAAGAGAAAAACTCAAACGGTAAGCGCGATCTTGCGCCGGGTGAATTCAACGCAGTAACCGCGCTGGTTACACGAGCATTTAAAGTGAGCAAAGATGGTGGGTTAGCAGGCAAAACCTTAGCTCAGTTAAACCAACACGCTCTAGCTGCTTGTATTGAATTGATTCAACGTGATGGCAAAGTGCTAGAAGTGGACAAATTCACAGCACTGAAAGAAGGGGATGTCATTGTTGTAACAGGTCGTCGTAATGCGGTACATCAGCTGCAAGATGGTTTGGCTGACAACGAGGTTGCACTTCCAGAAGACTATGAAGTTATTGAAGAAAATCGCCAACTGATCGCTGATAACCACATACTGATTGGTAAGTCACTGCAAGAGATCAAAGAGGCTTCGAACCAAGGTTCCATGCGCGGCGTTTATGTGACGGATTACATTCGTGAAGGCAGCTCTATCGAAATGACGCCGGATCTTGTGGTGAAGAAAAACGACGTCATCCAGCTTACAGGTACAGCAAAAGACATCAATCGCGTTGAGAAAAACATTGGTCAACGCATGGGCTCTGCAACCATGACGGATTTCATTGTGCTTGGTATGGGCATGGTGCTTGGTCTATTGATTGGTCTTATCAGCTTTAAGATTGCTGGTATTCCCGTCACCATCGGTTCTGGTGCAGGTTGTTTGATCTCAGGCTTGATTGTGGGTTGGTTACGTAGCCGCAATCCGCACGTTGCTCAGTTTCCTGTGGGTGCTGCGAACTTTATTCGAGATTTCGGTTTGGCAGCATTTGTGGGCATTGTTGGCCTTGAAGCTGGGCCTCAAGCGGTCGACACCATCAAAGAACACGGTATGTCTCTGTTGTTCCTTGGTATGGGTGTAACGATTATCCCTCAGATTATTGCGTTCTTCTTCTCATATTTTGTATTGAAGATTAAGAACCCAGTTGAAGCACTAGGCTGTGTGACAGGTGGACGAAGTGCAAACCCAGCATTTGCGGCGTTAATGGAAAAAACAGGTAATGCAACACCAGTATTCTCATTCACCGTGACTTATGCAGTCGCCAATGTACTGCTTACCCTATGGGGTCCAATTATTGTCGGCATTATTACTTTAAACGCAGGCATGTAATTTAAATAAATTCGAACACTCTTATCGCCTAATTAAATAGGCGGTAGGGGAAGTATTATCCAAATTTTACTAAATAATAGATTCAGGTAAATATTATGACTACGCAAAACACAACAATTGATTTTTCGAAATTTGCAGATTTAAGCCCATTTGAATTAAAAGATAAACTTATTGAAGTGGCACAAACTGTTCCTGACCGCGCTTTATTAGATGCAGGTCGTGGTAACCCTAATTTTCTAGCGACACTACCACGTAAAGCGTTCATTCGTTTGGGTGAATTCGCAATATTGGAAGCCGAGCGCACTTACTCATACCTAGATGGTGGTTTCGGTGGCATTCCAGATGGTGTGGGCATTGTTGAGCGCTTCGATACGTTTGCAAGCAAGAATAAACAAGACCAAGGCGTACAGTTCTTGGAAAAGTCGCTGAGCTACGCAAAAGACCGTTTGGGTCTAGAGAAGCAAGCATTCTTGAATGAACTGGTTAACGCATACCTTGCATGTAACTACCCAGTGCCACCACGCATGTTGACGAACATCGAAACGGTTGTAAAACAGTACATCGCAGAAGAGATGTACGGCCCGATGCCAATGACAACAGACTTCGATCTGTTTGCAACGGAAGGCGGTACAGCGTCTATGACGTACACGTTCCAAACTATGTTCAACAACGGTCTATTGAAGAAAGGTGACAAGGTTGCACTAATAACTCCAATCTTTACGCCTTACCTAGAGATTCCAGAACTGAGTGAATACGAACTAGAAATCGTTGAACTACGTCTGGATGAGACAACATGGCAGCTGCCGATGTCTGAAATCGAAAAGCTTGCAGATACAGAGATCAAACTGCTTTGTGTTGTTAACCCAGCAAACCCAGCGTCTGTGAAGTTCTCGGATGAGACTCTGGATAACCTATCAAACTTCGTGAACAACGAACGTAGCGACCTATTCATTGTGACTGACGATGTATACGGCACTTTTGCGGACGATTTCGTCTCACTGTTTGCAAAACTGCCATACAACACGCTTTGTGTGTACTCGTTCTCTAAGTACTTCGGTGCAACAGGCTGGCGTCTAGGCTCGATTGCAATTCAACACAACAACGTGTTTGACGATGCAATGCGTAGCCTTCCTGAAGCGCGTCAACTTGAGTTGGACGATCGTTACAAAACGCTGACTCCGGAACCTCGTGAGATCAAATTTATTGACCGTATCGTTGCAGATAGCCGCAGCGTAGCACTTAACCACACAGCAGGTTTGTCTCTTCCTCAACAAGTTCAAATGGCGCTGTTCTCATTGAACTGCTTGATGGACTCAGAGAAAAACTACAAAGAAGCATGTAAACGCATCATTCGTGAGCGTTACAAAACTCTGTACAAAAACATGGGTGTAGAAATTGAAGAAAACAAAGATCGTGTGGACTACTACACACTGCTTGAGCTCGACACTCTGGGCGGCAAATTGTACGGACCAGCATTCGTTGAATGGTTCAAAGCGAGCGAGAAGGGCAAAGACTTCCTGTTCCGCCTTGCACATGAAACCGGCGTTATCCTACTTCCGGGCCAAGGCTTCGATGTAGTACACGCATCAGTTCGAGTTTCGCTAGCAAACCTTACTCACCACGAATACGAGCTTATCGGTCGTGCAACACGCAAAGTGTTGGATGAGTACTTTGCTGAATTCAAAGGCTAATGAATCCAGCCTGATTAAGAATAAGCCTCGGCGTTGTCGAGGCTATTCCGACCAAATAAGCACAGTGCGCGATATTGTGTTTATTTAGTCGCCAAGCTAACAAACTTCTCAATTAAGAGTGACTTATGAAAAGCATTATTTCTATTCAATCTCATGTGGTTTATGGCCACGCAGGAAACAGTTCTGCAGTCTTTCCGATGCAGAGAATGGGCCTCGAAGTCTGGCCAATTCACACGGTTCAGTTTTCAAATCACACTCAGTACCAGCAAGGTTGGACTGGACAGAAGTTTGGGGCAGATGAAATTCATTCTCTAATGAGAGGCTTAGATAACATTGAGAAGTTAGGAGAATGTGGCGCGATACTGTCCGGTTATCAAGGCAGCGCAGAGCAATGTCGAGCGGTGGCCGAAGCGGTAAGTTTAGTCAAATCGCGTAACCACAGCGCGCTTTATGTGTGTGACCCAGTTATGGGTGATCCAGACAAAGGTTGCATTGTGGCAGACGGTGTCAAAGAAGCGATAAGCCATAGCTTGTTGCCCATCGCTGATGTGATTGTTCCTAACCAGTTTGAACTGAGCGAGTTAACAGGTGTGAAAATTGACTCTCTTTATGATGCGGTCACTGCATGTAAAAAAGCCCTAGAGCTGGGACCGAAAATGGTATTGGTGAAACACCTGCATGCACTAACAGATGACGCCTTCAGTATGATTTTAGCCACGCCGAAAGCAAGCTATTTGGCCCAACGCCCTAGTGTTGAATTTGCTATGCAGCCAGTCGGTGTCGGTGATTTGATTTCTGCGATTTTTACTTCTTGTTTGGTGAAGAAGATGTCTCCTGTCGCAGCCTTTCGTCATACACATAACGCCGTTTACGGTGTATTGGAGATCACCAAAGGCTATGGCACATGGGAGCTACAGACGATCAATGCCCAATACGAATTTGTCGAACCGACGCATGAGTTCAACGTCGTGAAAATTGCTTAGCGCAGTACCTAATTAACGGAGAAGCGTAAAGTTAGCATATAGAAACTTGGCATAATTGCTTTGATGGATAGCATCCTACAATCGCGATTATGGGGTTTAGCCGTGCCTAGCTATAGTAACTCCACACAACGAAACGGACTTCATTTTGACCCAATTAACTTCAAACTGAGTCTCTGGTCATACGCCAGAGAACATTAAATGAGACTGATTATGAATCGTTTAATTTCCTCTGGTGTGACGGTTGCACTTTCGCTGCTGATAGTAGCTTGTAGTTCACCTCATACGCTGGATGTTCGTGTTTCTCAAAGCAACTATAAAGATGTCGAGATCGCGAGTTCGACACCAAATGAGCCACTTCGAATGTGGGCCAATGAAGCGCCGGATTTTCTCTACTCAGCGCACAATCAAACCACACCGATCAAAGTAGAGGGTGAACAGCTCAATATTTTGGCCTTATCGGGTGGTGGCGTAAACGGCGCATACGGGGCCGGCGTTTTGATGGGGCTACAGGAAAAGGGGGAGCTAAAAGATTATGCCATCATTACTGGAGTCAGTGCTGGTGCCCTAATCGCTCCTTTTGTTTTCATTGGCGGTGATGCGATGCCAAAGATGAAAGAAGTCATGCTCAACATCAATGATAAGAATATTTTGGGTAAGAAGAACTTCTTAAATACCCTGTTTAAGGACGCGTTTACCGATGGTGAGAACCTCTATGATTTCATCGCAGACGCTTACCCTGAGCCCATGATTGAGGCGATGGCGCAGCAACACCGCAATGGTAAACGCCTCTTTATTGGCAGTACCCATTTTGATTCAGGCGAACTGGTGGTTTGGAATATTGGTGCGATTGCGAACAGTGATTTAACGGACAAATCTGAACTGATTTACAAGGTGCTTGCTGCGAGCGCATCGATCCCTGGTGTTTTCCCTCCACAATTTATCGATGTTGAACATGATGGAGAAACACTTGAGGAGTTACACGTAGATGGCGGTCTCGCAGCGCAGGTGTTCTTTAATCCGTCTAACTTCAACTATCAACAAATCTCAGATGCTTTGGGGTTAGAAAAAGCGCCTCAGCTGGATGTGATTCGCAATGGTGCGTTAAAAGCGCCGTATCGTCCACTAAAAGACAAAGGTTTGGACTTGGTATCGAAAAGTGTCTCAAGCCTTACGCTAGCGCAAACTCGTGGTGATCTCTATCGAATGAAATACATCAGTGAAATCAACGATATCGAGATGCAGTTTACCTACATTGATCAAGATTTCAGATACGCCAAAGTAACGAAAGATATGTTCGATCACCGCTACTTGGTGACGATTTACGAATATGGATTCAAAAAAGCCACCCAAGGGCAACTTTGGGTAACTGAACTCCCTTAATACAGGAAAACGATACAATGAAAAAAGCCGTTCTTACACTCATGATGCTTACCGCTTCCGCGACTGCATTCGCCCAAAGTGGTGCCCATCTTGACCAGCAAAAAGTGGATAGTGATATGCAGCAACTGTCTGCAATCAAAGAAGAAGGTGCAGCCTTTATTATGATTGACGAGAACTCGAGTTACGTGGCGGTCGAGTTCGTGGGAAAGTGGGAAGAGATCAACAACTATGTGTCACACAAAGAAGCGAAACAACGTAAATTGGAAAAAGTGAACAAGCAGTTCGTGTACTCTCAGGTCGGTGAAACGTTGGAGTCACTTGAGCAAAAAGTCGTTGACCACATTTACGCTGATCAACCTAAATATTTCAGTGTCGATGTCTACCGCGATTACCATGGTGACTCAGGAGAATTCAACTATTTAGCTCGTGTCGTTGAGTACAACTAAGTTAGAGAAAACCTACTGAAGCTAGTAGGTTTTTTTGTGTCGTCGAGAAGGAATTCAAACGCAGATTGTTTCCGTTACCAAGTAGCAATTCTACGATCTTGTGGTAATTTAATTAGATAACTCTAAAAAGTAAGCACAACCTATGAATTTTAGTTTTGAACAACTTCTCGCGTTCGTAACCGTTTATGAACAGCTTTCGTTTAGTAAGGCGGCGGTCAAACTCAATAAGCACCGAACCACAATAGGGCAGGTGATTACCAATCTTGAAGACCAACTGGCGGTCAACCTGTTTGAGCGAGTGGGGCGCTCGGTAGAACCGACAGAAGATGGTCATCTTCTTTACCACTATGCTAAGCAAACCATCGAACAAGCACGTACTTTCGATAAAGTCGCATTAAGTCTAGCTTACGGTGGGTTAGAGAATGTTAGTATCGCCTATTCAAGCGCTATACCACACCGTTTTCTTGTATTGCTTCGTATTCAATTAGCAGCAGATTTTCCGATGATGCGAGTTAACTTTCTTGTTCGTAATCGCAACGAAATTAAAGAGGGTTTACAGAATGGTGAGTATCAATTCGGTATTGTCAATGTACATGATAGTCGAGCAATACATAGTTTGGATGCGACGTTTTTAGGTCATTTTGAATTTGTTCCTTTCGTCCAGAAAGGTGGTGAACTCGCTTCTGTGGCACCAGATCGAGTATTGACAGCCTTGAGGAATAGTAAACAATTTGTACTGCGGTCTCTTATTGAAGAGGGAATGGGCGAAAAAGTCATCGTAAGTTCGAACCATGAAGAGGTCGACCAATTGGCCCTTGTAGTGAAAATGGTTGAAGCAGGTTTAGGATGGGCGATTCTCCCCAGAACGTTTGCCCATTCGGAGTTTTCTAATAATCATATAGAGCCAGTGGAAGCTTCTGAATTATTGGAAGGTTTTAAGTTTGGTTTTGGCCTATGGTGCCAACCCTCTAAGCAAGTCGGTGATGTAAAAAATTCAATCATGAAGGTCGTTACAGAATACCGAGAGAAAATAATCCGCGATATGACTTAGCGGCGACATGTATCTTGCTCATCCCTATCAACAACAAGACTCAATGTGAGTCTTGTTTTTTTGTGTCTGAAAAACGTTATCTTTCTAGCGAAGACTAATGTCTATTGGAAGGATATGACCCTCTATATGAGAGTATGGAATCCATACTTTTTGGCTTAATCTAATCTCGCTCAATGGGTAAGCCCAGAGCAAAAAGTGTTTTTACCATATGTCCGCTGCAAGGACGCAGATTTTCAGCCGGGTTTAGTTACCCGGCTTTTTTTATAGTAATAGAAAATGTCAGCTGTCACCCCAAGCTCTCTGTTACAACTGGCTTGTTACTTCGCTTAGCAATCCAGTACGCAACGCTACCCCAAAGCACGGTGAGTGCCCAAAGCGCCGTCCAATGTGGAGCGACTTGTTGCCAGGTTGCCCCCATTTGGTTTAGCGCTAAGAAAGCTTTTATCGCCCAAGTGCTTGGGCTTAAATCAGCAATCCATAATAAGGGAGTAGGTATGGCTTCAATCGGCCAAATAAAACCAGCCAAGAAAATGAGCGGCATAGAGCTCACTAGGACGACTAAGGTGACAAGTTCACGCCGAGGTAATAAGTAACCTAGCCAGAAGCCTAGTCCGCAACAACCTAAAAAGAACGGTAACAACATAGCCAGCAATTCGCCCGCGTTGGCGATATGGTTTACGTTTAAGCGTTCGAAGCTAAAACCAAAATAATAGGCGCCGAGTAAATAATAAATTGCCACAAATACTAACGTTCTCACAAGCAGCAGCGATCCCGTTGATACTTGTGACCAATAGCCACGACCATGACGCTGTGTTCCCGTTTGCAATCCAACCGCCATGATCAACGTTTGTTGTAAAATCAGAACAAATACTGCCGGCACTACGTATTCGACGTAACCCATGGTTGGGTTGAACGTCGGTTTCATATTAAGCTTAATAGCAGAGTAATTATGGCTAGCCATACTCATGGGCACACCATCTATCACCATTTTACTGACTTTCACTTGGGCCCCTAATGTGCCTCCCGCTTGGGCCAATCCTTCTACCACGGTTCCGTACACGAGAAAATACGAGGCGTCCGCAGCGTAGGCTAGAGTCGGGCTTTTACCTAGCATTAGGTCTTTGTAAAAGTGTTCCGGTATGACTAAAAAACCGGTGATCTCTCGTTGTAAAAATGCTTGCTTTGCATCGGCAATCGTATGAAGTCGAGTGACTACGTTGACTTGTGGGGTGGCATCAACCATACGTTCCAGCTTTAAACTCGTCTGACTACCATCTAGATTAACAATCGCGATTGGTTGTTCACGAGGCGTTTGTTGTGCATAAGGCAAAGGGTATAAAAACGAGTAAAATACGACACCACCAAACACGGTCAACGTAACGACTGGATTGGTTAGAACGGCCTTAAGTTCCGCTTTAATCAGTTGCCACAATGTCATACCGCCTCCTTCGCTTGGCGTGTTGATGAAGCTGTTCGATGTTTACCCATCAAGGCTGCGGTAATGAGCAGGGGCACAACGTAACCAATCATAGGCCATAGCGAGCTTAAAGATTGTGCGGCCGATGCTCCATAGCTTGCTTGACTCACTTGTACTTCAATGTAATGGGTAATCGGCAATAATGAACGCCATGCATAAGCGAGCGTGTTCATGTCAGAAACTGGGAATGTAATTCCCATGAACGCGAAGCTTGGAGCCGTAAATGCGCCAGCAAAACTCATCGCACGTGCAGGATCCATCGACAAGAAGAAGAACAACGCTCCCATAATGATACAGGCGATAACCGTCGCCAATTGTGCTAATAGCATAACCACAAAACTGCCTTCCATTGGCCAATCAAGCACGGAATAAAACCAGTACAAGAACAACGCACCTTGCGCCATAAAGACCGGAATGTACTGACTTAATAGGGTAGTGAGCCTGGCGTATGGCTTTTCGCCCAAAAATGCAAAGCTATTCTTTCCACCATAAATGCGAAAGTGCGCGGCAAGAATCAAAATAGTGCTTACTACAATACATATTTGCCAAATGGCTGGCACGATAGCCGTTACCAAAAATTGTGCGTAGTTATTGTTACGGTTAAATAATGCGGTTATTTGTGTCGACACGGGTACAGCCTGTCCAGCCGCTGCTAACGTTGTGGTGTTACCCTTAGCCAAGTTGCCCATTACTTCAACCTGAGCGTCGAAATAGCCTTGTGCTTGCGCAATGGCAGAGTTGATCAGTTTCGCTACCAAAATGTACTGACTGTTGTAAAAGACAGAAAGTTGAGGTTGGCGGTGCTGGAGAATATCTTGGTCGAACTTAGATGGGATGACCGCGTAAGCGTAGATATCGCCTTCAATCATCGCATTTTTTGCTTCGCTTGCACTGGCGTAATGATAGTTAACAGCCAGACTCGACGACGCATCCAAAGATTGAATGAGCTTTCGAGAAAGTTGGGAATGTTGTAGATCAACCACACCGATTGGCAGATCCCGGGCAATGCCCGCAGAGAACACTCCCCAAATCATCATCGCGAGCAAAATCGGTATCCAAGTAAGGCACGAAAGCAACCACTTGTCTCGTCGTAAGATATGCCGCTGTGAAATCTTAATCGTCATAGCATTAACCTAGTGGTTGTGATTAAAGTTCAACGACAACACTCATTCCCATACGCAGTTCAGGTTCGGGTTGAGCTGGACGAGCTTCTACTTCAAAGGTACGAAGATCAAAACCTTGAGAAGCATCGGTTGCTCTCCACGTTGCAAAGTTACCCATAACGGCAACATGCGTTACTTTGAACTCAACATTTTTATTTAAGGCAGGCAAATAGGCATCAAAGGTTGCTCCTTTTTTAAAGTGTTGAAGGTAATCTTCACGCACATTAAGTGTCGCCCAGGCATCTTCTGTATCTATCACAGTAACAACCGGGAAGCCCTGAGGTGCTAATTCACCACTTTGAAGTAGAACTTGAGAGACTTCGCCGTCAAACCAGCTGTAGATCTGAGTATCTTTCGCGTACGCTTCTACTTCGGCTACGGCACCTGATGCCATGCGCGCTTTTTCCGCCGCAGCCACTTTGGTTTCACTTCTAGCGCCTTCTTTTGCCATTTCGTACATTTGAAACGCAGCACTTTCTGTGTATTTCGCTGCTTGCCACTGAGTTAAAGCTTCATCGCGTTTTTGTTCTGCAACCACGCCATCGTTATAAAGGTTATTCACACGATTGTAGGTTTTTTCCATTAAATTCGCAGCGGCTTTGGCTTTCATCCACTGATCTTTTGCTGCTTGGATTTGTTGCTCACGTGCGCCTTTCTCAGCTTCTTGAGCTAAGGCGTCCGCCGCTTTTTCACCTGCTTTTGCTTGTTCTAACTTCGCTTCAATTTCAGGACTATGAAGGGTAAAAATAAGCTGACCTTTCTCTACATCGTCGCCTTTACGTACCATGACCTCATCAATACGCCCTGGGACTTTTGAGGAAATGCTGTATTGCTGGGCTTCAATTAATCCCTGTAAGCGGATCGGTTCTGGTTGATAGGCTTGGTAAAATTGATACCCAACCCAAGAGGCAACACCCAAAGCACAAAGTGAGAGTAAAACGGGTTTTAGTGATTTAGCTGCCATGATTTATTTCACCTCTTTGGATGTTGAAGCAGGGATATAAGCGGTATTTTGATATTGTTCGAAGCTGTTCATTTCACTGCTCAATGCGAGTAGCTTGGTTAAAGATATTAAATAGCGGAAACGCGCCGCTGAACGTTGTGTTTCTATACTCGCGACATAAAGTTGTGCATCCACAACATCCAGAGAAGACGACAGACCCTGAGTAAATGCTTTTTCACGCAAGCGCAGATTTTCGTTAGCGAGTTCAATGCTAGATGCGAGCCCTTGTACTTCATCAATGGCTTGCTGAGCCTCCAAGTATGTCTTTTGGACTAACAGCGATAAGTCTTGTTTGGCTTGGGACTTTAATGAGTCGACCTGCGAGACGACGCTTTGAGCGGCTTTGACTTTTTCGCTTCGCCCTGATGATTCAATCAGTGGAATGCTGACACCAACACCAACTAACCAGTCAGGCTTCATTTGGCTTGCGAGAGAATCGTCTTCATACAAGCTGTAGTCGCCGTAAAGATAAACTTCAGGGTAGTATTTCCCTTTTTCTGCTTTGATTAAGCTAGAGGCTTGTTTGTGTTTAGCGCTCAGAAGTTCTAACCCCGGATAGGTAAGCAACGTTTGATCGACAAAAGCAGTAAGAGGGGGAAGACTGTCGTTGATAAACAAAGATTCAGCGGGCTCTACGGCATCATCTTGTGCGAGTAATTTACCTAATGCAGCCTGAGCGATACTCAAATCGCTGGCTGCTTTACGTGTTTCTACAGATGCTTTATCTAAAGAAGCCTCGGCTTGCAGGCGCTCAACGTGCGCGATTTGTCCTTGCTCTTCAAGCTTAATGGCAAAATCTCGATGCTTTTTTAGCCCTGCTTCAACCGCTTGCCGCGTTGCGAGTACTTCCTTTGCCAGTACGACAGAAAAGTAGTACTTCGATAAATCTTCAAAACGCGCTTGTTGTTCCATTAGAAGCTGACTTTTCGCCTCATCCGTTTTGCCTTCTGCTGCTGATTGAGCCGCAGAAATTCGACCACCAGTAAAAATTGGCCAAATCGCACGAATAGACGAAGAGAAAATATCGCGCTCGGTTATGGTCGAAGTGGTATTAGCTAAGGCACCAAAAATAGGCTGAAAAGCAGGAGGTACGTTAATGTGTGCTCCTGTGCTGTCTAGGATCTGTTTTCCCGAAAGCGTGATATCGGTATCTAAACGCGTGTAATTCGCGCCAATAGTAACCTGAGGTAAGTTGAGATTGCTGGTGGCACTCTCTTGGTATTGGTAGTTCTCGACGTTTGAGCGTTGAGCTTTGAGAGAATAGTTGTTTTCTAGCAATAGCTGCCATGCGGTATCAAAAGTGATCGGTGCCGCATGACAGGCAAGGGAAATCGAGCTGCTAAGTAAGCCCAGTATCCAAACCTTTCCTGTTTTTTTCATAATGGCTGCTTTGTCGTAGAGTATTAGCTCTAATATAAAGGATTCGTAACTGCGTGTTAAGTAGGAGGGAAAATTGGGCAGTAGTATGCGCCCAGTTATATTTGTGCTGGGCGCGGGAGATGTTACAAATTTATTTCGTATATGGACAGTGAAACTCCGCTCTCCACTCTAGCTGACGAGAACCTCGCATCGTATTCAATAGATCTTTTCCACTCATTTGAGGGAACGATAACAGGACTTTGAGATCAGAAGTACCGCCTCCGTTTTTTTCATAAGCCCTGACGTGTGTAAATGTTGAATACATATTCTCTGACAGCATCGCCTTATTCAGGCATATTCCAAAGGTATCGCGTTCCATGTTTGGTGTTCCTTCTAACTATAAATGCACCTCTGTTTATAGTTTTCCAGTTTTCAGATGGTGTCTAAGTGTTTGTCATATAGTCAGTATTTGTATTTTGTTTTATTTGTGTCCAAACCACTGACGTCAATGTTGAGCTTTTAATAGACTTCCAGCTTCACTGCTTTCAAACCGAAACTCTCATTGGTTTCGTTGATTAAAAATTATACGTTGTAAAGTCTAAAAACGCCTCAAAAACCGCTAAAATCGATGTGATCGCGATCATGATTTTAAGGGCAATTTATGTATGGAATTGAGTATCAGAGAGGAATGCTAAATTTGGTGAATGGTTGTAATTTTATGTTTCAGCTCGTCGATTAATTAACCGTAAACTCTGCGGTTTGTTTGCCTTCCTCACAGATTTATCACCGCGACAACGTCATGCTGTTAACTGAGTGTTAACGTTACGCTCAAGAGTGAATCACAAGGATGTATCAATGAGTTGGAAAACCATCAGCTTTCGTAAGCGGATGCTCATTATTATGACGCTATCGGGGTTGATAGAGCTGTTATTGCTTGTCGCCGCGGGGTTCACTTATCTCAAAATCAATCAAGAGCAAGAAATGGGAGAAAAAGCACTGGGTGTTGCCCGTTTTTTAGCGGACTCAGCGGTTGTTCGTGAAATGATCGAAACCCAAAACCCCCAGCCATACCAACTTCGCTTTCGAGAATTAACCGAAGCCATAGGTGCTGCATTCATCGTTATTGGCGACCATAAGGGAGTACGCTTAATCCACCCTGTTGATGAGCGGTTGGGCAAGCCAATGAGAGGTGGCGACAATCGTCGAGCGCTAGAACGGGGATTGTCTTATGTTTCGACGGCACAGGGCTCGTTAGGTTATTCAGTTCGTGGTAAAGCTGCGATTTTTGACGAGCAAGGGAACATCATTGGTGTGGTTTCGGTTGGCTATTTGCTCGACCGACTGCAAGACCGCATCGAACCATTTTTGGCCTTTTTGATTTTAATGGTCATCGTAGTTGTCGTCGCTAATGCCATTGTATCCAATTATGCGTCGAGAAAGTTTCAGCGCGCCATTTTAGGCTTTGAGCCTGAAGAGATAGGGCGGTTGTACGGCGAATTAGAAGTGACGATGAGCACCATCAAAGAGGGCGTGTTAAGCATTGATGCCCAAGGGATACTTCGCTCGATAAATCGTAGTGCCTGCCAGATTCTCGGTATTGATAGAGAATCAGCGCTCAATAAACCTTTGACTGACACGCTGCGTGATAGCGATCTATATACAGTATTAGAAAGCGGGCAGGAAGATCATGATATTGAAATATTCCTTAATCATAAGCGCCTGATTGCAAATCGCTCTCCAATTTATGTTGATGGAAAAATCGTGGGGGCGGTATCGAGTTTCCGTTTAAGGGATGAAATTAATGATCTAACCGAGCAGCTATCACAAACCAAGGAATATGCAGATTTGTTACGTTCGCAAACCCATGAGCATCGAAATAAGCTCAACACCATTAGTGGGCTAGTACAAATGGGTGAGCTTGATGCGGTGCAAAAGTTAATTGGACAAGAAACCGCACACTATCAAGCAATGATTGAGTTTTTAAGAGATACCGTTAAGGACCCGCTAATTGCAGGTATGTTGCTTGGAAAAACTGAACGTGCTCGCGAGTTAGGCTTACAACTGGTGGTTGAGGAAGGCAGTCGTCTGGAGCCCCTACCTGAGTGGCTAAATTCGGAAGACCTTGTCACAATTTTGGGTAATTTGATTGATAACGCTTTCGATGCCACGTTAACTTCAATTCGCGATGAATCAAATGTTGCGTCAGAACGCAGAAACATTGATGTGTCCGTTAGCGATTACGGAAATGAAGTGATACTTGAGGTGATAGATCATGGCTGTGGCCTCCCAAAAACAGTGGATCCACAAACATTATTTACAAAAGGCGTTTCGACGAAATCTCGTCAAAATCGAGGTGTTGGGTTACACCTTGTCAATCAGCTTGCTACTCGATATCACGGCCATGTTGAGATGATACCCAATACAAATTATGGGACAAGAATAACGGTGTACTTACCCAAGGAAGAACAAATATGAGTATGGCGACTCGCGTAATGATCATTGAAGATGATCTGGCTATTGCTGAGCTGCACCACAAATACTTAAGCCAACTGACAGGTTTGGAAGTGGTTGGAATTGCGACCACGAGAATGGAAGCAGAAATGCAACTCGACATTCTTAAGCCAGATTTACTATTGATGGATGTCTATCTTCCCGATGGCACAGGGCTTGAGATACTAAATACACTGCGTGCAAGTAACCAAACGTGTGATGTCATTTTGATTACAGCCGCAAGGGATGTCGATACGTTACAACAGGCGATGAGGGGTGGCGTTGTCGATTACCTGTTAAAACCAGTGATGTTTCCACGTTTAGATGCCGCACTGAAAAAGTATGTGTCCCAACGCCAACAACTAGACATCGTAGAGAGTTTGGATCAGAACCTCGTTGATAAAATGCTGCAGTCTCACGCCAATCAAGACAACTTGCCGAACCGATTACCAAAAGGGATTGATGGTGTAACCCTAGACAAGATCAGAGAGTTGTTCCCAAATGGCAGTGTGCTGACCGCTGATGAGGCAGGTGAAAAAATCGGAGTGAGCCGAACAACCGCTAGACGTTATCTTGAGTTTCTTATCAGTACTGGTGAACTAGAGGCTGATTTAAACTATGGGTCGGTAGGTAGGCCAGAAAGGTGCTATAAAAAAGTGACACGGTAGCGTTTATATTGATGCTCTATGCAAAATAAAAAGCGATGGCTTGTTTTAGAAACCATCGCTTTACAAATTACTGCTGTTCCGTTCTAAGAGGCTAGAAGTTGTATTCTAACATCGCTTCGATAGAGCGCTCAGCGCCAAACCAACAGTTATTTTTGTCGTAACAAGAATAGTATTCTTTATCGAATAGATTGCTTGCAGAAAGCGTGACGCTAGCCCCTTTCATTGATTCAGATACCGTTGAGAAATCGTAACTTGCTGCCAAATCAAACAAGGTGTAGTCCGGTACTTTTTGACTATTCTGTGCATCAATTTGTGCTTCCCCGACATAGCGAACGCCAGCACTGGTACGAAGGCCTGAAAGATTTCCTTCAAAGAAGTAATTGGCCCATAGAGAGGCCGTTTGCTCAGGTACCCAAACCGGCGTTTTACCTTCTTGGTTGTAATAACTGTCCTCGGTAATCTCCATATCGGTATATGTATAGCCTAGAGTGAAATCAGCTTGTGCTGTGGCTTGCCATTTTGCCTCAAGTTCAATACCTTGTGATACCACTTCGCCCGCTTGATAGTTCGGTGCATAAGGATTATTCGGATCGGTCAAGATCGCGTTTTTCTTCGTAATATGGAAGAGTGCTAAGTTACCTGAGATATCACCAGATAATGGGGCGTATTTAAAGCCTAACTCCCATTGATGACCGGTTGATGGCTCAAATGCTTTACCAGAAGAGTCGGCACCCGCAATTGGCTCGAAACTTTCCGAGTAAGTAAGGTATGGCGAGAGACCAAAGTCTAGCTCATACAAACCACCGACTCGGAAAGATACGTTGGTATCGTCTAACTCTTCCTTGCTGTTGGATACTGTTCCTAGATAATCGCTAACGGCGTCTGTATTTGAATCGTATTTATCCCAACGAAGACCTGCAATCATTACAAGTTGGTCGTAACGAACTTGATCTTGGAAATAAACGCCAATCTGCTTCGTTTTGATATCTAAGTTTTGTTTGTATTGGAAATTCAGTGCATTACGATCAATGCTGTTGTGGTCAGGATTAAAAATGTCCTGAGTTAGCGAATACCCAAGCGTGTCTTTGTATTTTACATCTGAATCTAGATACTGATAATCAAGCCCGAACAATAAGTTATGTTCAAAATTTCCTGTTTTAACGTAGCCAGATAGTTGGTTGTCAATCACAAAGGATTTGGACTTTTCATCGGTTAAATAGGCATTTCGACCAACGGTACGGTTATCCGCTTCAAGTGCACCGTTATATGTGTTTTCCTGATAGGCATCGGCGGTCATGTAGCGGGCATTCTGTAGAAATTGCCAATTGTTGTTAAAGTCGTGTTGGACTTTGTAACCCATCATCAGAACTTCGCGTTCGTAAGTGTTCCAGTCCTCATCCCCCAAATAAGTGCTTGGTGACATCGAGCCAAGTGGGTTTTTAATCACTGAGCCAGACGCAGGCACAGTCGTGTAGATACCTGCTGATGGATCATTTTGATAGTAAACATTCACGTTCACTAATGTGCTTTCTGTCGCTTGCCAATTGAAAGATGGGGCGAGTACATAACGTTCGTCTTCAGACGTATCGGCTTGACCATCTCGCTGTTTAGCTAGGCCTACAATACGGTAATCCACATTAGAATCACCAATTTGTCCTGTGGTGTCGAACGTCAGTTCTTTTAGGCTGTTAGTCCCAGTACTAATCGAGACAGAGTGCGAGGGTGTTGACTGAGGCGCCTTGGCGATAATGTTGACCATACCTCCTGGTGGAATATTGCCGTAAAGAACAGACGTTGGCCCTTTAAAAACCTCGATTTGCTCAAGAGCAACGGAATCGACCTGAGGTTGAAGGTTCCAACCGTTGTACAGCAAAGGAAGACCATCATAAAAGTTGGTGTAGTTAATAAAACCACGAATATTGAATAGGTCAAGTCGGGAAACGGCACCGCCACGCAATTCTGTATTTACGCCAGGCGCGTAACGCAATGCTTCGCTCACCGAGTTTACGCCGCGCAGGTCCATGTCATCTTTAGTGATTACCGTGATCGCTTGCGGTGTTTCCTCCGGTTCTAAAACGGTTTTAGTTGCGGTGTTTCGGTATGTTTCTCCTAGCACCGTAATCGTTTCGTGTTGGGATACGCTCTCAGTCGCATTGGCGTGGCCAGCGAGCAATGCGGATACGACGATAGCAACCGCTGAACGATGAAATCGAATCGGACTTTCCATATTTATAAATTCCACTACTTTTTCTATTTATTGATAATGATTGTTATTTGTATTCTATATTCAAAGAAATAGGAAAAGTTAACAATTTGGTGCAAAACACTAATCTTTGGAACTTATTCTTCTGTTCTTAGGTTTTAAAGATAGCGAGTCGTTTGGCTCGACAGGAATCCAATACTGCATTTGTGCTTGTTCGCTATCAACATCATAACCTTCTGGATAAAGCTCTAACTCATAACCATCGATAGCATGATAATTAGAGTAGGGTAGCCAATGTAAAATAAACCATTCCAGCGTTGAGGCGAGCTCTGATGCTTTGCCTATGTGTGTAATGACGGCGTAGGTTTGCTCAGGAACAGCCAAGAGGTCTAACCCCGAGTTGGAAGAGTTCGTTGATCTTGGTGCGTTTGCTGTTGGACTGCACTCATAACCTGCCCAATACTCAAGTTGTTGGTTGTTTGAATACGCTTGAGTCACATCAATCACGCCAAAGTAACTACTTTCCGAATTGTTAAGGTTTTCAGATGAATAAAGACGTGACCAAAGCGACGGTACTTTGGATTGGAAATCGGGCGCAGCGGAAAACAATCCGTGAATAGGTTCATGATAACCAGCAAGTTCAAAAGCCGGTTTTGTTTCTATTCGAACTTCAATAAAGCGCTGATGTTTTTTCTCTTCTTTTGGTGTCTTACGCAGCGTCAAAGGTTGTCTCAACCCGGAGAGCTGTTGCGTTTTTCGATATTCACGGGGGCTTTTTGAAAACATATTCCTGAACGCTCGGCTAAATGCGTGTTCAGATGTAAATCCCATTTCTATCGCTATATCTAACGAGCGGTCAGAAGTATGGATTAAGCGCTCAGCCGCAAGGCTAAGTTTAAGCTCTCTGATATAGTGAGCGACGGATACGCCAGTGTGTTGTTGAAATACGCGTTGCAGTTGCCAGCGAGACCAACAACTTGCTTTCGATATTTCATCTACGCTCAGAGTGCTGTCTAAGTTGGTGTGAATGTAGTCAAGCACCGATTGTATTCGGTTTATGGGATGTGGGTTAATGGCGCTTGATTTCATGGCGTTCTACTTTCACATTAATAGTGATTTCATTATCTTTAATTGAGTATCATTATCAATAGCATGATGAAATAAAAAGTAAGTAACACAGATCACGATAAAACTGTAATGGATTGCAAGTATGAGTAATTATTGCCCATATTAGAGTTTTTGCTTAAATTTTGGAGTGTTCAGATGAAACTTTTTTTATCAATAAAATACAATCGCTTATGACGTTTTGTGCAACTTATTTAAACGTTTGCACTGGCAAGTGTTGATGTAAATCAAATAGTCGTAGACAATATTGCCCCGTGTCGGACTCTCCTCCAGCGAGTACAGTGTGTACTTTTGAGACATAAGTGACTTAAATGACCTCAATACGTCGTGTTTCCAAGAATCGGAAATGCAACTTCTTGAGGTTCTTTGGGCCCATAGACTTTACCTATCAACGTAATAGGTAAGACCAATTTTCTATTTTGAGGTGCCATTGATAGGGTTGGCTCATTCTCTAGCCGTATCCGGGCACACAATAAGTACCTCGTTTTTAAGGGAAAGATGATGGTAATACCAGAAAACAGCAGCATCGTTATTTTTGGTGCTTCAGGTGACCTTACGTACCGTAAGCTCATTCCTGCTTTATACCACCTCTACGCGAACAAGCAGCTTCCAGAGAATTTTGCCATTCTGGGTGTAAGTCGCACTGAATACAGTGATGAGTCTTACCGCGCGAAGCTGAAAAAATCGCTTCAGGAAATGGAAAAGACTGAGCCAGAAACGCTTGATGCATTTATTAACCATCTGCACTACCAAGCAATTAATACTTCTGACACACAAGATTACGGTAAGCTATCTTCTCGCTTAGACCAACTTGCGGACGAATATCAATTCGAGCAACGCAATACGCTTTTTTACTTAGCAACCCCACCAAGTTTATACAGTGTGATCCCTGCAAGTCTTGCAGCACATGGTCTTAACAGTGAAGAAGATGGCTGGAAACGCCTGATCATTGAGAAACCATTCGGTTATGACCTTGAATCGGCGCGTATTCTGGACAAAGAAATTCACGAGCACTTCCAAGAGCATCAAATCTACCGAATTGACCATTACTTAGGTAAAGAAACGGTACAAAACCTACTTGTGCTTCGTTTCTCTAATGCGATGTTTGAGCCGCTTTGGAACCGTAACTTCATTGATTACGTTGAAATCACAGGCGCAGAATTCCTTGGCGTAGAGGAGCGTGGTGGTTACTACGACAACTCTGGCGCTGTGCGCGACATGTTCCAAAACCACTTGCTACAAGTATTAGCAATGGTAGGTATGGAACCACCAGCGCAAATCAATGCAGACTCGATGCGTGATGAAGTGGTAAAAGTGCTTCAATGCCTAAAGCCATTAGACGAAAACGCTCTGCGCAATGACCTAGTATTAGGCCAATACACGGCGTCTGAAGTCCGTGGGCAAAGCCTACGCGGCTACCGTGAAGAGCCGGGAGTTGCAGACGATTCTCGTACAGAGACTTACATCGGTTTGAAAGCGTACATCAACAACTGGCGTTGGAATGGCGTGCCATTTTACGTGCGTACTGGTAAGCGTCTTCCAACACGCGTTACTGAGGTGGTTATCCACTTTAAACAAACACCGCATCCTGTGTTTGGTCAAAACGCACCAGAAAACAAGCTGATCATTCGTATTCAACCAGACGAAGGCATTCAAATGAGCTTTGGCTTGAAAGAGCCAGGCGCAGGCTTTGAAGCGAAGGAAGTGAAAATGAACTTCCATTACGCTGACCTGCAAGAAACGCAAATGCTAACGGCATACGAGCGTCTTCTACTTGATGCTTTGAATGGTGATGCTACGCTATTTGCACGTAGTGATGCGGTGGAAGCGTGCTGGCAATACGTACAGCCAATCTTAGATTTTAAGCAAGATCCACAATCCCTCTTCGGGTACGCATGCGGCACTTGGGGACCTAAAGAGTCAGATGACTTGTTACAGCGTGATGGCCGCGCTTGGCGTTTCCCATGTAAAAACTTAACAGATACGGATTACTGTGAACTATGATCAACCATAAGATCTACCAAACAGCAGAACAGGTAGTTGAAAGCCTAGCTAACGATATGAAAGCGTTTAGCGAAATGGGCAGACCTGTTCACATCTCTCTTTCTGGCGGCAGCACTCCTAAAATGCTGTTTAAACTACTGGCTTCAGAGGCTTACGCAACCTCCATTCAATGGGAAAACCTCCACTTTTGGTGGGGTGACGAACGTTGTGTTGCCCCTGACGATGCAGAAAGCAACTACGGTGAAGCGAACACGTTGTTGTTTAGCCAAGTAAATATTCCTGCGGAAAACATTCACCGCATCCGTGGCGAAGATGAGCCTAAAGCAGAAGCCGAGCGCTTTGCAAAAGAGATGGCAGAGGTGATCCCGAGTGAAAACGGCACACCTGTGTTTGACTGGATCTTATTAGGCGTTGGTGCAGATGGTCATACAGCTTCTCTGTTCCCTGGCCAAACGAATTATGATGATGCGAACCTATCTCTTGTGGCGTCGCATCCTGAATCGGGCCAACTTCGTGTGTCGAAAACCGCACGCGTATTAGAAGCAGCGAAACGCATTAGTTACTTAGTGCTTGGTGCAGGAAAAGCGGACATTGTTGAAGAAATTAACAGTTCACCAGCACACGCACTGCCATACCCAGCGGCTAAGATTCAAGCGAAATCGGGCCTAACGGAATGGTATTTAGATTTAGACGCGGCAGCAAAAATTGCTTAAGACGCTGCTCGTCGATGAAATAAAATTGGAGAGAAACAATGAAAGGTGATATCGGTGTAATTGGCCTAGCAGTAATGGGTCAAAACCTTATCCTAAACATGAACGATAACGGCTTTAAAGTGGTTGCTCACAACCGTACTGCTGCTAAAGTAGACGAGTTCCTGGAGGGTCCAGCAAAAGGCACGAACATCATCGGTGCATACTCTCTAGAAGAACTAGTAGAGAAGCTAGAAACGCCGCGTAAAGTAATGTTGATGGTTCGCGCTGGTGACGTTGTAGACAAGTTCATCGAAGCGCTAGTACCTCTGCTAGACAAAGGCGACATCATTATTGACGGTGGTAACACTAACTACCCAGATACAAACCGTCGTGTTGCTGCACTACGTGAAAAAGGTATCCACTTCATCGGTACTGGTGTATCTGGTGGTGAAGAAGGTGCGCGCTTCGGTCCATCTATCATGCCTGGCGGTGCTGCTGAAGCATGGGAAGCGGTTAAGCCTATCTTCCAAGGTATCGCTGCGAAAACTGACGCTGGTGAGCCATGTTGTGACTGGGTTGGTAACGACGGTGCAGGTCACTTCGTTAAGATGGTACACAACGGCATCGAATACGGTGACATGCAGCTTATCACAGAAGCTTACCAGTTCATGAAAGACGGTCTTGGTATGTCTGCTGACGAGATGCAAGCAGTATTCGCTGATTGGAACAAGACTGAGCTAGACAGCTACCTTGTTGAAATCACTGCTGACATCCTTGGCTACAAAGATGAAGACGGTGAGCCTCTAGTTGAGAAGATCCTAGACACAGCAGGCCAAAAAGGTACTGGTAAATGGACTGGTATTAACGCACTAGACCTAGGTATTCCACTAACACTTATCTCTGAGTCTGTATTCTCTCGTTGTCTATCTGCACTGAAAGACCAACGTGTTGAAGCTGAATCTCTATTCGGTAAGACAATCACTCCAGTTGAAGGCGACAAGCAAGAGTGGGTTGATGCACTACGTCAAGCGCTACTAGCTTCTAAGATCATCTCTTACGCTCAAGGCTTCATGCTAATGCGCGAAGCATCGAACGAAAACGGTTGGGACCTAAACTACGGTAACGTAGCACTAATGTGGCGTGGTGGTTGTATCATCCGCTCTGCGTTCCTAGGCAACATCCGTGATGCGTACGAAGCGAATCCAGACATCGCATTCCTAGGTTCTGATGAGTACTTCAAAAACATCCTACAAGGCAGCCTAGCAGCATGGCGTAAAGTAGCAGCGAAGTCTCTAGAGTCTGGTATCCCAATGCCATGTACGATTTCTGCGCTATCTTTCCTAGACGGTTACACAACAGCTCGTCTACCAGCGAACCTGCTTCAAGCTCAACGTGACTACTTCGGTGCTCACACTTATGAGCGTATTGACCGTCCACGTGGTGAATTCTTCCACACTAACTGGACTGGTACAGGCGGCGACACAGCGTCTACAACTTACGACGTGTAATCGTTTTAAGTAAACCGACTAAATATAAAGATATAAAAGGATGCCCAAGTGGCATCCTTTTTTGTGTCTGTAAGATATTGGTAGATTTAAAAGTTACATTAAACGTTGATTCGTCACGCACTTCTCAGAAATGGGAGAGCATGCATTTGCTAGCAGTTTAATATTTCTCTTCGAAGAGTGAAGCTAAGCCGCTCTCTGCCGTCTCCTCAACTATAAGGTAATAGAAATGACACAACAGAAGCATCCATTTCACACAGCTTTCGTGTTGCTTATGTTCATATTACTGATTACTTACTCCATCTATCGCCTTTATCATCATTTCGTTTTCGAATCTCTACCGCTTCAGCTCAGTAGTGGTTTTCAAGTGGTCTACATTGATGCGTCATATGTTTTAAGTATCGCAAGCTTACTCTTGTGCCCTACATTATTGGTCTATATTTTATTTGATCGAATGACTCAGTTAGTCAAAGTGCCGATTAAAGTGATAACTATAACAATTGTCTTGTCCCTTATCGTTGCTATTCCAGGTCAAATTTTTGAATTTGGGCGATTGAAGTATATTGCAGAAAATAATGGTTACTCAGCGTGTCCACCTTTCACAATTGCATCAAGCGGAATGTTTGTAGAAGCTATGGTAAAAGAAGAAAAATACTGTATAGAACCAGAAATTAATCGTATTGGTATGTATGGTTATTTTCACGAACTCGAACGGATTGATAACTATATCAAGTCACACAGAAATGACATTCAATAGAAAAGAGCGCCTAGGCGCTCTTTTCAGTGGTCGTTTTCTTGTTTTGATAAAACCTGTCTTTTAGGTAGAGAATTGCACTGACCACAAGAGCCACTAAAGAAACAGTAAATAGGGCGTACATGCTGAGAATCCATGCGAATGTGGCCGTCAAGAATGCGATGAAGGAAAACATCCTGCTGAAAGACATCACATGGCCAAGTTTGTTACTTTTCATAAACGCCTCCCGAAGCTAAGTGGGGATAGACAATTGTGGTCATATGCCACACTTTTAATTGTCTGCTCTTTTGGGGCGTTTCACACAAAAAAGTGGCTAAAGATTTCTCAAAAAAGGTGAAATATTGAACTGGTAGACAAATCGTTAAACTGAGTTGCACAGATATGACTTCGGTTGTCTATCACTTCAAAGTTTTTAACTACACAGATTAAGGGCATGTAGCGTTATTATTATCGTATTCGAACTCTACGATACACAATTGCAAGTGAACCTACACTCGTAAGCTCATCCCTGTCGTCAGTTACAGTAAAAGCTTTTTTCTCTTTTTAACAATACCTTAGTAATTACGGGCAACTAAATCCGTTTTTCGATCGAAACTCAGATTGCACAAAAGGTGAAAAAGAGTGCTAGGTAAGCCTTTAAACTACGCCTATAATTATCGCCCACATGGAGGATGTTTATTATATGAACATCCTTTATTTTTTGAAACTAGCAACAAGGATCCAGTAAAACATGTTTTTCTGGTTTTGTTTACGTCGACCAAGAAGGTAATTAACACAGCAAATTGAGGTTCTAAGATGACTCTTAACAAGTACTTTGTTTTCATTCCAGCAGAATTGGAACAGGAAATGCACAAGGACAATCAAGTGATCTCTGAGAAGGAAACTCAACGTCAGGCATTAGTAAAACAGGCGCAACAACAAGGCGGCCTGTAAGCTAGGTTTCAAAGAGAAAGAGCACCGCAACGGTGCTCTTTTTGTATCTGAGGTCGTAGAATTAACTTAATATGCCAAGGCTTTTCAACTTTCTGTAAATGGTATTTCGGCTCACACCAAGCATACGAGACGTTTTGCTAATGTTCCCCTGATTGGCTTGATATGTTTTGAGCAACTTATCTTCGACGGTTGCACGCAGTTCTGAAGTTGGTTCAGCGGATGCTGCCCCTTCTTGAGCTTGGCTGAGTTTCTTACTTAGGTGGGCTGGGACGTGTGTGAGTTCCAATATTTCTTCACCTTGCGCCATTAAGGCGGATACTTTGATTAAACTATCGAGTTCACGCAAATTTCCTGGCCATGAGTAAGACAGCATCAGAGAAAGTAGGTGAGGGCAAAGCTGTTGTTCAGATTCGGCGTGACGCCGATGAATGTTCTCTATCAGTTGTCGTTTGTCATCACGTTCCTCAAAGCGAGGTAGCTCAATGATCAAGCCATTAAGGCGATAATACAAATCTTGGCGGAACAATCCTTCGCTGACCAAATGTTCCAGATCTTTATGCGTGGCTGCAATGATTTGCGTATCGACTTGAATACTTTGGTTTGAACCCACGGGAAGCACGGTTTTATCTTGCAATACATGGAGCAAGCGGCTTTGAGCTTCCAAGGGTAAATCCGCGATTTCATCCAGAAACAAAATCCCTTTGTGCGCTTGGCGAATTTTTCCCTGATAGCCTTTGCTGTTTGCGCCAGTAAAGGCACCGGCTACGTAGCCAAACAATTCAGATTCAACCAGATCTTTTGGTAGCGCTCCGCAGTTGACGGAAACCAACGGTCCCGTTTTTCTCTGGCTGTTTTTATGGAGCGCTTTCACAAACTCGTTTTTGCCAACACCAGTCTCTCCGAGAATCAACAAACTGATGTCTTTATCGATGACGCGATTGGCTTGCTGCCAACAGTGCTCAACAGCGGAGTCGCCATAATGAAGATCATTGGACGCCGCTACAGCACGAGACTTGACCTTGCTATCTTTATCGGTAAGCGGTTTTGTTTTGAAAACGAAAGGGTGCTCATTTCCCCGAGTGGATAGAATGTCGTCTAAGGATTGCCCAATGATACTTTTTTGCGCAAAAAGTTGAGAGGCTACTTGATTGTGAGCCAAAACTTGTCCGTCTTCATTTGCAATGATAATTCCTTGCCAACCACTATTCAGTAAACCTTTTTCGCACGCTAAATCCACACGAATATGCCCTTGTGGAATCAAGTTAAGTAGTTGATTCTCCACTTGCTGGACCATGTTTTGTACTAGTACTTGCGTTGAGAAGTCATGTCTCTTTTGCTCGCTCGTAATATCTAATACGCCAATGAGGTTACCAAGATGATCGAAAATAGGATTAGCCGAACAGCTAATAAAACGATGGTGTTGGATAAAGTGCTGATCACCAATAACAGAAACGGGCTTTGCTTCAACCAAGGCTGTACCAATCGCGTTGGTGCCTTTGACCTTTTCTTGCCAGCATGCACCAGAGCTTAGCGAGATTTCCGTTAACTTTTCACGAAATCTAGGCTGTCCCCAACTGCCGATGATGACACCATCTGAATCCGTCAAAATTAAGCGACTGTCGCTATGAGCAAATAGCTGATTAAACAAAGGGAGCGCAAATTGAGTGACTGTCTCTAGCAAAAAATTGAGTTGGTGACGCCTATCTTGGAGCGTCGCTGGCGTTACTCGAATATCTTCAGGGCGTCGACGCTGTTTTAAACCCGCTTGTTCACTTCTGACCCATGAAGTTGAAAGCCAATTGTTATCGCTAATATGTTGAAGTTCCATGACTGTACCATTTTGTCACAGTGAGGGTGTGCCATTTTGGAACACTTGAACATTGGTGTTCACACCATACATCCGCTCAAACATCGCTCACTTGGTTTGTTATCGCTTGGTAATCATAGTTTTACATTTAGTTAACAACAAGTGTGGCGTAGTTGGCGTGTGACTTGCGTAATGCTCTTTGTGAACAGTGCGATACGACACTGCAATAACACATTGAACGAGAAACAAAAGGAAGAGTTATGATCTATGCACAGCCAGGTAGTGAAAATGCCATTGTTAACTTTAAATCGCATTACGATAACTTTATCGGTGGGGAATGGGTAAAACCAACGGGTGGTGAGTACTTTGACAATATCTCACCAATCAACGGACAAGCGTATTGTAAAGTTGCTCGCTCTGGCGAGGAAGATATTAATTTAGCACTGGATGCCGCGCATAACATCAGAGCAAAATGGGCCAAAACCAGCGTGACAGAACGTTCGAACATCTTGCTGAAAATTGCTGACCGTATTGAGCAGCATCTAGAAGAGCTTGCAGTTGCAGAAACTTGGGAAAACGGCAAACCAGTTCGCGAAACCTTGGCGGCAGATTTACCTTTAGTAGTGGATCACTTCCGTTACTTCGCTGGCTGTATTCGCGCACAAGAAGGCAGTGCGGCAGAACTGGATGAGCACACCGCAAGCTACCACTTCCCAGAACCGATTGGTGTGGTTGGTCAAATTATTCCGTGGAACTTCCCAATGTTGATGGCGGCTTGGAAACTAGCACCGGCACTAGCGGCGGGTTGCTGTGTGGTATTGAAGCCAGCAGAGCAAACCCCAACATCCATTCTGGTTCTGATGGAAAAAATCGGTGACCTTCTTCCTCCTGGTGTCATCAACGTTGTAAACGGATATGGTTCTGAAGCGGGTCAAGCATTAGCAACCAGCAACCGCATTGCGAAACTCGCGTTTACCGGGTCTACGCAAGTTGGCAACCACATTCTGAAATGTGCAGCAGACAACCTGATCCCATCGACAGTTGAGTTAGGTGGTAAATCTCCAAACATCTACTTCTCAGATATCTTCGATTACGAAGATGAGTATCTTGATAAGTGTATCGAAGGTACGTTACTTGGTTTCTTCAACCAAGGTGAAGTTTGTACTTGTCCATCTCGCGTACTGGTTCATGAAGCGATTTATGACAAGTTTGTAGAGAAACTGACGGAACGTGCACAGCTGATTAAACAAGGTAATCCGCTCGATACCGATACTCAAGTTGGTGCTCAGGCTTCTCAAGAACAGTTTGATAAGATTTTAAGTTACCTGGAAGTCGGCCGTGAAGAAGGCGCAAAAGTGGTCTTTGGTGGTGGAGTGTCAGAACAGCCAGAGTCTATCAACCAGGGGTACTACATTCAGCCAACCATGTTGGAAGGCCACAACAAGATGCGAATCTTCCAAGAAGAAATCTTTGGCCCAGTGATTGCTATCACCAAATTCAAAGATGAGGCTGAAGCGTTGGAAATCGCAAACGACACTGAATATGGCTTAGGCGCAGGTGTTTGGACACGTGATGCGAACGTCGCATATCGTATGGGCCGTAATATTGAAGCTGGTCGAATCTGGATTAACTGTTACCACGCTTACCCTGCACACGCAGCGTTCGGTGGTTACAAAAAATCGGGTATCGGGCGCGAAACGCACAAGATGATGCTGGATCACTACCAGAACACGAAGAACTTGCTGATTAGCTACAGCATCGACCCGTTAGGCTTCTTCTAGTGAAACTAAGTAATTAATAAAGAAAAAGCAGTATGAATCAAAACCCCGAATCTTCGGGGTTTTTTATTAGCGTGAGCTTGTCGGCTGAAGGTTAACTTAGATGTTTAACCTGCCTATATTGTGATATCAGGAACGTTGAATTATCGCCACTTTTCGTTCCATAAGCTTTTCTACGGCGGCGTTTTGCTTGTCAATGTTGAGTTGCGGATCAAAGTCCAAAACGCGATTGCAAGATTCGAGACTGGCAAATTGATTTAAACATTCACCAAGCTCTCTTTTAGAGCTTGTTCGCATCAGACTGCTTTCTGATGAGGAGAGTAGGGTGACTTTACGGCCATGAAACGTTCCTTGCGGCACTGCATCACTTTGCTGCGCTTGTTGAACGTCATGAACCGATGAATTGGTGTATGTGGATTGGATGTCATTGGACATAAAGACACCTAAACTCTCAAGTCTAAAGTTTGTGGCATCGGTGGTGCCTCATCAATAGTTACATGAGAAGACAATAACGCTTCCCACGACTCGCTGTGCGTCAGCAATTCTGCTAAAGCTGTTTCAAAATATTCGTAATCCAGTCGCCTAATGTTAATGAGTCGGTTTAAACATAGGACGTGTCGGTGGTTATCTAAACTAAAAAATAACTGGTGCTCAGGCCAGTGATAATTAAAGGCCAAAAAAGAACGATAAAGATCGGAATTTACAATTTGAAGGCCAACAATCTCAGCTTCGAGCTGCAGAGTTGTCGATTCAGGATGAAAGATGATATGCACCCTTAGATTATCATCAAAGGCTAAGCTTACTTCATTTTCCGTTAGATGCAGTGCAGGCAAGCCTATTTGATGAGCAAACTTTAGCAAAATCTCATCGATAGTTTGGCGTGCTGACATAGGAATAGTCCCTTTTGAAATTTTATCAAGGAAAATATTAGATGTATCTCTTCATGTTTATCAATATTAGTCGGTTGTTATTATATTTTGGCTTTTAAATGTGTTGAGAGAAATAGAAAGGCAAAAGTAAATGTGTTCAGATGCATATCTCAATGGCAATGAGATATATGAATATCATTTTTCTCTAATAAACTTCAATTAAGGAAGGAATGAAAGTGAGCAGAAACTGCTTTTGAAATTACAGTCCATGTTAACTACGTGTTGTTGAAAAATGCGATTTATTGTCCGCTTGTAGTATAAATATAAGTTGATCTTTTATATTTTTACATAAAGAATTGTGTGAATTTCAAATGAGCTAGATTATATAAAATAAGTTTATGGGGTCATAATGAACAATTCTATATGGGCTGGTTTTATTGGGTTATTCATACTGAGTGGGTGCAGTCAGACTGTGTCCGTTAATGGGGTGGATGGCTTTGATACACAGAGTCAGGCATCAGTCTATGGTTGGGTTTCTGTCGACGGCTACTTTCCACCTTCGATTACTTCTCTTGAAGTGGAAATATGTAAAATTATTGATAATCAATGTTTTAAATCGGCATCTCAGAGATACCAAGGCGTTCAGTTGCCTGTGCAGTATTCGTTTTTAATTGCACCAATTCAAGCTGGTGAAGGAAAAATGAAGATTATTGGAAAGCTTTATTCAAACGGTGAGCTCGTTGCGGAAAAAGAAAAGAACTATTTATTTTTAGAGGGAAATAAACAAGAAAACTTGATTCTTGTTCCAAAAATAAACAGATAAAATTTTAAGTACTACATTTTTATTAGAATTTTCTAATTTATAAAAATAAAGACTATATCTTTCCTTTTGTGAAAGATTTGTTGTCTTTTATAAACATTAATTACATGACTTTGAAGTCATCGGGTCAGTTGTTTTTTAGACTCATACTTGTTGCAAAAACAGTATTTTTTATGATTATATCTCGCTCCTTGAACACGTTGGCTTGGCGTTTTAGGCTATAAAACATACATTTTTATGATTTTGGAAATTTAATTTTGTTCTCGAAACGATGCCGAAATCTATTTAATTGTATTCTAATGTATAACAAAACAACCAAACTTAAATAACCAAATGATATTTAAGTTTTGGCTAATGATAAACGCTATCTGATAAAAATAATAAAGACGGACAGCAGAAATTTACTAAGTCAAACTTTTACCTTTAGGTAAAGGTAATGCTTGGGTTATTCGCTAATTATTCGGGGGGTATGGTAAGTGATAGAACTTCTATGCTCTTTTCTTTGCTTCTTTAATTCATACAGCAGTACTTAGAAATAACAACAATCAAAGTAGTGCTTTGAAAGTTTCTCAACATTTGCACTGAGAAACTCAAAATAATGAAGGGTAGAAAATGGATGTGTCAGGCCAACTAAACTCAGAAAGGGTCGACTCGAGTTCACGAAAAATTCGTAGTTTTTCCTGCTATGAAAAATCTGACGAAGTATTTCACTCAGACCAGTCTCACATTGTTGTCGTTCACAATGGTCAGCTTCGAGTTCAAACAGGTGATTGCACAATCGATGTTGCTGCAGAAAATGGGGTATTTCTATCCCAAGGGGATTACTTGTTAGAGTACTCTCCGCTAGATGGGGCATACAAAGCGTCGATCATTGCCTACGACAATGAACTCGTTAGTCAGTTGCTGCAAAAACACAGTGATCTCTTGATGATGCTGCCTAAGGTAGACAAAGTTTGTTCTGGTTTGTTTACTTTTGGTTTGAACATACTCGTTGAACAAGTGCTTTCTAGCATGCAGACGCTTGAGCAACAAGCGTACCCTGATGCCATTATGTGCCTAAAATACGAAGAACTACTCATTCTCTTGCTACACAGCAAAGGAGGAGAATCACTGTATGCGTTGCTGTCACAACAAACAAACCGTACGTCGGAACGGTTACGTCGATTTATGGAACAGCATTACTTAAAAGAATGGAAGTTGACAGACTACGCGCAGGAGTTTGGTGCCAGCTTAACCACTTTTAAAGAGCTTTTTAATGAGCACTATGGCATTTCTCCAAGAGCTTGGATCAGTGAGCGTCGACTACTGCATGCTCATAAACTGCTGTTGACGAGCAAGATGAGCATCGTAGATGTGGCGATGGAGGCAGGGTTTTCCAGTCAGTCTTACTTTACGCAGAGTTACCGTCGTCGTTTTGGAACGACCCCAAGCCGCGTACGTTCGGGAGACGATCAAGTGGCTATCGCGAAATGAAATGACTTGGGACTAAAATTTTCTGACTAATTTTGAAAGTCACTCACCAGTGTAAATTCTATTATGTATCGTGTAACAACGAACGATTAAAATTATTACATCTCTTTCTTTCTGGATTGTTCGAAAGGGGTGCGGAGACGAACATAAATGAAAAAGCAGCATTGGCGACGCCGTTCGCTTTTTCCAGACAGCATAGTGACACAGCGGAAAGTGACTGTTTTACAAAGAGGAGCTCGTTATGAAAGCGCCTCGAAACCTACGCAGGATCTCAATGTTGTGCACGTCAATCACCGACAATTGTTGAGTGAAGGCGTCATAAATTATGAGCAGTTATCTTTACTTCAACGCTTGTTGGATAGAAATGTCGTCGATAGCCTATGCGCTAGCCAGTTAGTTAAAACGTATCAAAAACTTGGTGCTTCGATAGACCGGTTTGCCATGCGTTTATTTTTGGAAATTGGATCGCAGCTCAGTGATAGCAGCACAATCACAACGTTCGAACAAAGGCTGGACTACATCAACTCTCGTCTGGGCTTTCGCTTTAATTTGGCTGTCCCAAAAACGTTGATGCTTTGTTTCCATTTATCACTCAACGAGTGGATTAACCGACAAGTCGATCAAAGTGCTCTTCATGCTTCGATTAAAGTTGAACAACTTATCAATCAACTCGATATTCAGAAGGAATATTGGTCGAAGCTATCAGGGGAAGACACCAGTGCCGTCTTTGTTCAACAGCAACTCGATCTTATTAAGAGCCAGCAGCATCAACTTAAAAAGCAACTTGGGACGTTAAGCGAACAACAGTTGCAAGTGATTGAATGTCATCGTTTGTTAATTGAGAAGTGGCAACCGTCTTTAGACGAGCTGAAAGGGTTCGCGGAGTACACCTCTACAACCGAACAATTTATTTCTGAGTGGAAAAATTGGTGTTCGGAAGTGCGACTTGAAGCCCCTGAGCTGAACGAAGTTTGGGATGCATGCGATGTGGTTTACAACGACCAAAATGCGGTTGCGAAAGTATGGCAATGGTTCAAGAACATGCAAACTGTTGGTGATATCGATCACTACTATTTTGATACTCAAAGTGGTCAGTGCGGCCAGGCTTGCAATCACCTCAGCCAGATCTAAATAGGGCGTTAAATGTTAGATAAGATGATGAAATCTTTAGCGGAAGCGCTAAAGGTAGGGGATTTTATTGCCTCAGAAAATGGTTCTTACAACATCGAGGTTGACCAGTTATCACTGACCATCAAGCAACATGCGTCATGGATTTTATGGGAAGCGACGTTACCCTTCCAGTTTAAAGAGCATCTAGATTATCAACAAGAACAAGCGTTACAACGTTGCATGCAGCTCTCATTAAAAACCATTCGTGAGGATGGCGGCGTACTGACAACCAATGATGATCAGCAATTGATTTTGCAAAGTAAAGTACGGGTTGAGGACTGTTCGGTGGAACGGTTCTCTGCTTTGCTTTCTAAGCACGTCAATCTATGTGAGCGTTACATTGCATTATTGGAACAAGAACGCGTGAACCACACAATCAACCATACAGTGTGGTTACCATGATGCTAAAAATCTTTCCCAACATTAGGCGTGCTGCAACAAAGGCATTGTTATGCGCAGTGAGTGTTGTTCCTTTGGGATACGCGCAAGCAACAGACTTACACTGGCCCGAACAACCGTTCCGCTACTATGCAGATAATGACTCATTAAAAGAGTTGTTGAATAACTTCGGTGCAAATTATCGTGTCTCGGTTTCTGTTAGTGACAAAGTCAACGATCGAGTGAATGGGCGTTTTACCCCTGAAGATCCGGCGGAATTCCTCGATTACTTATCGCAAGTGTACAACTTGATGTGGTATTTCGATGGTGCCGTCTTACATGTCTATAAGGCGACAGAAACTCGCTCACGTTTACTTCAATTGGAATTACTTACGGCTAGAGAGCTACGCAGTACGTTAATTTCCACCGGCGTTTGGGATTCTCGTTATGGTTGGAGAGCTGCTGAGAGCAAAGGGTTAGTCTATCTTGCGGGTCCTCCACGTTATGTCGACTTAGTGGTACAAACGGCGGAGGCATTGGAAACGCGCTTGCTGCAGAAATCGAATTCAACCGACGAATTATTCGTTGAGATAATTCCTTTGAAGTACGCTTCTGCAACGGATAGAGAAATTGCATATCGAGATCAGACAATTACGGTCCCTGGCATCGCATCGGTGTTAAAACGGGTCGTGTCTGGTGTTCAAACTCAAGTGACGAGTGCGTCTAGCAAAGAAGTTACCAGTTCAGATAAGCCTGTAAAAAGTAATAAAACCGCCTCAGTTCATGGTGGCGCAACAGTTGAAGCAGAGCCGGGCCTTAATGCGATTATCGTTCGTGATACTCAAGCACGATTACCGCTCTATCGTAAACTGGTCGCGCAATTAGACCAGCCGCAATCAAGAATTGAAGTCGCGCTATCGATTGTCGATATCAGTGCCAACGATTTAAGTCAGTTAGGCGTGGATTGGCGAGCAGGAGTGTCTGTCGGAAACAACCGCATTGTCGATATCAAAACAACAGGTGATGTGAATTCGGGGGATGTGACGCTCGGCAGTGGACAGAACTTTAAGTCCTTGCTTGATTCAACCAACCTAAATTACTTGCTGGCTCAAATTCGTTTATTGGAATCCAAAGGCAGTGCTCAAGTGGTTTCAAGACCAACATTGTTAACTCAGGAAAATGTCGAAGCGGTACTGAACAACAGCAGCACGTTTTACGTCAAGCTGGTTGGTAAAGAAACCGCAGCGCTGGAAGAGGTCACGTATGGCACGTTACTGAGAATTGTCCCACGTATCGTTGGTGATAGATTTGCTGCACGACCTGAAATTAACCTGAGCCTTCATCTCGAAGACGGTGCAAAGATCGCTGATGGTGGCGTCGATGATCTTCCTTCCGTTCGTAAAACTGAAATCAGCACCTTAGCGACGGTTAAACAAGGGCAAAGCTTACTTATCGGTGGTGTGTACCGAGATGAAGTGAGCCATCAGTTACGTAAAGTGCCATTGCTAGGAGACATCCCATATTTAGGCGCGCTGTTTAGAAGTAATACCAATACTAAGCGCCGCACAGTACGAATGTTTATTTTAGAACCTCGAATTGTTGTGGATGGTATTGGCGATAGTGTGTTGATTGGCAACGAATATGACTTGCGACCAAGTATCGGCAAGCTTAACAACATCTCCAACAATAGCGCTGAATTTAAATCGGTAGTGGAAGTATATAGCTGCACATCGAGGGTTCAAGCCGAGCGCTATCAACAAGACTTATTGTCACAGCAAAAGTCGTCTCAATTAACGCAGTGCCGATTACCAACAGGGCAAAAGGGTTGGCGGGTGAAAGTATTGGAATGTGATGACTCACAAAGTGAGTGTGTGCGCCCTTCAGAGGAGTCTTAACCGCGATGCAGCAATGGAAAATTCGTATTTTATCAGGCGTGCATACCGGAGTAGAAGTCACCTTACCTGAAGGTGCTCTCGTGCTTGGCAGTGACGACTTTATTGCTGATCTTGTACTGTCTGATGCTGGGGTCGAAGCGAACCATTTCACCCTCGTTTGCCAGCAAGACTCGGTCATTTTACGAGGCTGCGAAGAGGCAAATATTAACAGTGAAGACATCGCTGTTGCAGGTGATGGTATCGAGTTGTCACGCCATGCTGTTGTCTCGGTCGGCGTTGTGAAGTTCGCTCTGGGATACGCGGAAGATGCGTTAATTGTGAGTAACGTCAGCGACGAATCTAGCCAACAGAATACACCTGTGGTTGCTGTGCAACGCTCTAGCTGGAAAAAAACAACGCTCATCGCTTTGCTTTGTAGTTTTGTCCCGAGTGTCATTTTTGCCGGTATGTGGTACAGCCAAGCTAACGGAAACAACAATGAAATTGTTACAGAAGCAGAACCCATTGTTTTGGTACGTAACATCTTAGGCGAGCTCAAACTTAGCGACGTTCGCGTGGAATGGAATGCCGCCGCACGCCAAGCAGTCTTAGAGGGCTATGTTGAAGACCGAACACAGAAACTCGATCTGCTTGGTCGAATTGATGTATTGGGCATCAATTACAAAAGTGACTTAAGAACGATGGAAGAAATCCGTCGCGGGGTTCGATTTATTTTGCGCAACCTCGGCTATCACCAAGTGAAAGTCGAAAATGGCGATGAGACCGGCACACTGCTGCTGACGGGCTATATCGATGATGCCAGCCGCTGGAACCAAGTTGAACAAATTTTGGAGCGAGACGTGCCTGGTCTTGTTGCGTGGAAGGTTGAACTGCAGCGAGCGGGTGCCTACATGGATACGCTAAAAGCGTTATTGACGGATGCGGAGCTACTGAAAAAAGTCCAGTTGGTCACCAGCGGTGATCGCATCGAAGTTCGTGGTGAGCTTGATGATATCGAAACGACTCGATTTTACGGTGTGACCCGAGACTTCCGGGAACAATATGGTGAGAAACCGTACTTAGTTTTGAAATCCATACCTAAGGTGAGTAAAGGCACCAACATCGATTTCCCGTTTCGTAGCGTTAACTTTGGCCAGGTTCCATATGTGATTCTGACCGATAACGTTCGCTATATGGTCGGTGCAAGAACGCCTCAGGGCTACCGAATATCCAGTGTTACACCTGCTGGTATTGAGTTGGTTAAAGGCGGGCGGGTGATAACAATAGAACTCGGATATGAAGGCGAGACGAACAATGACAAATCTTGAACAAATTTTAAATAACGACACAAACGGTGCGGAAGTGCACAAGATTAAGAGCAAGCTCTTAGAAGCACAAGCGGTGGTGAAACGTCAGTTGGATTTAGGGTGCTCACCACAGCAGTACCAATTGCTACTCAAACAGTATGAAGCTTACACAGCCGCCTATGCGGTCGTTGAATCATACGAAGCTAACTAAAAAATACGAGGAAGTCTTATGTCATTTTACGATGCTAGTAACAGTGTAAACCTTGATGATGTTAAAGCTAAGTTAGAACAACAAGCGAAAGATGCTAACACAGAAGTGACGGCAGCCATCAAGAACCTAGAAACCAATGCCGATGATCCATCAAAGCTTGCCGAGCTTCAGCACGCGATCAACAAATGGTCTGTTGTTTACAATATCAATGCGACCACCACTCGTGCGATTAAAGATGTGATGCAGTCGATTCTCCAGAAGGTGTAAAGCATGGAACGAGAAACGCGCCAACTGCTGGCTGAAATCGCGCTGATGGCAACAGGTATGCATCGTCATCAAGAAGCCAACACGATTGCAGATGGCCTTGAAGCAAGCTCTGGTTCTGAAGAGACCGTTGCGATGATTCGTGCAATGAGCCTCATGAATAAAGGCTTGTATGAAGAGGCTCATCAATTACTCGAACCACTTTGTAACGCCTATCCAGATCTGATCAGCTTAGCGGCTCTTGCTTCTGCCAAAGCCGGTTTACTGAGCAAAGCGGAAAGCTGGGTAGAACTTGCGTCACAAGGAAGCGAAGAAAGCCAAGCATTTGCTGCGAGCTTTTCTCAGGACATTAGGAATCTTGGATGATCATTGATTCAAGCAACCTAAGTCTTCAACACCAATCTTTGCGTCAGTCGGAGTCGCGCCATTATGAGCGGAGCGATGAAGACAAGATGAAAGCACTCATGGAGCGAAGTGACAAGCAAGAGCAAGTTTCACATGTTTCTCCAAAAGAGACGCTAGAGAAAACAGAAGCCAAACTGGCGGAGATTAAAGCGTGGTACGAATCATTAAAAGACGCAGAGGTTGTCAGTAAACAAAGTGTCTTATCATCGTTAAATGAAGCGTTCTCCGACCCTCAAGTTAAACGAGAGGCAATGTGGTACGCCTTTCATGAGGCGAAGAGTGCAAAAGGCAACGAGCAGCCACAATCTGATTTGTTAAAGGTGTTGAAGCAGGAGTTACTAGGGAATTTTTCGGGACAGCTTATTGCCGAACCACCTGCTGATAAAACAGCACTAAAAGCAATGCTAGCGCAGCATTTTCCACTGGGTGCCCAGAAAGAACAAGCCTTATGGCATTGCTGGGCAGAGTTGAAGTCGTTACCTGATATGGCATCAACACTGGACATGGTTCGTGATGAACTTAGCTTCATGATCCAAAAAAATGCGATGGTGAAAAACATCATGACTCACAGTCACAAGTTAGATTTATCTTAGGAGTACATATGATAAACACGCAGTACACCGAGGTGATGCAAACCAACATTGATAAGTTACAGGATGCGCAAGTCGAAGACGGTTTAAGCGAACGTTTTGAGCAAGCTATGTCGGTTCCCGAGGCAAATAATGGCCTGGAGGGCGGTTTGCTAGAAAACATCAGCGAGTTGAAAAACACTATCGATAACGCGAAAAGTAACCTGCAAGACAACATGAAGATGGTGGGTGATGATCCGGCGCAATTGCTGCAAATGCAGTGGGCATTGACACGCATTACTTTTCAAGAAGAGCTGATCGCGAAGACCGTGGGTAAAACCACACAAAACGTAGAAACGTTATTGAAGGCACAATAGTGATGATGAATAAAATGAGAGCAGTTTTCATCATGCTCACGTTGTTTCTGGTAGGTTGTCAGACCGAGCTATACACCAACGTTACTCAGAAAGAGGGTAATGAGATGTTGTCGATCTTACTATCCGAAGGTGTCGTTGCAACAAAAGAACCTGACAAAGACAACACCGTCAAGTTAATGGTAGACAGTTCTCAAATCGCCTTCGCGGTAGATGCGCTAAAGCGAAAAGGTTATCCAAGAGAGCAGTTTTCTACACTGAAAGAGGTGTTTCCTAAAGACGATTTGATCTCGTCACCATTAGCAGAACGAGCACGTTTGGTGTATGCGAAATCTCAAGAACTCTCGTCAACCTTATCTCAGATTGATGGCGTGCTGGTGGCACGTGTTCATGTTGTTTTGGAAGATCAAGATCTGCGTCCAGGAGAGCGCCCAACTCCAGCTTCTGCCTCCGTATTTATTAAACACGCAGCAGATATTGCGCTTGATTCATATGTTCCGCAGATCAAATTATTAGTGAACAATAGTATTGAGGGGCTGAACTACGATCGAATCAGCGTAGTGATGGTACCCTCATCAGAGGTTCGAGTTGCTACTCAAAACAATCAATTTAAAAGCATTTTGTCGGTTCAGGTCACCAAAGAGACGGCGAATAATCTTATCGCCATTTTGGTGTTCTTGGTAGCGGCACTCATCGGCTCGAATATCGCTACTTTTACATGGTGTCGTAGGAACACGAAGCGTGGTTAAACCAGAAACACCACTCGCGCAGGTACAACACCAGTTTAACTATGCGCCTTGCCAGTACATCCATAGAAGTTGGATAGAGCAAAAGCAGCCTTGGTTACTAAATATCGAAGGCTGGAGAGATAACCCCATGTTTAACCAATGGTGCATAAATGAGTGGGCGTTATCTCCCGTTCCTGAGACGGCTTTTAACAAACCTTGCCATAGCTTGGCGTTGCTCCCAGCGGATGCGTTGAACCAACTCGTATTGATGGTGGGCGGAGCTTTGCATTGCGTTGCGATGCGAAGCGTTGTCTTAAAACATCCTAAACAGGTTCTGAACAACGTATTTGGTTTGGAAGGCGCTCGGTTCTTAATTCAAAACGGGCCGATGCTGTTATCCAGCTGGCCGCAAGGCTGGCAGCGTTCGTTACCAGAACTATTGGATGAAAGGTCTGTTGAAGCAAGCATGAGGGCGCTGGGATATTTTTGGATGAGGTTTATTTTGATTAACTCACCAGAAGATGTTGTTCTTCGTTGGCAATTCAAATTAGAAAAGCAACTTAGCGAAAACGCGGAAACAGCTAACTGGTTGGAAGCGGATCAACGAGATCTGGCGTATCGACTCACAAAAAAAATCGCAAAACAGGTTATTCCTCAATGGTTTCATTTGTTGAAATAAAAACAGACAATTTGCAGCTGGCACCTGGCTTAAAGGTGCTGAAAGCGAAAGATTATGCCAGTTATCTGGATTCGCAACACTTAGTTGAAGCCGCGAACTCCAAAGCTGAAAGCATCATTGCTAATGCCCAACAAGCCTACGAAACCGAAAAACAACGTGGTTATCAAGATGGCCTTGCACAAGCCAAGATTGAAAATGCGCAAACGATGGTTGAAACCTTAGCACGTTGTAATGACTACTATCAGCAAGTCGAAGAAAAAATGACAGGTGTGGTGTTAGAAGCAGTACGTAAGATCATCGATACCTTCGATGATGTCGATACCACGGTGAGTGTAGTTCGAGAAGCGTTGCAACTGGTGAGTAACCAAAAGCAGGTCATTTTACATGTCCACCCAGAGCAGGTTGTTGAGGTGAGAGAAAAGGTGGCTGGTGTATTAAGTGATTTCCCTGAAGTCGGTTATGTTGACGTGGTAGCAGATGCGCGCTTGAAAAATGGAGGCTGCATTTTGGAAACAGAAGTTGGGATCATCGACGCCAGTATTGATGGACAGCTGCATGCATTAAAGCAAGCCATGGTGAAGCAGCTCAGCGAGCGTAAAATTACGATTCATGAATGAACCTCAAAAACTCAGCACTTGCTGAGTTTTTTCATTTTAATGCCTTTAAACAAAAAAAATCCGACCATTTCTAAAATATTCACTGCCATAAATCCTTAAGAATACACCTAAGAAAGCTGCTTAGTTGATAAGTGTTGCAACCAAGCAGCGCCTCTAAAACAACAAAAATAGGATTATTTAGTCGAATGGCTAATGGATTTATAACTTCTTTACTGACAGATTTTGCCAGCCGCTGCCAATTGGAGCCGTTGGTTTTTGATGAGGATGATTGTTGCCATCTACTCGTTGAGCAAAACACAGCAATCACAATTCGTGCACAAGAAGATCGTGTGACGCTTATCGGGCTGATTTCAGGTAATAAACCGAGTGCTGATATTTTGCATCAACATATGAAAGATGCCTTAACGCAAGGCTCTCCAGCGGTATGCTGGGAGGAAGAGACCGGATATATCGGTTTCATACACCTGCCTCAGCAACTGCTAACTGCATCTTTTTTCGATGAGTCATTTGCGAATTTCATCGAGTGGTTAAAAAGTGCGAATACACAAGAAGTAACCAATAAAACAACCGAAGTACCGGAAACGAATACCACTCATTTTTCCACATTAAGGGTTTAAAACATGATCAGTTTTGGAAGTGTTAGCGCGTTGCAGGCCGCCATGCCGCAAGCTCGTAACGAGATACTTAACGAAGGTAAGCTGAGTATTGGTGGCAAAGAATACCAAATCAACGCAGCGACCCAAGAATTTACTCGCGCCAATCCTACGAATGGTGCAGTAGCGCGATTTTTTGAAGCGACAGGAAAACTGTTTCGCGAAGGTAGCCCACAATCGGTAGCGAAAGCCCTTACAAAAGCCGTATTTGATAATGAGCAAGGACAAGCTCAGCGTTTACAAGCTGCTTCTTCTGTTGAGCATGGACAAATGTTCTTCAAAGATGGAAGCATAAAAACCGCATCAGATGTATTAAATGCATTCGCAAAATTGGATAGCAAAACGGTCCAATCGCACTCTGCTGAGCTAAACCAGTTAGCGGAGCGAGCAATGACAGAATCAATGCTAGAAACCGATTCTGGTAAAAACCTCACATCACTGATTGGCGAAAGTGCAGCGAAGTCGCTTGCTGGACGTGTAGTAAAAGACTATGGCGGTGGTGTGTCTGCAGCGCAAAAAAATCCAGCAGGTAGCATCACTCAAATGCAAGCGGTGTTTGATATGGAGGTGATGCATCTTAAATCGGCGCAACGCCATATCGAAGGTCTAGCAAGCACCGATCTAAGCCAAGGTGTATACGCTGAAGGACTGGCAGAGGACGCGTTTAACAAAAGTGGCGTCACCGATAATGTCGAACGAGCTGCGGCGTGGATCATTAATGCTTCTAACTCTAAAGGAAACGATGCCGAAAACATTACGTCTTTACTTAAAGAATACGCGTCTAATGGTAAAGATTTATTGAATATGGAAAACCTAAAAGAGCTACACGCTCGATTGGTGCCTAATGTTGAGCGTGATTACCGAGGGCCAAATATTTCGGGTGGCACTTTGCCGTCAAGTATTGGCGGTGAGGGCATGTTAAAGCAGCACATTGAAGGCTTTTTGAAAGAGAACCCTGTAGAAGATAAAGACTTAGGTAAACATTTGTTCGCCGGAGTTATCGGGTACCATGGCTTTACCGATGGAAATGGTCGCATGGGGCGCATGCTATACGCGATAGCAGAACTTCGTAACGACTCGTTCAATCCTTTAGCTATGGATGCAGAAAATAGCCTTCACGGTATTAAGTGATTTTCTACTTCTATTTAATTTTTGGAGCGGCGATTGCCGCTCTTTTATTTTCCAGCTTAACCTTAATTTTTCTTCTCAATAAAACGGCTAATAGCAATAAAAATGAGACGTTGAAATAAAGTGTCGGTTTCTATCTCGCCATAAAATCTCTTTTATCCTTATTCGCTTATTTAAATGAGCCGTTATACCCAAGTGGCTTCGCTGAAATAAATATATCGATGTCACTTAGTTATAATAAATTAGACAGGACACAACATGGATACAGGAAAGATTAATATGCTTCTCTCTGAGCTGGGAGAAGTGCTGAACCTTGAGCGCGTGACAGCGTATGACGATCAAATGTGGTCACTGCATTTTGCTGAAAACAACAGTGTCGATGTTCTGCTCGTAGAGGAAAAAGGCGAGTTATTGATTTCCAAAAACCTGCTTATAGAACAAGATGATATTACGCTAGATAAACTTCAAGTTTTACTTGAATACAACTTCTTGTATCGAGAAACAGGTGGTGTGCAGTTTTGTGTGAATCCAACACGCAAAGACGTTGTTCTTCAAGTTGCTATCGCGGCTGGAAGTGAACTCACCAACATTGCTAACTTAATCATTCAGTTGAATGAATTAGTTGATACTTGGGGACAGTTATTTCAAAACAACACGGTTGTAGATTTTAGCCAAACAGACGTACACGCATTTATTCAAGTTTAAGGCATCACACATGGTCAATATTAATACATCGCACATGCACTCGTTGAGTCAGTTAACGTCACATTTGGCGACACAAAATCAGGCTGACGACAAAGAGGTTCGAGCACACAACGGCAAAGATATTTTTGTTAAAGAGGGTGCACCAAAAAATAAAAGTATCAGCGCGCGTATTAGCCACCAGAATAAAGCGAAAGATATTGTAGTGAACCTGCTTACTAAGCAGGGTATTCCTAAAGATGTTGCGAAGCTCATGCTGAAAAATGTGTTGAACGGTGAAAACAAGTTAACGCTTGGGAGCCTGAAAAATCTTGAGAGATTGTCGTCTGGCCCTAGCTCAAATTGGCCCACTGCACAAACGGCAGCCTCTTCTTCCAAAACCAATAAAGCCTCATCGAGTGTCGCGCTTATCAACGAACATAAAGCCAACCTTCAAAAGCTTGGTGATTTTGCCTGTACGGACTTAAATACGTTCGGTGTTAAGGGGTCACAGTTTTATGAAACAAAAGGAAAGCCACGACTAAAAGAGCTTCACGCGGATCAAGCGCGAATCATGCAAGATCACAGAGCGACGATGTCCGCAAACGGAGTTCAAGCTGCAGCACAAAGAGGAACCGCACCGCAATTAAGCACTCTACAGAACATTGCTAAGGCAGTACAAACCGCGAAAGCCGGCTGCTGTACTACATTTGCCTTTGCTGCCGCCGCTGAGATGATTCAAGGCATGTCAGGAACACCTGAAAGTGAACCCAAAGTAGAAGTGGTTGCGTTTAAAAAGGGTCATTCAGGTACACACCTTTATGTACTGGTTGGTCGACAAGAGGGGAGCGACATAAAAGATCCATCAACGTGGAGTAAGGATGTGAAAATTGTTGACCCGTGGGCGACATCTGCATTCGGTGCACCAATGTTTGGAGATGCACAACGACCACCTGTTTCGAATATGTTCCCGCCAACAGAAGTCATTTTTGATAGCCATAAACTGGGTTAGTCACTCTGCAAAAGAAGTGAGCAAATACACCATGCTAAGCATCTAACCTTTATTGAAAGAGCAGCCCTGAGCTGCTCTTTTTTATTACTCTGGAAACTCGTTTTTAGAGCGAGATTTCTGCGGAAAACCTCACAATGAAGGCGAAAAAGTGACAAAAATAAAGCCATTACCGACATCGTTCAATCTGCAATCGTTGTTCAATAGAGTTATTGAAACAAAAGGAAAAAGTTATGAACACGATTCAACAACTGCTCTTGGAGTTTTGCCAACTCAATGAGTTGCCCGAACTGAATTTTGAAGAAAATGAACGTTGTCAGCTACTGGTCGATGATCGCTACATGTTGTATTTCATCGCGACAGATACGGATGATTTGATGTTGTCTGTAACGTTCGGAGGGTTAGAAAAATCCGGTGAACAACGACTAAAAGGTTTAGAGCTTCTTGCTCATGCTAACTATCAAGGAATTGGTAGTGGCAACCTCGCACTTGCTTTAGCTCCAAATGGTCGACAGCTTGTCTTAGCAGGACGTAAACCCGTTGAGCATCTAAATACGACGAACCTTACCGCTTGGTTTCACGAAGTTATTGAACAGGCCGAGCTGTGGCAAGCGCGTTTCGCAATGTTGGAACAAGCGATTCCAACCACCTCTAATCATGAACAAGCTCATGTTCAATCACTTCGTGTGTAGGAGAGAGAAATGGTTAATACAACACAAAAAATCAGCCAAAGCCCAGTACCTGATCTAGAGCAGTTTCGTGCAGTTGCTGCGCAAAAAGATGACCGAGTGATCAGTAAAAGAGGTGAAGTAAAAGAACCTTCCACATTCCACAAAGGTCACAAGTTTGCTTCTATTCACGAAGGCGTATTGAGAAGCAAATACACTAAGTTTTTCCAAGAAAACATCAAAACTCACCTTGATTTAAAGCAGGCGCTACTTAAGCAAGAAAAACCTGAGGTTGCGCTGTTGGCTTACTCCCTAGTGAGTCCTTCAGGCTATCGCGGTGAGCCACTTACTGAGCGTAAAATCTTAGAAGTTGTCAGCCTATTGGATGAAATAAAAGTGAGCAGCGATACGTACCAGCAGCTTAAAAATACGTTTGATGCGATCAGCAAAGATCCGCGTATGCAGGTGAGCTTAGAAGCCCAGTATCCGGGAAAAATGGATGGCTTTGCTGCTGAACTGCTGCAGATGGGCAAAGAAAAGCTAAAAGGTTCTGGTGTTAACGCCGTTATTAACTTGGCATTACCTGGCGTTGGCTTATTGATTTCTACAGGTCGAGAGTTGCACAAAGCGGCCGTAAATGGTGATGCTGAGGCTTACCATCATCAGTTAGAACAAATTTCACAGCTGCCAGGGCGAGATCAACGTCTTTCTATGCCGATGCAGCAAACCTTGGCTCAAGGTCATGCGATACTGTCGGCTGAAGGTGGCATTGGAGCTACATTAGGTATGGCGACGGGGAGCCTGGGCACGTTCGGTGTTAGCTCTGTAGCAACGGTGGGCGTCACACCGATAGCAAAAGAGGCAATCGGTTCTGCGGCAACGACTGCTATCATGAGCGGCGGTGGTTTTGTGGCGAACCAAGCTGGGGCATACGGGTTAAATACGGAAGTAAAAGAGCAACTTATGCAAGGTGAAATGTCTGGTGTTTTACCTAGACTTGAAGTTTCCAATGCAAAAGGAGACTTTACCTTCAGTATGCAAGATCCGGCTTCTGTCCGTGCATTAATGGCGTACCTTGGTCCTAAGGAGAATACTGCAATGACTTCTCCTCAAGCGCCTAAAGAGGCACAAGAGATGGAAGCCGCTCGATTAACACTGAAAAAGATGTTGGGTTCAGAACCAAGTGAGCACTTGGTCCCTGACGTAGACTCTATCTTGAAGCTAAGCCCAGAGGATGCACCAAGTAAAACCGAGTCTATTGCTAACGGGGCATTTAAAAAACTGTTAGGAGAAGATTGGGATTGGCTCATGCCAGCTGTTCGAGCGATTGATAAAGGGGAAGCAAGTAAAATAAACGAAAAGCTCACCTACAAGCTCCCCCTAGATGCAGCAAACGGACGAGTTTATCTTGATAAATGCCCAAACCTGAGTGACGTCCAGTTAGGTGCGCTAGAAAAATTAGGCTCACCAAGTCAATTGCGATTGATGTACTTGGCAGAAGGCTGGGTGTAATTTCAAATGGTAAAGTAGGGAGTAGGTGCTGCTCCTTACTTTATCTACCGTCAGCGTTACTTTTTGGGGCTGGCTCATCGCCATTGAATTTAACTTTTCGACTGAAGAAACAAACACACAAGTGTCAACGTTATACCAACCCAACCAATGAAAGAAATTTCTTCCCCAACAATCGCAACTGCTAGTGCTGCTGCGATAACAGGTTCAAATAGCGTGAGTATGCTAGCTCCACTGGCTGTAACAAATCGTAACCCAAACCCAAAAGCGACGTAACCTAACCCCATTGGAATCAAGGCCATGTAGAGCATGACCGTCGTATTAGTTGACGATGCAAATAGATTATCACCCGTGATGAAAAGTGTTGGTAGAAGCAAAACTCCACCAATACCAAAAACACTTCCCATGGCCGTTTGCGATTCAATGCCGTGGTCAATCATAGCCTTTACTCCCCATGAGTAAATGGCGTACGTCAAACCTGCCAATAGGCCAAGTAATACACCCCAATGCTTCATATCATGATCAAATAAGCTATTTGCGGATGACTCAGAAGCCAACAACAAGGTAATACCAATGACCCCGATTGCGAAACTCATCACCCAGCGCTTGGTTATGGTCTTATTTCGGCTAAAGAGACACTCTAACAAAGCAGAAAAGAAAGGTGCAGTGGAGATAGAAATAACCGTACCAATAGCCACACCGGCGAATCGCATTGATGAATAAAAAGCCAGTGGGTAGGTGGCTAAGGCGATAATACTAACCAGTAACGTTTTCTTCTTATGTACGACTTTTCGAAAATCTCTCTTCAGTGACTTCGCAGACAGACATGCTTGCATAAACCCACCAATACCCATAGAAAATGCGCCAATGGCGAGAGCACTGACATCCGGTGCCAAGCTGGCAGCGGTGCCCGTCGTTCCCCACAGGGTTGAAGCAAAAAGTATGGATAAAGTTCCTAATTGATAGTCGGTGAAATGTTTTTTTAACACTGTAATTTCTACCTAGTGAATGGCTGTTTTAGGGTAGAAAGAATAAAAGAAAGCGATAGAGATTTTTGTGCTGAAAAGACGGAATACTTGTTCCAGAGGACTATTTTAGTGACTACCGGGAAAACTCTCTAGGAGACATGCCAAAATGCATTGAAAACCGTCGACTAAACGCGGAAAGGTCACTATAGCCAACTCGTTCAGCTATCAACTGGACTGGAAGGTCTGTATGAGTCAGTAGTGCTTTGGCTTTTTCCATACGTTGTAGTGTAATGTACTTATGGACGCTCATTTTTAGCTGCTCTTTAAAAAGCTTTTTAAACTGCGTCGGACTCAAGCAAGCGGCATTAGCTAACGAGGCAATGGTGAGTGGCTGATAAAGCTGCTCGGCGATCAAAACCTGTACATCTCGAATACGCGAATCCACGGAGCGAGACCGCTTTTGCTGCTCCAGCAACAGATAGAAGGTTGCAACCATTGAGTTTTCAATTTCATCATTAACCTGATACTCAAGTTGCTTTTCGACAAACTGGATAAAGCTCAGTAGAGGCGGGCTAATCGAAAACACAGCCACACTATTATCCATCAAATGAGTGGGCAAAGTGGTCATATCCGCAACAATAAAGCGTGATGACTCTTCGGCATTAAAACCGTGAGCACAACTTTTGGGGATGACTATGCAGTCGCCAACCGCCACCTTTCCGACATAGCTATCCATATCAATATGTATGTTGCCCTGGAGAGGAAGCACCAGTTGATGATAATCACTATGAGTATGTCGGCTCATACGTTTCGTGTAGGAGCGAATGCTTAAGCTAGATTTCATAAAAACAACATACAGTTAAAGGATACCGCATTATAGCGTTGAAAGTATCGAGGTTGAAAGCTGGGTAGTTGTAAGCCCAGATCTTGAATGGGATGTGGTTTGTTAGTCCGCCTCGGACTCTAACGAAGCCAACCAACGAAGCACTTCCGCAGTTGCCTCAATAAGATCGCTTGGGATGTACTGGTCGACGTTACCGTCGGCGTATAGTGCACGAGCAAGAGGGACTTTTTGCATCACAGGCACGCCTTCCTCTTTAGCGATTGCGACCATACGTTTGGCTACCGCATCGGTTTCCATCAAAGTGATGACGGGCAGGGGCGTTTCGCCTTTCTTGTAATAAAGGCCAACCGCGATATGTGTTGGGTTTGTAACTAATACATTAGAACGTTTAACGTTTTCGCGTTGATTGGAGGCTTGTAGCTCTTGATGCAACTGACGACGTTTGCTTTTTATTTCTGGACTGCCTTCCATCTCTTTGTATTCGCGTTTCACTTCGTCCTTGCTCATTTTGAGCTTTTTCGTGTGATCAAATTTCTGGTACGCAAAATCTGCGGCAGCGATGACGATGAAGCCTACCGAAGAGATAATCATTAATTGTTTAATCATGACGCCAGTAATGGTCGGGACACATTCTAGCCCACAAGTTGGAATTTGCATTAAAGCGTTGATGTTACCGCGTAATGTCACCCAGATAATGCAGGAAAGAAGAGAGACTTTAAGGATCGACTTGATAAACTCAATCACACTCTTAAGGGAAAAAATGCGTTTGGCCCCTTCGACGGGATTGATCTTTTTGATGTCGGGTTTAACGGATTCACCACTAAATAGGAATCCGAACTGCCCCATATTGGAAAAGATGGCGACGAGTGCAGCAACCAGAATAATCGGAGCGAGTAGATAGGCAATTTCTTTTGCGATGGCGATAGCGACATCGACTAGCGCATCTTGGAAACCCTGATAAGCAAGCTTACTTGGTAGGAGAATAAGCGCTGAGATGTGCGACATGTAATAATCGGCGAACGCAAACAGTACAATTATGAGCGCCAAAATTAATGCAGACGATACGATTTCTTGGCTTTTGGCAACCTGACCTTTCTGTCGAGCATCGCGTAACTTTTTTGCGGTGGGTTGCTCTGTTTTTTCTGCACTCATAAAGAATCCTAAGCGTTATTGCCAAATGGTATTGAGTTGTTCTGCGAATCGGGTAATGCCGTAAAACTGTACTTCAAAGTGATCCATCATTATTCCGAGATACACGATCAGTAAAACACTCGCGATGGCACTTTTTATTGGCATGGCAAGGAAAAAAACATTCAATTGCGGTGCAAAACGACTGATAAGCGCCAGACCAAACTCAGCAAGAAACATTGCCAACACTAGTGGAGCGGACATCAACACACCAAGCCACATAAGCTGTTCAAATTGCGCGTAGAAGAAACTCACCCATGCGTCGTTAACGGTTGGGAAAAAGTCCACGATCGGCCAAGATGTATAGCTTTTGAATAACGCATAGATAAAAGTGACAAAGCCCCCGCCAGAGAAGAACAGGGTAATCAACGTTTGGGTCAGTAATACCGCTGTTGGTGTGGATTGTGAGCCTAGCGTTGGGTTAAACATACTTGCCATGGCAGCCCCACGTTGGTTGTCGACCAGAAAACCGGCCGCTTCTATCGCCCAAAAGGGGATAGCAGCAACAAACCCTATCAATAGCCCAATTAATACCTCCTTACCCAAAATCATTATCAGCCAAATGCCGTCGGTTTCTGCGGGCAAGCTTTGCTGATTAATCATCGGAAATATAAACAGTGCGAGTGAGCAAAGCACACCATTTCTCACCATGGTGCCGCCTAACATTTGCTTGCTCAAAATAGGCAAAAAGATGAAGCATGCCATTAACCTAGGTAACGTCAGGCTGTACAAAAATAAAGCCTGGTGTAAGTCGTGATAACTCATCGTATTTGAGGAATTTTATCCATAGCAAGCGAGGCGAAGGCGTGGAGCTCTGCCCCTAGCCATTGCGTTGTGACGAACAGCGTAATAATGACCGCGATAAGCTTGACCACAAAGCCTAACGTTTGTTCTTGGACCTGAGTTAACGCCTGAATAAGCGACACCAATGTACCAACCAATGCTGCGACTAAAATCGGCGGTAATGACAAGTACAACACTAGGGTTAATGCTTGAGTCGTGAAATGAATGATTTCAGCAGAATGCATACTTTCTCCGTGATTAACCGTAACTCAACACTAAGCCGTGGGTGAGCTTTGTCCAGCCGTCAAGCAAGACAAAAAGCAACAATTTGAAGGGGAGGGAAATCGTCATTGGCGATACCATCATCATCCCCATCGCGAGTAGGATATTCGACACAATTAGGTCAATAGCGATGAACGGTAAGTACAACAGAAAGCCAATTTCAAAAGCGCGAGTAAGCTCGCTGACGGTAAATGCGGGCAGTAAGAGCAATAAGCTGTCCGACTCTAAACGGTCTACGTACTTCTGTGGCCACAATGTGCGTGCAGCATCAGTGAAGAATATGGCTTCGGTTTCCCGAATATGCTTTTTCAAAAATTCTCGATAAGGCTGTAAACCGCTTTCAATGAGGCCTTCTACACTTGCAGAATCTTCAAGGGAGATATCATGCTGCTTTACGTAGTCGTAGGTTTCAAACCCGACGGGAGCCATGATGAAAATTGACAGAATGATAGCCAATCCGTAAAGCGCCATATTCGGCGGAATTTGCTGTACACCGAGAGCGTTACGCAGCAGTGAGAATACAACGGCGAGTTTCACAAACGACGTCGCCATCATGGCGATAAATGGGATCAGTGCCAGCAGTGCTAAGCTGACAATGAGATTGAGCTCGTCGGGTAACTGGATCATGCTGGCTCCTGCGTGCCACCGAACAGCTCCAGTACGCGCACACCTAAATGTTCGTTAACATTAACCAGTTCACACTCACCAATGATTTTGCCGTTGGCACGCAATGTTACCGGCTTAGATACAGGCTGGTTTAGCTCGAATACGTACCCTGGCTGAAGCTGGTTAAGCTGCTCTAGCGTGATGGTTTGATGGCCGATATCAAACGTGAGTTCCACAGGCAGTTGCTGGTGGTCGGTTAACATTTCTGAAGTGTTTACGTCATTCATATTGGTTTCTTTTTCAATAATGTGAAGAGTTTGGTCATCTAGCTGGCAGCGCCAGAGATTCTGGTTAGATACTTGAAAAATGGCTTGTTGCTTGGCGATGTAACCATCGTCAAAAAAGATGACATCTCCCAGCTCGAGCGAATTAAATTCGCTTAACGTCAAATGGGTCCTTCCAAGACTTAACCACACAGGTAAAGCGAGGTGTCGAGCTTGTAGAGCAGCGCTGTTTGGTAGCGCATCCAACAACACGTCTGATCCTTCGCTAACCCACAAACAAAGAGAGCCGTTAGGCTTATTGAGGGTTAACATTAAAGTATGCTCTTGGGCCTGGCTCGCCTCTAACGGCTGTAGTTGACTAAGAATGGGTAACTGACCAAATAGCGCTTTGATTGCCTCACTATGCGGTTCTATCTGTGAGCTCAAAAGTGCTAACTGGAGGGAGTTAGGCAGGGACTCAAACGCAGTAGCATTTAAGGTCGATTTCAGCCAATGTTGGAGCTGCGCACGAGAAAAGTCTACTTGTAGGGTTTGCCCTCCAATCAACGTGGTTAAACGGAACCCTTCAAATGAAGGGATTTGAGCAACAGTAATCGATACGCTCTGACCATCAGTCCCTTGGAAGTGGCACTGTTTTGCACAAAGTTGATTGCTGAGCGCGATACTTTCTGCATCCACTTTGGGTATTATTAACGGCGTCATAGGTCATTCTCCGCTTGCCATTCTTCATACACGCTGCGTTGTTGGCGTGAGTGTTGTTGTTCATGTTGTTGTTGATCGAGCTGTTGAGTTTGTTCGCTGATCGCTAAGCGAAGTGGCTGCTCACCGCCGAATCGGTTTAGCCGTTCAGCAAGATCTTGTCTAGCTTGCTGGCTAATAATGGAAAGGGCATGCTCTTGTCGAATCGTCACGCTATACCCTTGAGCGTCCAACTTTATGTGGATTTCACCACCTTTTAATTGCCCTTCACTTAGAAACAGCCGAACCTCTTTGTTGTCCGATGCGGTTGGTAGAGCAACATAGATTTTGTCCACCAATTGCTGGAGTAATTGGTTTACGTCTCGCGTTGGGCTTGGTTGAGCCTGCGAAGCAACACTTTTTAGGATGACATCGCCTTGTGTTACCGCACTTGCAAAGGGTTGAGAAGGCACTTTTTCTTCATCCGTTTTAACGGCGACTAGTGCGCTTTTCGTCACGATTTTTTCAAGAGGCTTGGTTTCAGGCAGGCCACCAGTTTGGTCTGGTCGTTTGCCTGTATTCTGTAGCGGCGGAGTTGCACGCTTATTGTGCGTTTTTTCAGTTTGCTTTTTCGTTAAGCCAACAATGTTAATCCCATCTTGAGCGAGCTCTGTCTCTGTCGCACTTTGGGGAAGCAAGCCAGATTCAAGCGTAGAGAGACAATCCGGCGAGGTATGTTTATCCATCGGCGTCGGTTTATCATCTTTCAAATGAGCTTGAGCTTGAAAGTGAGGATCAACACGCTCGGTAGAAGGGGAGCTTAGAACTGTGTCGCCATCGCTTTTTCCATCATGTTTAAGCAATTTATTGTTTTCGCTAATTATTTCTTCGCTATTTTCTGCGTCGTCTTGCGATTTCTCTACGTCTCTCTTAGTGACGACGTCACTTTTGCCTTTTAAAGTGGAGATGTTTTTGTCAGCGTTGGCTTCTTGATTCGATAGGGTAGGTTTCTTATCTAGACCTTGAGATGTCTTGTGCCTTACCGGTATGTCTTCTTCGCCACTATGATTTTTTTGGGGATTCGCAACGATAGACTCCTTTCCCTTGCTAGGCTTCTTCGTCATTGCATGCTCGAATTGTGATTGAAGCTCGGCCTCCTTCTCGAGAGGCACTTGTTCTGGCGTTGATTTGTGCAGCGTATTCGATGCTTCAGTTGTTGGGGTAATGCGCATAGTGAACCTTTAGATAATGTCGACAGTGCGAAACTCTTCCTGTTCGAGTTCTTCTTTGTATTGCCTTTCTCGCGATTTTTCCGCGACTTCTTGTTGCTGCAACTGAACGAATTTTTCTTTGGTTTTATGGGCTTGTCGCGCCTCTTTTTGCTTTTCTTTAAGTGCCGAGCGTTCGATTTCAAGCGCTTTTTTTGACTCGGCCACACGTTGTTTAAGTTCGGCTTCTCTCTCTCTTAACAACGCGATTTCTTGTCTTAATGTTTCTAGCTCTTTGAGAACGAGTGTTTGTTGTTTTGCTTTAGCAAAACGTCGCTCTTCTTCTTCCTGGCGCCAAACGTGATAGTCCGCGACAGAACGTTCGGCCTTTTGAACCTGTGCTGCGGCGTTTGACACTCGGTATTCTTGACGCTTGACGGCTTTATCCGCACGTTCAGCGCGAATTTTTTTGATTTCTAATAAGCGTTCTATCATTGTTTCGCCATCCCTTTAAGTTGAGCGATAGCGCCATCAAGATCGCTTGGTTCATGAGTGCCTTGGCGTAAAAAGGCGCGTATATTATCACTTTGTGCAATGGCCAAATCCGCTCGACTATCTGCGCCATGTTGGTATTCGCCAATTTTGATTAGCAGTTCAACTTCTTCATACTTAGCTAACATTTCGCGAATATGAGCAGCAGACGCCTGATGATCGGGTTCAACGATTTGATTCATCACTCGGCTTGCTGAGCGAAGTACATCAATGGCGGGGTAATGGTTCATTGCCGCAAGTTTGCGCGAGAGAATGATGTGCCCGTCTAGAATTGAGCGAGTTTCATCCGCGACAGGCTCCGTCATGTCGTCACCTTCCACCAACACGGTGTACAGTGCTGTAATTGATCCTTTGTCTGATTGTCCAGCTCGTTCCATCAGCTTTGGCAAAGCGGCAAAAACAGAAGGCGGATAGCCACGTCGTGTTGGTGGCTCGCCTGCGGCTAGTCCAATCTCCCTCTGTGCGCGGGCGAAACGCGTTACAGAATCCATCAGAAGTAGCACGCGTTTACCTTGGTCACGAAAATATTCTGCGATAGAAGTGGCAACAAAAGCGGCTTTGGCGCGCTCCATTGCTGGGCGATCAGAGGTAGCGACCACTAAAACCGATTTGGCCATTCCTTCTTCGCCTAGGTCATGCTCAATAAACTCGCGCACTTCGCGTCCACGTTCACCAATCAAAGCGAGAACGGTCACGTCAACTTCTGCGGAGCGAATCAGTTTTGCCAGTAGGGTACTTTTACCCCCACCAGCCGCTGCAAAAATACCCATGCGCTGACCTTCACCACAGGTCAGTAGCCCATCAATGGATCGAACGCCAAGAGAGATTGGCTTTTCAATTAGTTTACGTTGCATTGGTGGTGGCGCATCGCGATAAACAGGATACCAAGCACTTGGTTCCTGACTCTGCGTACCATCGAAAGGACGTCCAAGCCCGTCAAGCGTTGTACCTAACAGGTGGTCGCCAACACCCACTTCGTGCATTTTGCCCATTGGGCTTACTTCTGTATTTGAGGAAATCCCAAACATATTTCCTAACGGGGTGAGCAGAGCGTGATGCTGCTGGAAGCCAACCACTTCCGCTAACAAAGACAGAGTTTGATCGGGATTACGCAACTCACACAGTTCACCTACACGAACGCCAGGGACGACAGCTTTGATAATGGTGCCGGTGACTTGTGTAACGCGCCCGCGAATTTGGATCAAACGCGTGTGTTTAATCGCAGATTGTTGGATATCAGTGATGTATGAGAAATCGTTCAAGGTAAAAATATGCGCAATGATTGATGCTGAGAGAATAGAAAGTATAAGAATCAATTTATAGTGAATATCAGTCGGGAGTTTTTAGAAAACTGAAAGCGCACTAAAAAAACACGTCTGATTTTGACAGCTTCAAAAAAGCGCACTTCCTATAATTCGCCTGTATTGTGCGGAAGGAGTGCAAGTGAATGAGTATTATCAACAATCATATCGCAACAAATCCAAAGTTTGATGCGTCTATCCAAAACGGGTTGGAATCGTCTCGCCCCGACGTTTCACAAAAAGGCAATTATCGCGGTGAAACCGTCCGTGTTCACAATGCCACACAATCACTTTTTGATGCGATGGAAGAACTCACTTCACTCGGTTCCGAAAAAGCAGAGAAAGATCTGACCAAGCGCAAAGTGAAAGACAGTGGTGTTCGAGTTAATGAAGCACATGAACTCGTTTCGGACTATTTAAGAAAAGTCCCTGATCTTGAAAAGAATCAAAAGATCAAAGATTTGGCTACAAAAATGGCGGGAGGAAATATCTCGACCATCGCGCAATTGCAAGCCTATTTGAATGGGTTTTCCGAGGAGAAAAGCCATCAATACCTCGCGCTAAAAGCCGTGAAAAAGTTTTTGAGTGCGAGTCCAGAAAGTAAACACCTACTAGCGCTGATTGACCAAGCACTTCTAAGAATCGAGCAAAACCCTGATACATGGTCTCAAATTGATACGGAAATTCGCGTCTCAAATTTTGCTGATGAATACAGCCAAGAGCAAGAGTTTAGCTCTTTGCATCAGCTGCGCGGCTTCTACCGCGATACCGTTCATAGTTATCAAGGGCTCGGCGCTGCTTATCAAGATGTGGTGGCGCGCTTTGGTGAGCAGGAGGTATCGACCGCTGTTGACTTTATGCTGCAAGGCATGAGTGCAGATCTTAGTGTTCAAGGTAGCAGTATCGATTCGGTTAAGTTGCAGTGGTTGATGTCCGATATGCAAAAACTCAAAACTCTAAATACGTTGCAAGATCGTGTGAGTCAGCTGTTCCAAATGTTTAAACCGGAAAGGACGAATTATGGCTTATCAAGTTTCTAATTTGATGGCTGATGTGATTGCGTTGGTAGAGCAGCGATGGGTAAGCAGTGATGAGATATGGAAAGTCGCCAACGCAATGGAATTGACGGCGGTAGAACAAAAAATCGATTTTTTTCGAGAGTTCCATAAGTTAGTTCGCGCAATCCCAATTGACGTATTCGCCGATGAAGAACAACGACAGAATTTAATCCAAGCGGTACAAAAGGCGCTAGACGAAGCCATTGATATAGAAGAAGAGGAAGCGTGGGAAGATGAGTTGGATTGATGCATCCGTCGATGAATTTTGCCGAGGAATGGGGCTCGATGCCGTCGATTTCTCATCAGCTGGACGGGTGCAGCTGGATTTTGAGCAAAGTGGTACGCTGCATATTAAGCGACAGGGTGAGCAGTTATTCTTGATGTTGTCTCGAGCGTTATCTTGGCATCAAACCAGTGACATTATTCAAAGTGCACTGTGTTTGTGTCATGCCGATCAAGGCTGGCCTTTCGAAATTAAAACCGGCTTGTTAGATGAACAAACTCTGGTTTTTTCAGCAAGGCTAAAAGGAGAAGAAGTAACACTTCCGACCTTAGAGCAAGCGTTTACGCTTTTGGCTCGTCTACATAACGATGTGGCAGGCTCATGACTCGAGTCAGCACTTTAAACGTAGGCATCGAAGCCTTTACGCATGTTACTCATAGTGAAGTTAAGGCCGATTTCCCAGAGCGATTTCAATTGCTTCCTGATGGTCAGGCGGTCGCTACACATTTAGAGAAGCTCTATGACCTCCGGCCTTCAGACCAATATCTCATCGCGTTAACTAAGCCCAAGCTGCTGCACTCAGAGTTGTTGCGTCCAGAAAAATACCGTCAACAATTTGATGAAACGTTAGCTCAGCTGCAAGTTCTTGCACAGGATTCAGGCTCCGCTTCTTTTATCAAAGCATCTGAAACGCTACAAAGTACACAACTTGATCAGCGTTACCTCACTATGGCGCTCAATCTCCTTATCCAGGTCTAACCAACATGTTGAGATCCAAAGACATTGAACTCTTACTTGTTCACGCTGCGCTACAAGTTCAATACCAAAAGCCAGAGCATGCCATTTCTATTCTCGATGCGGTTCTAGAAATAGAACCGCAGCACAAAGAGGCGATGCAAACACTTGCTGTGGCGTGTTTACAAAGTGGTCGATATACCCGGGCGATTGAGGTGTGTGAGCACCTATTAAAATCCGACCTTCATCCTGACTCGGCAGGACTCTGGTTTTGTTTAAGCCAAGCGCGTTGGAAACAAAATGACGTCGATGGGGCACGCCAAGCGCACCGACGCTATCTGCAATCTTTAAATAGTGAATCACATGAATAAGTTGATCGATATTCTAAACAAAGTAGGGCAACGCAAAGACATCATGCTTGCGGTGATGTTACTCGCGATCGTCTTTATGATGATATTGCCACTTCCTACCGCACTGGTGGATGTGCTGATTGGCACCAACATGAGCATTGCGGTGGTGCTGCTTATGTTAGCGATTTACATCACCACGCCACTTGAGTTCTCTGCATTTCCTGCGGTGCTATTGATCACGACATTGTTTCGTCTGTCTTTATCTATCACGACAACCCGCTTGATCTTGCTACAAGGCGATGCTGGTCAAATCGTTTATACATTCGGTAACTTCGTTGTGGGCGGTAACTTAGTGGTCGGTATTGTTGTGTTCCTGATCATTACCATTGTTCAGTTTATGGTGATCACCAAAGGCTCAGAAAGGGTAGCAGAAGTTAGTGCGCGCTTCTCACTCGATGCGATGCCTGGTAAGCAGATGAGTATTGACGGTGACATGCGTGCTGGAGTAATTGACGTACACGAAGCTAGGCACCGACGATCACTGATTGAAAAAGAAAGCCAAATGTATGGCTCGATGGATGGCGCGATGAAGTTCGTTAAAGGCGACTCCATTGCGGGTCTGGTCATCATTGTGGTCAACATCTTAGGTGGCGTCACGATCGGGGTAACGCAAAAAGGCATGAGTGCTTCTGAAGCACTTGAGTTATTTGCGATTTTGACCGTTGGCGATGGTTTGGTGTCGCAGATCCCGGCACTCTTTATCGCGATTACCGCCGGTATTATCGTGACGCGTGTTTCTCATGAAGACTCTTCTGATCTTGGGTCGGACATTGGTGGGCAGGTGATTGCTCAGCCACGTGCGCTTCTTATTGGTGGTGTGCTTTTGGTGCTGTTCGCGCTCATCCCTGGGTTTCCAAAAATCACTTTTCTGGTCTTGGCCGCCGTGGTTGGTGGTGGTGGTTTCTTCCTTTTCTATCAACAGAAAAAACAAGCGGAATCAGATAGCACCGACTTATCAAGCTTTGTTTCGCAAGGGGCCGGTTCGCCAGCAGCGAAGCCAAACAAACCCACTCCATCTAGAAACAGTAAAGGCAAATTAGGTGAGCAAGAAGAGTTTGCCATGACGGTCCCACTCTTGATCGATCTTGACGCGAGCCTTCAGGAAAGCTTGGAAGCGGTCGCATTAAATGAAGAGCTAGCAAGGGTTAGACGCGCACTATATCTCGACCTAGGCGTGCCTTTCCCAGGCATCCACCTGCGCTTTAACGAGGGGATGCAAAATGGCGAGTACTTAATTCAGTTACAAGAAGTCCCGGTTGCACGAGGACGAATTGTTAAAGATCAACTCTTGGTGACAGAAGGGAATGAACAGATCGATTTATTAGGCGTGCCTTATGAGCAAGATGAAGATTTTCTACCTGGTATTTCTAGCATTTGGGTGGCACAGAGTTATGAGCAAAAACTCGTAGCCAGTCATGTCGGTTTTCTCACACCCGACAGGATTTTAACGTACCACTTGTCTCATGTTCTCAAGGAGTACGCACAAGACTTTATTGGTATTCAGGAGACGCGTTATCTGTTGGAGCAGATGGAAGGCAGTTATTCGGAGCTAGTCAAAGAGGCCCAGCGTATTGTTCCGTTGCAAAAAATGACGGAAATCTTGCAACGCTTGGTTTCTGAAGACATTTCTATCCGAAACCTTCGCGTGATCTTGGAAGCGATGGTTGAGTGGGGCCAAAAAGAGAAAGATGTTGTACAGCTGACGGAGTACATTCGTTCCAGCTTAAAACGTTACATTTGCTACAAATACGCAAGCGGACAAAACATGTTGCCCGCTTACTTATTGGATCAAAATCTCGAAGACACAATACGCAGCGGTATTCGTCAAACCTCAGCAGGGAGTTACTTGGCGTTAGATCCGTCAGTAACGCAACAATTTGTCAGTGATGTGAAACAGACCATTGGTGACTTAAGCCGCATGCCGAATAAACCTGTGCTAGTTGTGTCTATGGATGTACGCCGATATGTGCGAAAGCTTATTGAATCGGAATACTACGATCTGCCCGTTTTGTCATTTCAAGAACTAACCCAGCAAATCAATATTCAGCCACTTGGAAGGGTGGGGATGTAATGAAAACAAAACTAATACTCTCGCTGGCGCAAGCGGGGATCGAAGTGACGCCATACTTTTGGCAACAAAGTGAAATTCAACTTGGTTATCGAATTGAAGTTGAGGGCTTAGAGCTCGTTTTTCGGGTGGAGGACGGTGAAATCATCATCGTTCTTCTGAAACGCGTTCGTCCAAAATTGGGGTTGAGTAACCCCTTTGCCGGCTTATTTCTTTTGGCTGAACATGCCATTCAACTTTATCCCTCCGATTGGGTCATTCGCGGCAACGTCGATGTGTTACGTGGTAGCAACATGAGCAGCCAGCGATTGGCACAGTTCTATCTAAAAGCATGCGGTGCAAGCCATGATGAGCTAGACGACTGGTACTGTTTACGCCTAGCAGATTATAGACCTTTGAAAAAGTTGAAAAAGTAAAAACTCACGACTGTTACTGACAGCACCGATGAGATGACCCGCTTTAAGATAGGAATCAAGATGAAGCAACCGTTTACCGATGCGATTGAGAACGCTGAGCTTGCCATTAGAAAAGCTGAAGACAGAACCGATATTTTTAACGAGCTATTGGAAGGCTTAGGTGTTGGTCCTGTTGCGGGGGATGTTTTACTTGGCGGTATAAAAGCGCCAGTAGATACCATGAAACGTGCAGAGCAAGAGCTAATAGACGAAGTCCAGCGCCGCCGGCAACAACAAAATCAGCTACAAGGTACGTCAGGTAAACGCAGAAAGCGTCCCACAGTGATGCGCGGCATGATGATTTAGAGGTTTGGAAATGACGAATATGAAAATGACTGGCTCTACGACAGGAGCAACAGACACAGCTGCGAGTAGTGCACCATTACCCACTTTCCAACAAAACTTGATAGAGGCATTTACCCCTGTACTGGGTGAAGCAGAGACTCAGCAACTTGCCTCTCTAATCTCTTCATTGCCAACTATCTCGGGACAAACGGAATCACAAAGTATCGCGCTTTATGTTGATACACTTGAAAACCTAAAAGCGAAAAATAACGCGTTTGCTGGTATATCATTGACCGACACCGTATCTGTTTGGATAAAGTCGCTACAAAGTGCTAACTCAGATGGCGAATTAACCGCAGCCGAGTTTAATGCTCAAACAAACCAAACGCTATCAAATCAGTTTCAGGCTTGGTTTAGTAAGTTACTGACGGAAAACGTAGATAGCTCGTTGTCTACTGAGTTTGTTAGTCAATTTAATTTGGGCACTCAGAGTAACCAAGCGGAGCAGATCGCCAACCTCTCTGAGACAGAACTGGCTAATGCCACCAAAGAAATTTCTCTTTTTGTTGCAGAGCTTGCTAATCAAATGGGCTCCCGTGAAGTGAGAGATGCTTCTATTTCTTTTCTTCGCAATGCCTTTAGTAGCTTAGGTTCCGTTAATCTCGCGCAACTGAAGAGCTCGGACTTTCTGTTGACTAAAGAGAGTTTCGCCCTTCAAGTCTCAGCTCAATTAAAAAGTAGTTTTCAAGGCATTGGTATTACTTTAAGCACCGATGACGCAAGTGCGCTAGCTAGCAGAATTACCTGGACTCCTGGTATTTCTAAACAGCAGCTTAAAGAAGCGTTAGATGAAATGGCCGCTCAAGTGAAAGGCCAATATAGCGCAGCTTATGGTGAGGCGAGTGGAACGAACAATCTAAAAGCAGCACTTAATACTGTCATTGGTGGAACTGAGCCTTTGACCCTTTCTAGTCTGTTCGCCAACTTCGCGGTGAGTTTAACAAATATAGAAATCGACGACTTTTACCAGGACAGCGCGATAGCCGATGTCCAAAAGACACAAATAACGGCAGCTCAAGTTAATTTGATCAAAGAAAACACCGAACGAGATATCCGATTACAGTTTGAAAAAATAGTAAAAGGTGAATCTACCGGGGCTTCATTTACTGAGCGATACGAGGCATTGCGCAAGAACTTAGGAGCATTGAAAGAGCGTCTACTCAATATCACCGATAAAGAGAAAGCGGATCGCGAGGTGAGAGCAGAGCACTCTCTAACGGCTCGTGATTTGTTGGCGGTTGTTGAGTCCAGCATTGGAGACCGTTTTGATGAGCAAGTGCTGCTTGCACTAAATGAGCGTCGTGTTAACCGTTTAGAGAAACGTAATGACCAGAAAGAGGCATTAGAGGATCTCACAATACAGCTTAAAGTTTTTGGTGTTGTGCAATCAAAAATTCACTCTACGCAAAGTGTTGATGGGGTTTATAAGCCGGGATATCCAGAAAGTAACTTCAAAGCGAGTGACTTTAACTACAGCAATCAAACGGATTTTGAAGCTTCACCTGAGTACAAGTATTTGACGGATAATAAGATAACAAACCATCGAGACTTCCTTCAAACACAAGGTATTACTATCGGTGATGGTGCGTCGTACCAAGACGAAGAGAAGTCGAAAAAACTGTCTAATTTTTCTAGTTCTGTCAGTGCTAAATCCAAGTTGCTTAACGATGAAGTGCAAATCAAAACCACTGAGCTGAACGACACCAGTTCTCAATACAACTCGACCGTTGAAGCGATGAACAAGTTTGTTCAGAAGTACCACAGTATTTTACAAGAAATCCTACGAGCCATTTAAGGATAACCAACCATGACTAAAACAAACGCGACCGATCCATCCCAAATGCAAGCAGAAGAGCTGCTGTCTTTTCTGGAAGAGGGAGGCACGCTAAAAATGTTGCACGATGTGTCTCAGGACACCATCGAACACATTTATGCCGTAGGTTACAACTTTTTCCAATCGGGAAAGATTGAGCAAGCAGCGAAAGTATTTCAATTACTCAGCATGCTTGATCATTATCAGGCGCGATTTTTCATTGGCCTTGGCGCGGCTCGTCAGGAGTTGGGTGAGTATCTGCAGGCAATAGACGCCTACAGCTACGCAGCGCTAGTGGACGTAAATGATCCACGCCCACCTTTTCACTCTGCTGAATGTCACCTGAAACTGGAACAACTGACAGAAGCAGAGAGTGGGTTTTACAGCGCGAAGGAGATGTCTGCCGGAAAATCACAATATGCAGATTTGCATGAGCGTGCAGGCATCATGTTAGAAGCGGTGAGAAATAAAAAGGAGTAATTAGACTATGAGTTCTATTGCACTTGACCGCATCCAGACACAGGTTTATAGCCCTGAATCTGGCCAAGCCACGTTAGATAACGTGCAGAAAACGGCGTCTACAGCGACGCCTTCTGTGACGGTAGAAAACGTGAAGAGTAAAGATGCAGATGTACTGAACACCGGAAAAGTAAAAGTTCAGTTAGATGCACCTAACGCAGCTGTTAGTGACAAAGTGAATGATTTGACGCTAAAAGCCATGGCACAGCTGCAAAAGATCGTCGATACCATTGCAAAATCTCTCCATGCAGTTGCAGACCAAACAGGTTCGATTGCCGTCAAAATCATCGCAGGATCTGCTGATGATTTTGAAGTAGAGCTTGCTGCTATCACGGATAAACTGAAAAGTGCTCAAAACGAGCTGAAAATTCAGGAAGTGAAGGTCGCAAAAGCTAAGCACGAAAAAGAGATGGTGGAAAACCAAGACAAAATCAAAGAATCGGAAGCCGCTGCAAAAGAAGCCCAAAAATCAGGCTTAGCAGCGAAGATCTTTGGTTGGATCAGTGCGGTGGTTTCTATTGTTGTTGGTGCCGTAATGGTGGCAACGGGTGTTGGTGCAGCAGCCGGTGCACTTATGATCGCTGGTGGCGTCATGGGAGCAGTGAGCATGGCGTTGCAAGAGCCAGCCGTTCAAGATGCGCTAAAAGAAGCGGGCGTAAATGTCGATGTGCTAAACAAAGTCGTAATGGCATTAGAAATCGCCGTCGCGGTTATTGGAGCTGTTGTGACGTTTGGTGGTGCAGCAGCTGGCGGTATCGCGAAACTTGCAGCAAAAGGTGCTGGTAAGGTAGCTCAAAAGGTCACGGAAATCGCTACGAAAGCCGCTGCAAACATGGCGAAAGTGGCGGATATGGGCACAAAAGCTGCGACAACAACAGCGAAAGCGATTCGTTATGGCGCAGAAACCGTCGATCTTGCCGTCAATGTGGGTAAAGGCGCAACGGACAGTGTCCATGCTGCTAACAATGCTCACGTGACAGAGATTCAGGCTGATATCACAGACCTTCGAGCCAAAATGACGTTAAGCCAGGCTGTCATTGATAAGCTCAAAGAAGAGATTGGTAAGTTGATGGAAGACTTCCAAGAGCTGATGAGCCTCATCATGCAAATGATTCAAGCGAAAAGTGAAACTATGCAAACGGTGTTAAGCCGTCCTGCAACGGTATAAGGAGTTTATTATGCTAGATAAAGTAGGCGGAACGGGTCGTGGTGAACTATACGGTTTAGGCGACACCATTAAAACCAACAAAGCAGAAAAAGCGCCGGAAACAAAGCTTGAAGCGGGCGCTGTTAAAAGCCAAAGTGAGTCAGGTGTTTCTGGTGCAGCACGCTACCAGTTAGAGACACCTAAAGCTCCTACAGTGAGTAACCAAGCTCAAGTTGTTGCAAACCTAATGAGCGCTCTTGCACCGACGGTGAGCTCATTAATGAGCACAACGATGAAAGCGCTTAACGGTGAGGAGGTGATCAAGTCACCATCAGATGCGGTATCACAATCGTTGACGCTATTAACATTGTTGTATCAAGTATCAAAGCTGAGCCGTGAGCAACAAGTGCTACAACGTGAAATTGCTGTTGAAGCAAACGTCGCGAGTTTAGAAAGCCAAGCGGCAGAACTAAACAACTCGGCAAGCGCGATGATCGCGATGGCAGTCGTTTCGGGTGTACTAGCGGGTGCTACCGCAATTATTGGTGCCCTTGGTTCTTTCAAAGCAGGGAAAGAAATCAAGAATGAAATGGCGAGCAATAATGTACTTAAAACGCAAAAAGCTGGCTTCGATCAAGCAGAAGAGTTATTAAATAACAATAGCTTGTCTAAAACGCAGCAAGATCAGGTTAAGCGTGCGCACTCACTAGCGAAAGACAATATCGCAGACACGACAGCGCAGCTGACAAGTGGTGGCCGTAAGTTCGATAAGTTGATGAGCTCAAACCAAGCGAAGAACGCGATTCTTCAAGCTTTGGGCCAGATGGCAAACTCAGCATCGAATGTAGAGCAAACCAAAGCGCAAGCGCGCAGCAAAGATGATGAAGTACAAGCGACTCGCGCACAAGCAGCCAAACAGAAAGCCGATGAAAACATTGGTTTCCAAGAAGGCTTATTGAAAGAACTACGTGACTTGTTCCGATCTATCTCAGATAGCCAGAACCAAGCGTGGCGAGCATCAGTCCCAACGGTGTAACCATCCGTTTCACTAACTACAAAGCGTTGTTTATACAACGCTTTTTTTATTTCAGCTATCTAAACTAGATACGGATATTTACTGGGTGATTTGTTTGTAAAGCAATATAACGTAGTGAGTTACATTGCATAAAAGTTACTGTTTTTGTTGAACTCAGCTCAAAGCTAACAACTTCATAGTAGCCTTGTTGCGTAAAATTAAGTTAAAGTGCCATTATTATTCACAAAAAGTGTGTTTAAGAATTTTTTGTAGTGAAGGGTGTAATTAGATACTCAATAACAAAATATGGTAGTTCGACTGGTGAGTATTTGGGAACAGAATTATATAAAACTCAACTTAATAAGTAGTCGAAGATGGAAGATATCAGTTTAGCATCAGATTTAGTGATTTATCTGACTACGGTTGGAATTTTAGGTATATTTGCTTGGTTTTTGTTTGTTATTTATTTGAAATCCAAGTGGTTGAAGTATCTTGAAGATGCTCTTGATAATGGAGTTCGATACTACACTCTGAATATATTCTTATCAGGTCACGGAGTACTACAATATGGAACTGTTTTTCTGAGCACTTTTCATGCGAAACGATATAAAATGTTAGAGAAGAGGGATAAGGTTCCAATTCATATTCAACGATTGTTTGTTCTCTCATTCGTATTATTTATTTCAAGTACATCATGTCTTCTGGCTGGAGTTATAACTCATCATATTTATATAGAATAAAGGTTATTTAACAAGATTATAGTAATTTGACCTGAGTATTTCTATTTAATAGATAATTTAGAATGGACATATCAGTCTAAAGATTTAATTTTCTAGACTATACGGTTTACGCTTATATAGAGCCATTATATAACGGCAGAATATGCCAATAAAATGGTGATTACTAAGCTAACCGCCAAGGATGAGAACTCAAACGTTATCAAATTGTTAACGATTGCTATACTTAAACGGTCATCAACACAAGTAAAAGGGATGTTCAATGTTTAAGTTTAAGCAAATCGCACTTGCGGCTTCTTTGGCGGCACTCACAACAGGCTTTTCTGCGTCTGCGGAGGAAACGTTTGTCACGATTGGTACCGGTGGCGTAACAGGGGTTTATTATCCGACTGGTGGCGCTATTTGTCGCTTGGTTAACAAATCGCGAGAAGATCACGGTATCCGTTGTTCGGTAGAAAGTACTGGGGGATCGATTTATAACATCAACACTATTCGTGCTGGTGAATTGGACCTCGGTATCGCGCAATCAGACTGGCAGTATCATGCTTACAAAGGAACCAGTAAGTTTGAAGAAAGCGGGCCTTTTAAAGAGCTACGCGCCGTATTCTCCGTTCATCCAGAACCGTTTACTGTCGTTGCACGTAAAGACGCGAACATCAAAACTTTTGATGATTTGAAAGGTAAGCGCGTTAACATTGGTAATCCTGGTTCTGGTCAGCGAGGTACTATGGAAGTACTAATGAACCAGTATGGTTGGAGTAACGACGACTTTAAGCTTGTCTCTGAGTTAAAAGCAGCAGAGCAATCAAAAGCACTTTGTGATAACAAAATTGATGCGATGATTTATACCGTTGGTCACCCAAGTGGAGCGATTAAAGAAGCCACTACGTCGTGTGATAGTAATATCGTAACGGTAGCTGGACCTAATGTAGAAAAACTGGTTGCAAACAACAGCTTCTATCGTGTCGCAAATGTCCCAGGTGGTATGTATCGTGGCACAGATAGTGATGTTCAAACCTTTGGTGTGGGCGCGACGTTTGTTTCTTCTACTGCGGTACCAGAAGATGTGGTTTATAACGTGGTTAAAGCGGTATTTGAAAACTTCGATGATTTCCGCCGTCTCCACCCAGCGTTTGCAAACTTGAAGAAAGAGGAAATGGTAAAAGACGGTTTATCTGCGCCTCTTCACCCAGGTGCGCTCAAATACTACAAAGAAGTAGGGCTGATTAAGTAAGCGTTACTTTCTCTTATTATTGATGTAAAACGCCATCTTTCTCGATCAATGCCACTCGTTTAACCGCGAGTGGCATATTTCTATTTCTCGTCATCCTGTACAGCGACGAAGGAGCGTGATACAGGATCTTCTATCCGAGCACTTTGTGATCAAAATGGTTTCATTAGCCGCTCAGTGTAGTGCTATTAGATTCCTAACCTCGCTGGAGTGACACAAAAATCGTTAAGCTATCTGCATTAATCTTTCGCGCTGGTGTTTTTGTAGGATTGTTATCCACTTGTACAAGTTTTGCTTAAACATAAACATCAATGAAAAAGTAGATAGTGATGAGAATAGAAGAAAGAGCAACAAACCCTTTAACATGATTGGGATTCAGTTGACGAGAGACACGAGCTGCAAGATACCCACCTACCAACGTACCGACCAAAACAACACTACCTGTGTGCCAATCAATGGAGCCATTGGCAACAAAAATCACGATAGCAATGAGTGAAACACACGTAGATACGAGCAATTTCAAACCGTTCATTAAATTAATGTCTTGGTGACCAGCTACTACCAGATAGCTCAGAACAATAACCCCTAAACCTGCGTTGAAAAAACCACCGTAAGCAGAGACACCAACAAGTAGTAAACCCAACGCGATTGCTCCGAGTATGCCAGCATGTTTGTGCTCTTTCGCGACAGTTTTGATTAGCATTGTTAAACGAGAACCGGTGAGAAAAAGCACGGTGGCAAATAAGAGTAACCAAGGGATGGCTTCCATAAATAGCGATTCTGGCGTGTTGAGCAACAGATATGCTCCGACAGCGCCGCCGACTAAACTGAATGAGACTGTGAACAGCAGTTCATGCTTGTTCTTCATGATCTCTTCTCTGAACCCGACGGCTCCACTAATGTAACCCGCACATGAAGCATATGTGTTTGTTGCGTTAGCCATAATAGGAGGAACACCAACTGCCAATAGAGCCGGAAAAGTAATAAAGCTTCCGCCTCCCGCTATGGAGTTAATGATCCCACCAATTACGCCAGCAATGAATAAAAGTGAGAGTTCTAAAAGCATAAACAATCCTTGTTATGTTCTTTTTCATTGTTAGAGCTTCAGATGATCTAACCTACATGCTCTAATGTTCTGATATGAGGTTTACTTTACCCGCTCTAAAACAAAATTGTTCAGTTCTGTAACGTTTTTGATGACATGAACGGCTTTACTTTGAGAGTACCCTTCGAGGCTATACATAAAGTCATCATTCCAGAATGCGGGGCATTGCTGAAGAACTTTGTAGCTTTGTAACGTTCCTTTCAGTACCGAACTACCATCAGGCCAACCTTCAGGTTTTATGAATAGTCCTTTAAGGAGACGTTTCGTGACAAACCAATAGCTTACGGAGTATGGTAGATCAATATAAATGAGAGTATCGGCTGCATCTAAACGAGCGTTGAAAGAGCTGATCGGTCCAAGGCCATCTATAATCCAACGATCTGAGCTTAGTATATTGCTATGGGCTTCATCAAAAACGTTACGCTCGACGGGATCACCGTTTGGTTTATAGACTATTGAATCTAATTGATGAAGAGGAAGACCGGTAGCAGACGCGATTGCTTTACTTACCGTCGATTTTCCACTGCCGGGTTTACCAAAAACTGCTATTTTTTGCATTGTGACCGCCTCCAAGAGAGCTTTTCCCATACGGTAGAGACAGAAAACCCACCGCTATGGGTGGGTTCGATAAATACTGAGCGCATCAAAAAATCCCACCATTCCTATGGAATGATGATAATTCGTTGGTTAAGTTGCGCTAAGTTTGTATTCATACAATCACCTTCATATAACGACAGTGATTTGTCAATACCATCTGCACAATAAGCGAACGATTTGGAGGGCGGAAGATAAAGCCATCACGATGGATGGCTTTATCTAGGTTGAAAGAGACAGCGATTACTGCTCAACGCTGACTGGCTGTGCTTTAAACTTTTGAATCAGCTTTACGATTAGTGGACTTGCCAATACCAATACAGCTAAAACAGTAAAGGTAAGGGTAATAGGACGCTCCCATAGGAAACTCAGTTCTCCATCTGAAATCATTAATGCGCGGCGTAAGTTCTCTTCCATTAATCCTCCAAGGATGAAGCCCAGCAATAAAGGTGCGAGCGGGAAGTTAGCGAGCCGAAGTGCAATGGCAGCCATAGCCACAATCAGCATCACGAACACATCCATAGTGTTAAAAGAGACCAAATAAACCCCGGTGATTGAGAAGAATAAAATCATCGGTAGAAGCACCGTTCTTGGAACCGCCAAAAGCTTTGAAATGTACGGAATCAATGGTAAGTTCAGGATCACAAGTACGATGTTGCCGAAGTACATGGAAATGATCACTGACCAGAACACATCTGGGTGTTCAACAAATAGGCGAGGGCCAGGTTGAATACCATAAGCGATCAGCGCACCGAGCATTATTGCTGTTGTACCAGAGCCCGGAATACCAAGCGTTAATAGCGGTACAAATGAACCACTAGATGCTGCATTGTTCGCAGACTCTGGCGCAACCAAACCACGGATACTGCCTTTACCGAACTCATCCTTTTTCTCTTTAGGTGCGAGGTTGCGCTCCATACCATAGCTTAAAAAAGCAGCAATGGTTGCCCCTGCGCCAGGAAGAACGCCAGTGAAGAAACCTAATATTGAAGAGCGAATTGAAACAGGCGCAGCATCTTTGATTTCTTCCTTGGTCACTTTCATTGAGCCAATGTTGCTCAGCTTTTCTTGTTCTTCATCGCTGGTGTCTTTTGATGGTTTAAGGATGCCCATCAGTGTCTCACCCAGTGCGAATGTCGCCATTGCAAGCAACAAGAAGCTAAAGCCATCCATTAAATCCGTTAAACCGAAGGTAAAGCGTTCAACGCCTACGCCTTTATCGATTCCAACTGTAGATAGCATCAAACCAAGAATGGTCATCATCCACGCTTTGATTACCTGACCTTTCCCCGCAAAAGCCGCGACTGCTGATAACCCAAGTAGCATCAACGCAAAATAGTCCGACGATTGGAAGCTAAGGGAGACGCTAGCCAATGCTGGTGCGGCAACAAGCAACATAATGGCAGATAGCGTACCGCCAGTGAAAGACGAATAAGCTGCCAAAGCTAATGCTTTACCTGCCTGGCCTTTTTGAGCCATTGGGTAGCCGTCGAATGCTGTGACCACGGTTGAAGAACAACCCGGCGCGTTAATTAAAATCGACGATGTAGAACCACCAAATACCGCACCGTAATAAACACCCGCCATTAAAATAAGGCCAGAGGAGGGCTCTAGGCCATAAGTAATTGGGATCATCAAAGCAATGGCTGAGATCGGCCCAAGTCCAGGTAACATGCCGATAAATGTACCGACGAAGCAACCAACGATCACCATCATAATGTTCATTGGCATTACTGCGGTGGATAAACCTTGTAGAATTCCATCTAACATAATTCAGTCCTTTCTTTGACTACCAGATGGTGAAAATCAAACCCGGTTCGAGATAGATGTCCAAACCTTGAGTGAGTAATAAGTAGAACGCGATCACGAATGGAAACGACGCGCCAAACAGAACGGGTTTACGTCTTTCCCCGAGCAGATAAAAGCCAGCCAATAAAAAGAAGCCAGTAGCTATCACAAAACCTAAGTAAGTCAGGCCCACGCCGTAGAGCGCCATTAAAATTAAAAAGGCAATCAGTAACTTCCAATTGAAGGTCAGCACTGCGCCACTTTGTTTATCTGGTTGTCCTGTCACCAGCAATAGCAAAGAAAGGCCGACACCAACGTAAGTCAGGATGGTTGGCAGAGTACGTGCGGTGAATGGTTCATACTCATCACCTGGAAACAATGGAATTTGTGAGGTTTGATAACCGTAGCAAAGACAGAAAAGTAGAAAGATCATTGCGCCGACGCGGTCACGACAGAGCAAATACTCTTTGGTGAAAAAGTTGGTTGAACGAGGCATATTCAACTCCTAACAAAAGTAAAAAAGACCGCATATGGACGTCAATGAATAAACTAAACCATTAACAATTAAGCATTTCGCTGCTAGTCGAGCCGCTTTGGGTATATAAACAAAGGAGTGTGCATGTCGATTGTCGACAATGTCCATATGCGGTGAAACTTAGAGTGCAAATACAATGGGGAAATACCAACCTACGTTATTCATTGAGGTTGGTATCTGAGGGACCCCAATTCGATTGTTACTTCAGGAAGCCTAACTCGCGCATTAAGTCACCCATCTGTTGCTCTTGATCTTCAAGAAACGCGAAGAATGCTTTATCCGCTTTATAGTTGTCGATCCAACCATTGCGGTCTCGAACGACTTGCCATTCGTCGGTGTTATACATTTTAGTAAATGCGGCATTCCATTCATCTAGCTTTTCTTGGCTTGTGCCTGGTGCTGCAAAGAATCCACGCCAGTTAGCAAAGACAGTTTCATTACCATATTCGGTGAGAGTTGGAATGTTAGGCGCAGCTTCTAAACGTTTTGGTGCTGTAATCGCTAACACTTTCACTTGCCCAGACTTAGACATTTCGAGTACTTCACCTAGCCCTGTAGAGAGCAGTTGTGTTTCGCCTGAAAGTAGGGCTGCCATGGCTTTTCCACCTGCATCATAGGCAATGTAACGAACTTTTCGCGCATCAAAACCTTCACCTTTGAAAGCTGCTGCTATAACCAAATGATCCATAGAACCACGAGCAGAGCCACCAGCAACCTTCACCTTACGTGGGTTTTCTTTAAAAGCTTTAACGACATCTTCCCAAGAGCTATAAGGAGAATCGGCTGATGTAACAATGGCGCCATAATCGGCAACCGTTGCGGCAACAGGAGTCAAGTCGCGGAAAGATTGTGGGAAGATCCCACTGAGCGAGCGAACGACGATCGGTGTTGAGTTCACCATGAGTGTATCTTCTTGACGATCAGCCGTTTCAATCAAATGTGCGATTGCTTTGCCACCGCCACCACCAGATAGGTTTTGAAATGATACGGTTTCGACGATGTCTGATTTTATTAATACATCACCAGTACCTCGGGCGGTCATGTCCCAACCGCCACCGGCACCTCCAGGGATAAGAAAGTGCATTTTTTCAATATCTGCAGCAAGAGCGTTGAATGAAAATGAAGCTGCGATGATTGAAGCTGCGAGCGTTGGTTTGAGTACCTTTAACATGTTCACGTTCCTTATGTTAGCGACTCTATTTAGTTGAGCCTTATTGTTTTTGCTCAGTTGTCATGCCTTGTAAGCGTTAAAGCTGAACTTGGTGTAAAGGTTAATTAAGTGTTAAATATCTGTCTGTAAAAGAGATATAAAGAGAATATTGAGCATTTCGGTTATTTTGTTCATAAAGTTCACGGCGAGAAGTTGGTGTTAGGTCACGCGGCTTTACGCTTTGGTAGGCCATAATAAAATGACGGAAATGAACGAGGAAAAGAGAATGAAAGGGACGTGTTTGTGCGGGGCAATTGAAGTCATCGCTGAGGTTAAAAATGAGGTTAGCCTGTGCCATTGCTCGATGTGTCGAAAATGGTCGAGTGGCGCACTTCATGCGGTGCATTGTGGGCCTAACGTGACGTTTAAAGGTGGCGAACCTAAACGTTATCAGTCGTCAGACTGGGGAGTGAGGGGGTTTTGCGGTGAGTGTGGCACAAACCTTTTCTACCATTTGTTGCCGACAGGTGAGTACATTCTTTCCGCTGGTTTGTTCGATAACCCAGATTTCAAACTCACTTTAGAGATTTTTACCGATGAAAAGCCAGCTTATTATGACCTCAATTCCGCTTCACAAAAGATGACTTCGCAACAAGTCTTTGATCAATTTGTACCTAAAGAATAGTTTTTTATCCGATTATTGTTCGACAGCTGAGCTTTTAGTTTTTAGATCATAAGCTTAAAGGTTTATAAGTTGTCGACAATATGAGTTCCCCATTCTTTATTCCTGCTAAAAACGGCACTTAATAGGCATTTTAGGCCCATTTAAATTACGACCTTAGTCTAAATTGTCGACAATTTACTTGATTGTCGACACTTTGATCGACTACTTTATATTCAGGTTAAAAAATTGTAGACATTTCGATGTCGGTAACAAGAGTATCTGAATATGAACTCTGAGTTGAAAGCTCGTTATAAAGTGCTGGGTTCTGAGAAAGAACACACCAAATCCGAAACGCTGACCGAAACACTCATTGAAGTCATTGTTAATGGCGACGTGAAGCCTGGCCATAAGATATCAGAGCCTGAGCTAGCAAAGAAATATCAAGTCAGTCGTGGGCCTTTGCGTGAAGCATTGATGCGCTTAGAGGGGCTAGGGCTCATCGAGCGAATTCCTCATGTTGGGGCTAGAGTGACCACTTTTTCTCCGGAAAAGCTGATAGAACTTTATGCCGTTCGAGAAGCATTGGAAGGCATGGCGGCAAGGTTAGCTGCGCGACACATTACGCAAGAAGAGCTCTTAAGCTTGGAAATGCTATTGTCGACACATTCCAAGCATATAGACCAAATGGAAGGCGCGTCTTACTTCCATCAACATGGTGACTTTGATTTTCACTATCGCATCATCCAAGCGAGCAGAAACAGTAAGTTAATATCTCTGCTGTGTGATGAACTCTATCACTTATTACGGATGTATCGTTACCAGTCGCCACGTGCACAATCTCGCCCGAATGAGGCACTCACCGAACACAAATTCATTTTGGAAGCCATTCGCAATCGCGATGAAGAGCTTGCAGAAATGTTGATGAGAAGACACATATCAGGAAGTCGAAAGCTCATCCAATCTCAAATTATACATACAGAAAGTTTAGACAAAGACTAGAAGGAATTCGTCATGAGCTTAACACCGGGAGCGAAATTCAGACTCGCCATTGAACAACATAATCCACTACAAATTGTCGGCACTATAAACCCGTATTGCGCCATGATGGCAAAAAACTTGGGTCACCAAGCGATTTACTTGTCTGGTGGCGGTATCGCAAATGCGTCATACGGATTGCCGGATCTCGGTATCACAACATTAAACGACGTTTTGGTTGACGTTGACCGCATCACTAACGCATGTGATTTGCCTCTTTTGGTTGATATCGACACGGGTTTTGGCGGTGCATTTAACATTGCTCGCACGATCAAAGCGATGGAAAAAGCAGGCGCGGCAGCGGTGCACATGGAAGACCAAGTTGCACAGAAACGTTGTGGTCATCGTCCGAACAAAGCAATAGTCAGCCAGCAAGAGATGGTTGATCGTGTAAAAGCCGCGGTTGATGCACGCAATGATGAAAGTTTCGTGATTATGGCTCGTACTGATGCGCTAGCTGTTGAAGGCATGGACAGCGCAATCGAGCGTGCGATTGCGTGTGTGGAAGCTGGCGCAGACATGATCTTCCCCGAAGCGATGAACAAGCTGGACCAGTACCTTCAGTTTTCAAATGCGCTTGAGCAAGCGACCGGAAAGCACGTTCCTATTCTGGCGAATATTACAGAGTTTGGCGCGACACCGCTGTATGGCTGCGATGAGCTAGCGAAAGCAAAAGTGGACATGGTGCTTTATCCATTAAGTGCGTTCCGTGCTATGAACAAAGCTGCTGAAACGGTCTACAAACATTTGCTAGAAGTGGGTAATCAGGAAGCACTGGTTGATTCGATGCAAACACGTAAAGAGTTGTATCAGCACCTGAATTACCACGACTACGAAGACAAACTTGACCAGTTATTCTCTGAAGGGAAATAGCGGGGAAAAGCAAAAATAAACGGAAGCCCAAGAAAAAGATAATCGGAATTTATCTCATCTAATAACGTGAAATTCGTTTGGCTAAAAACACCCCAGAGAGGGAAAAGTCAGACAGAAAAGGAGTTCAAACAATGTCTCAAACTGCAGAAAAGAAAGCAGAATTAGGTGGCGCAGGCCTTCGTGGTCAAAGCGCAGGAAGCACAGCTTTATGTACTGTCGGAAAAACGGGAACTGGTTTAACTTATCGTGGATACGATATTACTGATCTTGCGAACAACGCACAGTTTGAAGAAGTGGCTCACCTTCTGTTACGCGGTCACTTGCCAAATCAACAAGAACTTGATGCGTACAAGACACACCTACTCAGCCTTAGAGGTTTGCCAGCCGAGCTAAAACAAGCTTTAGAGTTAATTCCTGCAAGCGCACACCCAATGGACGTAATGCGCACGGGTTGTTCTGTATTGGGTAACCTAGAGCAGGAAATGAGCTTTGAGGAGCAACTGAAAGCAACCGAACGTATGCTAGCCTTGTTCCCTGCCATCATCTGTTACTGGTACCGCTTTAGTCATGATGGAGTGCGTATCAACACCGAGGATCAGACTGAAGATTGCATCGGTGGTTACTTCTTGCGATTACTTACAGACAAAGCGCCATCTGCACTGCACAAACAAGTGATGCATTGCTCGCTCATTCTTTATGCTGAACATGAGTTTAATGCTTCTACATTCGCAGCACGCGTTTGTGCATCAACGTTGTCAGACATCCATTCTTGTATCACGGCAGCAATCGGTACGCTTCGTGGACCACTTCACGGCGGTGCGAACGAAGCGGCGATGGAAATGATTGAAGATTGGCAAACGCCCGACGAGGCGGAAGCGAACATCATGAAAATGCTAGCCAATAAAGACAAGATCATGGGCTTCGGTCATGCGATTTATCGTGAAAGTGACCCTCGCAACGCCTTAATAAAACGATGGTCCAAAGAGCTATCGAAACAAGTTGGTGATACTCATCTATATGCGGTTTCTGAGCGTGTTGAATCAGTGATGAAGCGAGAGAAAGGTCTGTTCTGTAATGCGGACTTCTTCCATGCATCGGCTTACCACTTCATGGACATTCCAACCAAACTATTTACCCCAATCTTTGTGATGAGTCGTTTAACGGGCTGGGCTGCACACGTTTATGAACAGCGTGCCAATAACCGTATTATTCGCCCAAGTGCCGATTATACGGGCCCAGATCACCAAGAATGGGTGCCTATCGAGAATCGCTAGCGCGAAGGTCAACGAGGGCATTATATGCTTTGGTTGACCACCTCCTTCCTTTGTCATTCTCTTTAGCAGAGGAAGGAGAACCTCTCATCACTGTGTTTCTGGAGCAATGGAAAACCTTGATGAAGGCAAGATGTAAAGACTGAATGGAAGCAAACCATGAACACAAATATTAATACCCAATATCGTAAGCCGCTTCCGGGAACTCAACTGGATTATTTTGATGCACGCGAAGCCGTCAATGCCATTTCTCCTGGAGCCTATGAAACACTCCCTTATACCTCTCGCGTGCTAGCTGAGCAACTGGTCCGTCGCTGTGACCCGAACACATTGACAGATAGCCTGAAACAGTTAATAGAACGCAAACGCGATCTTGATTTTCCTTGGTATCCAGCACGCGTTGTTTGTCATGACATTCTTGGTCAGACCGCTCTAGTCGATTTAGCGGGTCTGCGCGATGCCATTTCAGATCAGGGCGGCGATCCTGCAAAAGTGAACCCAGTGGTTGAGACACAATTGATCGTTGACCACTCTTTAGCGGTTGAACATGCGGGCTTTGACCCTGATGCCTTCGACAAAAACCGCGCGATTGAAGAGCGCCGTAATGAAGACCGATTCCACTTTATCGAGTGGTGTAAAACAGCGTTTGAAAACGTCAGCGTGATTCCAGCTGGGAATGGCATCATGCACCAAATCAACTTGGAAAAAATGTCTCCTGTGGTACAAGCAAAGCAGGGCATTGCCTACCCAGACACCTGTGTGGGTACGGACAGTCACACACCTCACGTAGACGCTCTTGGTGTTATTGCGATAGGTGTCGGTGGTCTGGAAGCAGAAACCGTCATGCTTGGCCGACCATCAATGATGCGTCTACCAGATATTGTCGGTGTCAAACTGACGGGTAAACGTCAACCGGGCATTACCGCAACGGATATTGTCCTCGCGATTACTGAGTTTCTGCGTAATGAGCGTGTGGTATCTTCATATCTTGAATTCTTCGGAGAAGGCGCACGTGATCTAACGATCGGAGACCGCGCAACGATTTCAAACATGACACCAGAATACGGCGCAACAGCTGGCATGTTTTATATTGATGAGCAGACCATCAATTACTTGAAACTAACTGGTCGAGATGAAGAACAAGTTGCTCTAGTAGAAAATTACGCAAAACAAACCGGTCTTTGGGCAGACGATCTTGATAGCGCCGTTTACGAGCGCGTACTTGAGTTCGATTTATCATCAGTTAGCCGTAACTTGGCTGGTCCGTCAAACCCTCATCGTCGTTTACCAACTTCTGAGTTGGCACAGCGCGGCATTTCTGGAGCGTGGGAAGAGAAAGAAGGCGAGTTGCCAGATGGTGCAGTGATCATCGCTGCTATTACCTCATGTACGAATACCAGTAACCCAAGAAACGTGGTTGCTGCTGGCCTTGTGGCGAAGAAAGCCAACGAACTTGGTCTTGTACGTAAACCTTGGGTGAAATCGTCTTTTGCTCCGGGTTCTAAAGTTGCACGCTTGTATCTGGAAGAAGCGGGCTTATTACCAGAGCTAGAGAAGCTTGGCTTTGGCATTGTTGGTTATGCATGTACAACTTGTAACGGTATGAGTGGTGCGCTGGATCCAAAAATCCAACAAGAGATCATCGACCGTGATTTATATGCGACAGCGGTGCTTTCTGGTAACCGTAACTTTGATGGTCGAATCCATCCGTACGCCAAACAAGCTTTCTTGGCTTCACCACCATTGGTTGTCGCTTATGCGCTGGCCGGTACCATTCGTTTTGATATCGAGCGCGATGCGCTTGGCACGGACCAAAACGGCAAACCAATTTATCTCAATGATTTGTGGCCAAGCGATGAAGAGATCGATGCAGTTGTCGGTACTCATGTTAAACCTGAGCAGTTTAAGCAAGTTTACATTCAGATGTTTAAGCTGAATGATCAAGAGCAAAATCCCAACCCGCTGTACGACTGGCGTCCGATGAGTACCTATATCCGCCGACCACCGTACTGGGAAGGTGCGCTAGCGGGAGAAAGAACATTGTCTGGCATGCGTCCATTGGCGATTCTGGGCGACAACATCACCACTGATCACTTATCACCATCCAACGCGATTCTCGCAAGCAGCGCAGCAGGTGAATACTTAGCGAAAATGGGTGTGCCAGAAGAGGATTTCAACTCTTACGCGACTCACCGTGGTGACCACTTAACGGCGCAACGCGCGACCTTCGCTAACCCAAAGTTGTTCAATGAAATGGTGAAGGAAAACGGCGAAGTCGTGCAGGGATCTCTGGCGCGTGTAGAGCCAGAAGGGCAGGTGGTTCGTATGTGGGAAGCGATTGAAACCTACATGAATCGTAAACAACCATTGATCGTGGTGGCTGGCGCGGATTACGGTCAGGGGTCATCCCGTGACTGGGCAGCAAAAGGCGTTCGACTGGCAGGCGTAGAAGCCATTGTTGCTGAAGGCTTTGAGCGTATTCACCGTACTAACTTGGTTGGCATGGGCGTACTACCACTGCAATTTAAGTCGGGCGTTAACCGCAATACGCTAGAGCTGGATGGTACGGAACTTTACGACGTGGTTGGAGAAATCAAGCCGGGCGCTGATTTAGCGCTGGTTATCACACGCAGCAACGGCGATAAAGTCGATGTTCCGGTTACTTGTCGCTTAGATACCGCTGACGAAGTTCACGTGTACAACGCGGGCGGTGTTCTGCAGCGTTTCGCGCAAGATTTCTTGGCACAATAAGGAGTGCGTATGTCAAATAATACTCCGAATCAAACAAGCCAAATAAAAGTGCCCGCGACGTACATGCGTGGCGGCACGAGTAAAGGTGTCTTTTTCAACCTAGAGGATTTGCCTCAAGAAGCGCAAGTGGCTGGAGCCGCACGTGACAAACTGTTGTTACGTGTTATTGGCAGCCCTGATCCGTACGCGAAGCAAATTGATGGTATGGGGGGCGCGACGTCAAGCACCAGTAAAACAGTGATTGTTTCGCGCAGCAGCAGAGCCGATCACGATGTTGACTACTTATTTGGCCAAGTGTCGATCGACAAACCATTCGTCGATTGGAGCGGTAACTGCGGCAACTTGTCTGCCGCTGTCGGTCCTTTCGCCATTCATGCTGGTTTGATCCCACAAGACCGCATTCCAGAAAATGGCATTGTGACGGTGCGTGTTTGGCAGGTGAACATCAGCAAAACCATCTTGATTCACGTGCCAATCGTCAATGGTTTCGTCCAAGAAACCGGAGAGTTTGAGCTTGATGGCGTGACGTTTCCAGCCGCTGAGATTCAAGTCGATTTCGTTGACCCTTCTGATGGCGAAGGCAGCATGTTCCCAACAGGCAACTTAGTCGATGATTTAGTGGTGCCGGATGTGGGTACGTTCAACGCGACCTTTATTAACGCGGGCATACCAACCATTTTTATTGATGCTGAATCGATAGGATATCAGGGCACCGAGCTGCAAGACGATGTCAACAACGATGACACAGCATTAGCGATGTTCGAATCCATCCGCGCATATGGCGCGTTAAAAATGGGCCTGATTTCTGATTTAGAAGAAGCTCAAACACGCCAACATACGCCGAAAATAGCGTTTGTTTCTAAACCGAAAAGTTACCTGTCTTCAAGTGGTAAAGCCGTTAATGAGTCGGATATTGATGTGCTCGTTCGCGCGCTGTCGATGGGCAAGCTACATCATGCAATGATGGGAACAGCAGCCGTTGCTATCGCTTCTGCTGCGTGTGTGCCCGGAACGTTAGTGAATTTAGCCGCTGGTGGCGGTGAAAAAGAGTCCGTGACTTTTGGTCACCCGTCAGGAACGTTAAAAGTTGGGGCACAAGCGAAACAAACTGAGCAGGGCTGGGTGGTGCAAAAAGCCATTATGAGCCGAAGTGCGAGAATACTGATGGAGGGATTTGTGCGTGTACCCTTCTATGTCTTCGATTAAAAGAGACGATCTTTGGATTAAAAGAGCGATCTTTGAGTAGAACGAGAGCAATGTCAGGACATACTGGAGGAAGCAATATGTCTTCATACGAAAAAGAATACTTATGGGCGAAGAATGAACCGGAGAGTTTTTGGCGCGCTCAAGCGGAGAATATCGATTGGTTCGAATCTCCTAAAACTATCTTGAAATCTGATGAAAACGGCATAGAGCGTTGGTTTCCAGATGGTGTAATGAATACGTGCTGGTTAGCATTAGATTACCATTGCGAGCAAGGACGCGGTGATAATACTGCACTCATTTATGACTCGCCAGTGACAGGTCGTAAAGCCACGTACACCTATAGCGACCTACGTGACCAAGTAGCAAAAATTGCTGGCATGCTGTCTGCTCAAGGTGTTGAAAAAGGCGACCGAGTCGTTATTTATATGCCGATGATCCCAGAAGCCGCAATGGCGATGCTTGCCTGCGCGCGTTTGGGGGCGATTCATTCCGTAGTATTCGGCGGTTTTGCTCCTAATGAGCTTGCTGTACGAATTGAAGATGCAGAGCCGAAAGTGATCATGACGGCGTCGTGCGGGATTGAGATCAACAAAATCATTCCATACAAACCAATGGTAGACAAAGCCATTATGGACAGCCGTTGGAAGCCTGAGAAAGTGTTTGTTTTCCAACGTCCAGAGTGCGACGCTGAGCTAAACCAAGAAAGAGACTTAGATTGGCAGCGAGAGTACAACCAAGCGCTGCCACATGGTTGTGTTCCGGTGTTAGCAACCGAGCCGCTCTACATACTTTATACATCGGGTACGACAGGTAAGCCGAAAGGCGTTGTGCGTGATAACGGTGGTCATGCTGTCGCGATGAAGTACTCCATGAGCGCAATCTATAACATTCCTCAAGATGGCGTCTTTTGGGCGGCATCTGATGTGGGCTGGGTAGTAGGGCACTCTTACATTGTTTACGCTCCACTGATTCACGGTTGCACTACCATCCTATTCGAAGGCAAGCCTGTTCGAACACCGGATCCTGGCGCATTTTGGCGAGTGTGTGATGAATACAAAGTAGATGCGTTGTTCTCTGCACCAACGGCGTTTCGTGCGATTAAGAAAGAGGACCCGGAAGGCGAGCACTTAAAACAGTACGACTTGTCGAATCTGAAAACCATCTTTATGGCGGGAGAACGCCTTGACCCTCCGACACTGGAGTGGGTTCAGAGCAAAGCGGACAAGCCCGTTATTGACCATTGGTGGCAAACCGAGACGGGCTGGGCCATCGCGGGCAACCCGACAGGTGTCGAAATGATGCCAGTTAAAGCTGGTTCTTCGACGAAGCCCATTCCGGGTTATCAGGTCGAGATTCTGAATGAACTTGGAGAGGCTGTCGAGCCTAACCAACAAGGCTTTGTCGCATTAAAACGTCCGCTACCACCAAGCTGTCTGCCAACGGTTTGGCGTAATCATGACCGTTTTGAAACTGGTTATCTTAGCCAATTCCCAGGCTACTACGTGTCAGGTGATGGTGGCTATCTGGATGAAGACGGTTACCTGTTTATTATGGGACGTATTGATGACGTGATTAATGTCGCGGGACACCGATTGTCGACAGGTGAAATGGAAGAAATAGTAGGAGGCCACCCAGCGATTGCAGAATGTGCGGTGGTTGGTATCCACGATGATCTAAAAGGTCAGCTTCCACTTGGCTTTGTGGTACTAAAAGACGGCGTCAAAGTGGATGAGCTAGACCTTGAAGGTGAGCTTGTGGGCAAAGTGCGTAGTGAGATAGGTGCAGTTGCTTGCTTCAAGCATGCGTTGGTTGTAGACCGTTTACCGAAAACACGTTCAGGTAAAATTTTGCGTCGAACTATACGTCAAATAGCTGATGGTGAAAAATACACCGTTCCGTCAACGATTGATGACCCAAGTAGCTTGAACGAAATTGAGCGAGTGCTACGACGCTGATAAAAACTCAATTCTAACTAACCCCTGATCCTCGAACTCTGTAGGTTGGTTCTGCCTCTGTACGTTTATTAAGTACAGGGGCCTTTTTGTTGTTCAAACAGTACAAACGTATCGTGAAAGCATTTGTGACTTGCCAATACGACGTTTTCCTCACAAACTACAGCCATTCCATTTTTAGTGACCCTTTGTATGACCACGTTTGCGATTAAACCTGCGTGTTTTAGCGACCTAGAGTTGCTCAACGATCTTATGTTCGAGCTTCATGATGAGCATCATCTTCAATCTCCTGAGCTTTTCAAAACGGCAGAGGAGATAGAACAAGAAAAAAGCATTGCTCGATATATTGACGACCCTGAGTGCCTTGTTTACGTAGCAAAACAAGGAGATGAAATTATTGGCTTTATTTCTGGTCACTTCTGTGAACTTATTTCTACCGTCAGCCAGCCAGTTATGATGGGAAGTGTGGATGAGCTCTATGTGCTGCCTGAATATCGAAAACAAGGTACGGCGCAGGCTTTGATTAATAAAATTGAGTCAACGTTCTCTGATTACGGTGCAAAACAGATGTTTGTTGAAGTATGGCATTTTAACCAGGGCGCAATATCTTTGTATGAAAAACAAGGATTTGCACATCATATCCACTATTTAAGAAAACCGCTGAACGAATAATCGTATTTAACTTTAATATTGTGATTTAGGTTCTATCGAATTGAAATCATTCAGTTCGTCAATAGACTTTTCTCTATAAGTTGCTCGCAATGTTAACAAATTGATATGCACCCACATTGGTATCGGCGTTTTTGTCTGCTTGTTTATTAGTAGCACGAGGATCGTGCTTACAAAAACAAGAGGACAATATTTTGAAACTAACAAAATCGTTACTTGCTTTAGCCGTTTTGCCAATGTTCGCAAGTGCTGATGATTTGTCACAGACGCAAAATCATACTATCCAACCCCAGATCGTAGGCGGAGTAACTGCCGACCCACGTGACTGGAAATTCTACACCCAAATTGTTAGTCGTTATGGTAACCGATCATATTGTGGGGCCAGTTATATCGGGAATGGTTACGTCCTGACTGCTGCGCATTGTGTTGAGGGTGATTCTCCGAATCAGATAGCGGTTAAAATCGGTGGCGTTGTTTATAACGGTAGTGACGGTGTTCGTGCAAACGTCAGTGAGATCCATATGCACCCGGCATATCGCCGCGCGACGCTTTCTCATGACCTCGCGGTATTGAAGCTCGACTCTGTGCCTCAAGGTGTTTCTTCAGTTGAGATTGCGAATGGCAGTCTAACGCAATACGCGAGCATCGGAGATTGGCTTAGTGTTGCTGGCTTAGGGCGAACTTCTGAAGGAGGAAGCTCTCCGTCTCGATTGCAAGAGGTTGACGTCCCACTTGTGTCGGATATGACTTGCCGTCAAGCCGGTGGCAACTACACAACGGTTGGAGAAGTGTCATTCTGTGCGGGTATTCCTCAAGGTGGGATAGATTCTTGTCAGGGAGATAGTGGTGGTCCAATCGTCATTAATCGCAGTGGTGTAATTACTCAACTTGGTGTGGTCAGTTGGGGAATAGGTTGTGCTCGTCCTGGTATGTATGGGGTTTATAGCGATATCGCTGCTATGCGCAATTTTGTCGATGGTGTTATCGGAACAGCAACACCACCAAAAGAGAATGTTTCTGTTGGATACACCACCGAACAGACACTGGCATCATTTAATGTTGGGGAGTTACAGCAACATAGCTTTGTTATCCAGAATTCAGGGAGCACCACGTTCACTGTGGAAAATGTTCGCGCGTTTGCTTCGGGTGTTACTGATGCAGCTGTTATTGCCAATGATCAGTGCTCTCAGGCGACGTTAGCAATGAATGCAAGTTGTCGTGTTGATGTTGAATTTGGTGCTACTCAGAGCGGAGAAGCAAGAGTGGCTTTGAACTTCAACGTTGATAAGACCAGCACACAATACCAAGCGTTAGTATCCGCTCAAGCGAAAACGGTGACAACGCCTCCCACAGATAGCTGTACAACTGTATGGCAAGCCAGCTTAGTGTATCTCAAAGGAGATACGGTTACTTGGAATGGTAAAGTTTGGCAAGCGCAGTGGTGGACTCAAGGTGATAATCCAGCAGACTCAGGGCCTTGGGGTGTTTGGCAAAAAGTAGGCGATGCGAATTGCAAGTCTAACTAACGATCGGGCCAGTGAATTTGATTCGTTGACCATGAGATAAGATTCATTCTTGGTTTCAACGATCAGTACATAGTTATTATAACTGGGGTTTATTGTTTGCAAATAATAAGCCCTTTTTTATTGTGTCAACTATGAGAACCCACAAAATGTGTATGACTTTGTCCTGACGTTATCTTTATATAACTGGCAGAATTGCGATCAACATTTTATGTTTTGTCTGATCTTTGTCAGGTTTGCATTAAATTATTCTCCAGTGAGCGTTGAGATCGGGTTTTACGCGATCAACTCAGTTTGGCATAACTCGTTACTTAATTTTTGTCGAAAAAGATAAGATTAACTGCCATGATTCATTGGTTATCATTATGTTTATTTAAGGTCATATTTTGTGTTGAGACAGCTGTTATTACTCATCCTTTGTTTTATTTTGTTACCTGTTTCACCGATCTCTACGGCTAAAGCCACTGCGAGCGAAGTTAAAGGAGCGCTCTGTATTGTTCGCGCTGATGACAAGTTAGTGCTAGTTCATGAAGTATTAACGGATAAGATTTCTCTACCTGGCGGAACCATCATTGATGGTGAGTCTCCACAAGTTGCTGCTCAACGAGAAACGTGGGAAGAAACCGGTATAGTGGTTACGGTTGGAGAGGAGCTTGGCAGAACGGACACTGCGGTTTTTTACGACTGTATATCAGACTCTGACATTATCGCTTTTTCTATGAATAATTCTTTAGGTGGAAATGAACTGCCTATTTGGTTTGCCCCTCATTATGGAGTAGAAGTTGCGTCAGCGATGTTGCTTAGCCCATCTGAATTACCATCATCTTTATATCGTTATCCTGAGCAATGGCCACAAGCCACTCAGTTTTTTGATCAAGCTACCAAGCAATCAGTATCTTATGTGACTCAGTTGATCGAATCCGCGCCTTCATTTCGTCAGGTTGAATTGGCGTGGCTGATAGATTTACAGAGTTGGGTAGGGGCGTTGTCAGAAACGAGTTACGAGGTAGCTAGTCAGATCTCGAAACTCGTTATAGATCTGACAGAACCGACGGTACTACTCTTTCTATTTCCTTTAGCCATGATGCGCTTTGGTAGCCGGTTTGTGTACCGACTCTTTTTCGCAATTAGTGCAACGTCGCTTATGGTGCTTGTCGCTCAACAAGGCTTTTCGCTACCGCGCCCACATGTCTATATACCAATGATGGAGTTAACGCACAGCTTTGGCTTTAGTTTTCCTAGCTTGCCTATCGCTGTGTGGTTTTGTGTGCTGACGTTCTTGTTTCATAGAACCCAGTATTTTGGTTTGAATGGAACAACGGCAGTCTTCGTGTTCATCACTCTTACTGTGGTGTTAGGTAAGTTTTTCCTCGGCAGTGCCTTTATTTTAGATATGTTATTTGGCGCGCTGTTAGGCAGCTTGGTGGCTTGGCATGTTCTTCGACTGGAGACAAATCAAGATGTGAACGTTGATAAAGTTCTAAGCTCAAAAGGCGTCTGGTTCATTATGACTGCGGCAACATCGGTCATCTCTGTCATCTGGCCATTACCTGTGTTTGGTCGCTGGCTAGCAATTTTAATCACTGCATCAGCGTTGGTCATGACATTTAAAGAGTCGAAAGCACATTTAGATACTCGGCAGATGATCTTTGTAACGCTGGCATTGTTGCTTGTTGATCAACTCTATTTGTACTCGGCTAATATCGTATCGTTTAGCGGTTTGTGGTCATTAGTCTTGTCGACGTTACATTATCCATTATTAATGTTGTTATTTATGCTGCTTGCAAGGAAGCTGACTTGTGAAAACCAACCGAGCAAAACGTTGCTAGATTGATGGCTGTATTTGTTATCTATTAGTATTTGAGTAAAAACAAAGCCTTGCATTACAGCAAGGCTTTTACACGTTTAGTCTACGAACAACGCCGCTTGCCTATCTTGGACGGCTAGGGGTGTTAAACGTAAGAAGCTTAACGCAACAGACATGGCGGAAAGGGCTATGCATTGAGCACGAACTTTTCTATAGCTTTAGCGACACCGTGCTCATCATTACTTGCCGTAATGTAGTCAGCGATTTGCTTGGTTTCTTCCATTGCATTTGCCATCGCGATACCAAGGCCAGCGTATTTCAGCATGTGGTGGTCATTTTCTGCGTCACCCATACAGATAACTTCTTCAGGTTTAATTCCCAGATACTCGGCAATTGCGGCAACACCAATACCTTTGTTGCTCGCAGGGTTAAGAAACTCAAGGAAAAACGGAGCGCTTTGAACAACCGTAAACGCTTCGCGCATTTCAGCTGGCAGTGCTGCTATAACTTCTGTTAGTTTGCTTGGCTCTGCAACCATCATAGCTTTGATGATTGGATGATCGTCTTCTAGTGATTCGAAGTTCATCTCGGTGACATTTAAGCCATTTATCTTTGCTTCAATATCGGTGTAAGGGTTGTGTTCGTTGGTGATTAAACCATGAACTTGACTAAAAGCATGGACGTACGCACCTAGCTCTTCGGCTTTTCGCGCCACCAATTTTGCAGCTTTACCATCTATGATTTGCTGGTGGATGATGTCGTTTGTGCCTACGTTCTTGACCATCGAACCGTTGTAGTAAAGAACAAAATCTCGATCGGAATGGATATTCAGTTCGTCGAGCTTGTCTTGCATTCCTTCTAATGGGCGACCAGAAGCGAGAACGACAGTAACGCCTGCTTCTCGAGCTTTTGCGATCGCTTGTTTGTTTTCTTCAGAAATGGCTTTATCACTATTGAGTAGCGTGCCATCCATATCTAGTGCGATCAGTTTATACATCATTTCTTACCTTAAAGTTTTTTGGGAGCTGTCAGTGAATAAGGCTTGGTTTAACGTTAACCAGAAACCTATATTCATTACGCTATGAAACTACAAAATGGTCTATTTTAACAATTAATTTTTGGTTTAAATTGACCTAGACACGCGTGTCCATTATGGTCTTCGCCTCGAAATGTTATGAGTTGAGTGAGTTCTGCGTTGTATAAGCTAAATGAGATGTTTGAAACCATCCAAGGGGAAGGGGTTTTCACTGGAGTCCCTGCTGTTTTTGTTCGGCTTCAAGAGTGTCCGGTTGGTTGCTCATGGTGCGATACCAAACAAACGTGGTATGCAGATGAGAATGATCAACGTCAAATAGGCGATATTCTGGTGAAAACGGAAGACTCTCCGACGTGGTGTGTTGCATCTGCCGAGAACATCGTAGAGCAATATCAACAGCAAGGCTTTAATGCTAAGCATATCGTGATTACTGGTGGAGAGCCTTGTATTTATGATCTGCGCCCTTTAACAAAGGCGTTTGAAGATATGGGGTGCCAATGCCAAATTGAAACCAGTGGCACATCAGAAGTGATTACTTCAGAAAATACGTGGGTGACAGTGTCACCAAAAGTAGCAATGAAAGGTAAATTACCAGTGCTTAATAGCGCGTTAGAGCGGGCAAATGAGATTAAGCATCCAGTCGGTACCCAGAAAGACATCGACCACCTTGATGATCTTTTAGCAAATGCGAACGTAGCGGCTGAGACTATCATTGCACTACAACCAATTAGCCAGAAGCCTCGTGCTACGCAATTGTGTATTGATACGTGCATTGCCCGCAATTGGCGTTTGTCTGTTCAAACTCATAAATATTTGAGTATTGCTTAGACGAGAGACTCGTCATCATTCGAGGTAGCTTTGCTATCGAAACATTGCCGATATATCTAAACAGTTTATAGCGTTGTAAAAGCTAAGAAGTGTTGACTGCTGTGGTGTGGTGCTATCTTTGGTTCGACAATCGTTTCGCATTTAATTGATGCCACCAATCTGGCGGCATCAAAATGAAGCTCTGTTGGCTGGAGTTTCACGCTGAGATAAAGCGTTTAAAAGCTAACGCAAAAGGTTTCATCCCACCGCTATTACCGCTAACAAAGACTATTTGCTCGCTAAGTATTCTTCTAAGCCGCTTTGTCGCAGTAGGCACGCTGGGCATTCACCACAGCCTTTACCAACGATTCCGTTGTAACATGTTAACGTATTGTTTTGGACAAACTCCAACATATTGTGCTTATCAGCTAGAGCCCAAGTCTCTGCTTTAGTAAGCCACATTAAAGGAGTCTTAATATTGAAGGCTTTATCCATACCTAAATTGCAAGAGAGATTTAGAGAGCGAATAAAGTTGTCTCGGCAGTCAGGGTAACCACTAAAGTCTGTTTCGCAAACTCCCGTAATGATGTCTTGAATACCAAGCTGGTAAGCATGGATACATGCGTAAGTAAGAAAGAGGATGTTTCTCCCTGGAACGAATGTATTGGGTACGTTAGCGTCGCTTAAGTCATTAGATACCGGAATGTTGTCTCTTGTCAGCGAGCTTATCGCTAACTCATTAATTGATTTTACATCCAGGACTTTGTGGCTTTTGATGTTAAGTTGCTTACCTAATTCGATAGCGATATCTATTTCATCTGAATGACGCTGGCCATAATCAAACGTTATAGCATGAACCTCATCATATGTATTTAATGCATCGATTAAGCAGGTCGTAGAGTCCTGCCCACCGGAAAAAACCACAAGTGCTTTTGTTGTAGCCATGTTGAACCCTTAGTTATGCTCTTTGATTCTTTGGTATTGATACGTATTCTTAGGCGTTTAATCCCAATTACGTACTCGACTTCGTGGCGATTGCGTCCGCAATCAGCTGGGCTGTGCTCTCAAGCACTCTTTGCTTGTCATCATTTGACAGCTTGTGGAGATTCACAGCAAGTTCAGCGGTGATTTCATCTTCACAAAAAAAATAGTTTAGAGGCACGTTTAGCTCATCTGCGATAAGTTTGAGCGTTTTTACGTCGGGAGTATGGCGCTCCCTTTCGTATTGATTCATCCTTGCACTTGCAGAACTATCATCCATGCCGATACGGATGCCCAGTGCTTTTTGGGACAGATTCGCTTGTTTACGCGCATGCTTAAGGCGGGCTGGGAGTGGGTTATTAAACAACACTTAAAGTTCATACGAAGGACTTGGATGACTAAGATTATCTTAGTTTTTCTGATTTGTGTATACTAAGTAATACTTAGTTATTACCGAGGTCGCCAAGGCCGTGTATGTATAGCTAAACAAGATTTCGTATCTTTAGGTTGATTAAGTGACGTTGAATCTACTTCTTCAAAAACTGCCGTATGAAGGAGTGGGAGGAGCGAGTAAGGGCACGAGAAACCGCAGCGATTTGTAGAGCAGAATTTGCTCTTCACATAAACGTAGTCGTCTAAGTTGAAGAGCAATATTGTTCTTGATGATCAACTATATACTTAAGTAAATAACTGTGTCGCACAATAGATCAGAGCTGCTGCTAAGCTCATATTGATGACTTTGCCATATCTCTGGAATTGCGATTGAAGTAGCTTTCCTGCAACGGCCCAAACTACGTTGCTAAGAAGTGCGATCAAAGCAAGAATGAGGCTAGTCGCTAAGATCCAGTAGATATTCTGAGTGTGGGGCAGTACGAACGTAGAAATAGAGGTAATTCCATAAAGAATGATTTTCACATTAACGAACTGCAAACCGAAACCTGTTAAGAAACTGATACCTTTAGAATTATCCGATGAAGTTTTGATCTCACTCGTAGCAAGCCCCCAAGCCAACCAAACAATATAAGCTGCTCCAATCCATGTTAGCCAAGGTGTAATCACGGGCAAGAGGCTGATCATGTTATACGTGAAAGCGCCACAAAGTAGCATCAAAACAACATAGCCACAAAACATCCCCGAAATCACTTTTGTTGAGCGTTTTAGTCCATATTGCGTCGCGATGCTGAGCGATAAAATGTTGTTTGGCCCTGGTGTAATTGAAGTAATGATTACGTAAGTAAAAAATGCGGTGTAGATGGCGGTCATCTCTATCTCTCCTGTTTTTACTGCACTATACTTCGCTACAATTGATTAAAAAATTGAATAAATTAAAACTTAGACTTTTAATTTATTGAACTGTTGGTTGTGGAGTCTAGTCATGAATCTAAAACGCTTTCTTACTTTTAAAGCTATTGTTGAAGAAGGATCGTTTCTAAAAGCGTCACAGAAGCTTTATTGCACGCAATCAACCGTCACCTTTCAAATCAAGCAGTTGGAACAAGATCTGTCTCTGCAGCTGTTCGAAAAAATAGGGCGTAAGATGGTTTTGACTCAAGCAGGAGAAAAGATACTGCCTTACGTCTATGAACTGGCGCGAGTGATGGAAAATATTGAGGGAACAGCACAGCAAGAAAACTCGGAGCCGACCGGTGAATTGAAAGTGCTGATTGCTGAGACTCAACTTGCTTATAAGATGGCTAATGTTTTAAAAGAGTTCAGGATCAGAGCGCCCAATGTCCGACTCTCTCTGCAATCACAAAATTGCTATCAGATTCGAGATGAGTTGATAGCGGATAAAGCTGATTTAGGTGTGTTTTATCGAGTCGGTAATGACGATACGCTCAAGGTCCACGAGTTTGAGCAGGAGCCACTGGTATTGGTTGCTTCACCGCTTTTAAAAGGGCTAGATTTAAAGAAGAGAGAGCAACATATTGATTTAGGGTTTATAAGCAATGGCCCTAAGTGCCTTTTTCGACAGATGTTTGAGAGCATTATTCAAGAGCGTGATATTAGCATCGACAACATGATCGAACTTAGCAGTATTAATACGATCAAAAATTGCGTTGAGAGTAATATTGGTATCTCTTACTTACCTCGTTTTACGGTTGAAAAAGAGTTGCAAGAGGGCAGTTTACAAGAGCTTGAGTTCACCGAATTTTCACAGATGATCAAGCCACTCTGCGCTTATCATGCTGGGAAGTGTGTGACGCCGGCGATGGAAGTCTTTATTGATTGTATGCGTAACGAGTATGAACGGTTTTCTACTCAGAGTCGGTGATCTTTAATATGTTCTATCTGACATAGTTTCGTTTTTACTCCTTTTTATTTTTTAAGTGACCACTTCTAATTTATTGATTTTTTTGCTTTGTTGTGAATCCGACTGTTGTGGGATGATAAATGGGATCTGATGTGAAGAGCTATTTATTGACGGAAAGAGATAAGATATCAAAACGACGGCGTGTGATAACTAGATTAGATAAGGTTACATAATTAACAGTGTAATAAATGCCATTCTTTATGGATTATTTTCAACGAGACTTAATTGTTACGGTTCGTTATTATTAACTCGTTAACGCATCCATTGCTAGGAAGTTAACTTACGCATATTGTTTTTTTCATCATTTGCAGCAAATATAATTTGCTGCTTTTTTTTAACCAAAAAGTTCAAAGCTTGAACTACAAGCTCTGAACTCTTATTTATACTTAGTGATTTTCTACTTTAATAAGTAAAACACCGTTTAAAAGTATCGCGTAACCTAGTAACTCTAAGCTTTCTTCAACCAAGTTTTTCACATCTCTATTGTATGAGTTCCCCATGAACTCGACCCAAAAATCACCATACCCTCCAAAGCGTGAGAATAAGAAAACAATGAAAAATCCAATTGTTAATGTCGTGAAGCTAGAATGAGAAATGAAAAGTTTTACCTCATTTTTTATGTTAACTATATTATTAAAACAAAAATAACAGACTGAGAATATTATAATCCAAGCAGGATACTTCCATGAACCGTGAGGGAAATACTGCTCTATGTGGTAGTCCATTTCTCTAACGAATATAACCATAAAAAATGAAGACATTATTACTAATATGTGTTTGAGTTCAAGATATTCCTTAGATTTATACAAACACATTAACGATGAAAAAAGCACAAATGCTATTTGAGTCATTTCTATAAGAGAGTTCTCCGATGTGCTTTTGTCCATTTGTACGCTAAAATAAATCGTTGCTAACGTATAAATAACCAAAAAAATAAGATAAGATATTTTATATACTAACAAACTAGTGACCGAGGTGTGTTTTTCTTTAATATACATCGTAACTCGTATAGGTGATGGATTTGTTAGTATTATAAATCAAGAATTTTTTATATTTAGTGAATTAAGCGCCATTTAGAATGGAACTTAATTCACCTAACATTAAACTTCGATGAATATTAAACATTCCTGGTTTAATTTATTGATTTTATTTTATTTTTTATTTTCTGCTAATTTTGGTTAAATAGAATCACCTAGCTTTTATTGAAATGCTTTTCCCATATTGGTGGTATGCCAATTTCTTCTTGAACGATATCAATGAATGCCCTAACCAATGGTGATTGCTGACGGTGTGAGTACATGGCATAAATATCACCAAAATCTTGAGTTTCATATTCTGGTAAAAGTTGAACTAAATTAGAAGACTCTAGGTTGTTAGGGAGCATAAATTGACCTATAAGTGCTGCGCCCAGACCTGACTTTACGCTTTCAATTATTAGCTCAGCTTCATTTACCATGTATGACCCTGATATTGGGTATGTATCTAAACCATCTGAGTTTGCTTTGTCGTAGAATTTAAGCTTATCGACAATAAAATTACCATTTGAATAAATAATAAAAGGTAGCTTAACTAACTCATCAGGCGTTTCTGGGTTACCATGTTTTTCAATTAAATTTCGAGAAGCAATGATTGCAGTCATATTTTTTGCTAATTTTCTTGCTACCATTGATGAATCCCTCATAGGTCCGATTCGAAAAGCAATATCAAAATTACTTCTAATCACGTCTACATGAAGATCATCTAGCATTAGTTCAACACTTGCTTTTGGGTACTTATGTAAAAACTTCTCTATCGAAGGTTGTAGATAGAGTTTTCCAAATAATGTTGAGCTTGAAATTCGTACTTTCCCTGAAGGCTCAGTCTGAAAGTTCTCCGCTATTTGTTGAGTATCATCAAGGAGTTGAGATATTTGGTCTGCTTTTTCAACTATTTGCTTGCCGACTTGTGTTAATGAAAGAGAGCGAGTTGTTCTGTTTAATAGCCTAACGCCTAAGTGCTCTTCTAACTGCTTGATGTGTTTAGATAAAACAGAGCGGTCGATATTCATCCCATCTGCTGCTTTTGCAAAAGATCCAGCTTTAGAGACTTCTAAAAGCAGGTGTAGTTTATTTGCTAAATCCACAATGTTTATCCAGGTTAGATATTAGCGTATTAGTTTCATGTATAACTACTGCTCTGTCTAGAAATTATTAATATACTTAATAACCAAAAGAAAAGGGAGCAATAGCTCCCTTTAGTATGAATATAAATGAGTATTTATATTATGGTTATAGTGTTTGACGTTTTTTGTTTCGACTCACTAACATGTAAAAAACAGGTGTGAGTAGTAATCCAAATACCGTTACGCCTACCATACCCGAGAATACGGCAATACCCATTGCTTGTCGCATTTCCGCTCCGGCCCCTGTACCAATCATTAATGGAATAACACCAGCGGTAAATGCAATTGATGTCATTAGAATCGGTCGAAGACGTAAACGACATGCTTCCAAAATCGCTGATAAGGTATCTTGGCCATTGTCTTTAAGTTCTTTAGCGAACTCCACCATCAAGATGGCATTTTTACACGCTAGAGCCACAAGGACAATCAAAGCAATTTGTGTGAATATATTGTTGTCACCACCAATGAACCAAACACCTGCTAGTGCAGAAAAAATGGTCATAGGAACGATCAAAATGATAGCGAATGGCAGTTTTAAACTCTCGTACTGCGAAGCTAGCACCATGAAAACTAACAAAACAACAAGTGGGAATATATACACCATCGTGTTACCAGCCAAAATCTGCTGGTAGGTTACATCAGTCCATTCATAAACCATTCCCTCTGCTAGGTTTTGATCCAGTACTTCCTCAATAGCCGTTTGGGCTTGGTCAGAACTGTAACCAAAAGCAGGACTGCCGTTTAGTTCTGCACTAGGGTAGCCGTTATAGTGCATCACGCGGTCAGGCCCAATCGTAGGTATGATCTCCAGTACAGCGCCGAGAGGAACCATTTGTCCGGCAGCATTTCTTACTTTGTAGTTAAGTATTTGGTCAGGTTCGAGACGATAGTTCATGTCTGCCTGGGCATTCACTTTGTATGTTCTACCAAACATATTGAAGTCATTGACGTACAACGATCCTAAATAAACTTGAAGCGCATCAAAAACCTGCTCTAGAGGAACACCTTGCAGCATCGCTTGTTCACGATCTATTTGGATGTCCATCTGCGGCACTTGTATACGAAATGTGGAATATAATCCCATCAGCTCGGGTCTTGTTGATGCCTCACTTATTACCAAGTTCAATTGCTTGAAGAGCTCATCAAACCCCTTGTTCGCACGGTCTTCGATTTGAAGCTTAAAGCCGCCAGTAGATCCAAGTCCTTGGATTGGTGGTGGTGGAAAAATCGCAACGAAGGCTTCATCAATAATTGAAAAGCTCTTATTTAAAGATGCAACAATCGCATTTGCGCCGAGAGTTGGATCATTTCGTTTATCGAAGTCCTCAAGCGTAACAAAAACGATGCCACTATTCGGACTGTTAGTAAAACCATTGACCGATAAGCCTGGGAAAGAAATCGTTTGTGCTACGCCAGGTGTTGCCAGCGCGAGGTTTTCCATTTCTTTAATAACGGACTCTGTTCTATCTAAACTTGCTGCATCTGGAAGTTGGGCGATCGCAACTAAATACTGCTTATCTTGTTGAGGAATGAATCCACCAGGAACCGCTTTGAATAGAGAAACCGTTCCCCCGAGTAACGCAATGTATACCACCACAACAACAAGGCTAAAACGAATCAGCTTTTTGACCAGAGCTTGATATTGGTTCGAGCTATACTCAAAAATTCTATTGAATGGCGCAAAAACATACTTACCAAAAACCGCATCCAAGAGTTTGGTTAGCCGATCGGGTTTTGCGTTCTTATCTTGTAATAGCAGTGCTGATAAAGCAGGCGATAACGTCAACGAGTTAATTGCTGAAATAATCGTCGAGATCGTAATTGTTAGTGCGAACTGCTTATAAAACTGACCGGATAACCCTGTAATAAAGGTTGTCGGGATAAACACCGCACATAACACTAATGCAATTGCAATAATTGGCCCGGTAACTTCGGTCATTGCTTGTTTCGTTGCTTCTAGTGGTGCAAGACCATTATGGATGTTCCGTTCCACGTTTTCGACGACGACAATGGCGTCATCGACGACGATGCCTATGGCGAGAACAAGTCCAAACAACGAAAGTGTGTTAATCGATACTCCGAGCATTTGCATTACAGCGAACGTACCGATTAATGAAACAGGCACCGCAATGATAGGGATGATAGACGCGCGCCATGTTTGCAAAAACAGAATAACTACGATAACAACAAGTACAATTGCCTCTAGCAGAGTATGAACCACCGCGTCTATCGAACCACGAACAAAGACGGTCGGGTCGTAGGCTATTTCATATGAAACTCCAGCTGGAAAGGCTGCTTGTAAACGGTCCATGGTTGAGCGAACCTGATTAGATAACTCAATAGCATTAGCACCAGGACGTTGGAATACGGGCATCGCCACCGCTGGTTTACCATTTAACAAGGCGCGCAGTGCATAAGAGTTTTGACCTAGCTCTACGCGTGCAACGTCTTTAAGACGTGTCAAAGCCCCTGTTTCGTCAACTTTTACTACAATGTCGTTGAATTCATCAATATTCTCCAAGCGGCCCTTTACGTTCAACAAAATTTGGAATTGGTTTTCATTAGCGGCTGGTTGCGCACCTAATGAGCCTGCTGCCACCTGTTGGTTTTGAGATCGGACGGCTGAGACAACGTCCATTACGGTTAGATTTCTAGAAGCGAGCTCATCTGGATTTAACCACAAGCGCATTGAGTACTCGTCACCACCGAAAAGGCGCACATCACCAACGCCTCCGAGCCGAGCTATCTCATCTTTCAAGTTTAAATTAGCGTAGTTAGCTAGATAACTGACTTCACGGCTAGAATCTGGAGAATATATATGCACAACCATAGTGAGATCAGGAGAGGCTTTTTCGGCAACAACTCCTAACCGTTGGACGGCTTCTGGTAATCGGGGCAAAGCTGTAGTGACGCGGTTTTGAATTTGAACCTGAGCTTTGTCCAAGTCCGTACCCAAAGCAAAGGTTACGGTCAATGTCATTCTACCGTCACTGGTTGCCTGCGAAAACATATATAACATGTTTTCTGTACCATTAATTTCTTGCTCCAGAGGCGTAGCAACTGTTTCTGCGATTACTTTTGGGTTCGCACCAGGATAGTTTGCTGTAACTACTACTGTAGGAGGGACAACCTCTGGATATTCACTCACAGGCAACTGCAAAAGTGAAATTGCGCCTACTATTAATATCAATAGCGATAACATAGAGGCAAATATGGGTCTTTGAATAAAAAAGTGTGCAAATTTCATTCGGTTGTCTTCTTAGTCTTGAGCTAAACGTTTGTTTGGCAACGATGTTGAGTTTGAAGCCATAATCAATGAAGTATTGCTAATATCTAGCGTGACATTTTTTGGTTTGACTTTGCTATTTGGGCCAACTTTTGCTGGGCCATTTACCGCAATAATTGAGTCGGCGTTCAAGCCATTCTCGATAGCACGAAATGTTCCGTAACGTTCGCCTAAGGTTACGATGCTGTATTGCAACGTATTCTCTTCATTGAGTGTTAATACAAAGCGGTTTTCTAGATCTGTGCCAATAGAACGCTCTGGAACGAGAACTCGTTCAACTGGTTTGGTTGTTGATATCTGAACTCGGCCAAACGATCCCACTTTTAAGTTTGATTTTGTTGCATCGAATACCGCTCGAACCTGCAAAGTACCGGTGTTGTCGTTGATGGAGTTGTCGACAAAGTCAACGCGTCCAAAAAACACCTGCCCATTTTGTCCAGATAGTTCAAGACGAGTAGGTAAGTTAGAGTCGGCATTGATTGTCGAGAAGTAACGGTTCCAAGTTCGCTCATCGACATCAAAGTATGCATATACCTGATCGTTAGAGACAATGTTTGATATAACGCTTTGATTTGCGTTTACATTGTTTCCTTTAGTAATGAATGCTCTTGAAATAGTGCCGCTAATAGGGGCATATATCTTCGTAAACTCAAGATCTAACTTTGCGGATTCTAACTGAGCACGCAAGGCCATTAGTTCTGCAGAGCGTTGCTTTACTGCGGTATCTCGGGCCTCTGCTTGTTCCGCTGAGATGGCTTTTCGCTTAACCAGTTGAGCGGCTCTCTTTTGTTCGTTTGCTGCTTGCTCTAGCGCAGCTCGAGCACTCTTAACTTGCGCTTCAAGTCGTGAGACCTGAGCTTTGAAGGTTCGATCATCAAGAGTGACGAGTAAGTCGCCTTTGTTGACACTCTGTCCGTCTTTGAACTCTACCGTTTCAATAACTCCGGAAACGCGTGGCATTAAAGAAACTTTCTCTGGTGCTTGAAGCCTTGTTGTAAAGGTGAACCACGATTGAACGGGCTCATAGATGACTTTGGAGACGTCTATCGTAGGTAAGGGAGTATTAGGTTGTTTGGTTATCTCTTCGTCTGCACAAGCAGCTAAAACGGATAAAAGGCCAATGCCGAAAACTTTCTTTAACATTTGTCGCGCCCTAAATGATTCTGTTCATACTAAAAGGAACGGCATTGTATTCATTGTACCTATGGGTAAATAGGCCCTCAGCGAACATAGAGTAGTGATAAAAATGCACGATTAAATATTGGTCAAAATGCTCACTTTTTGGTTTGAAAAAGGTCAGTTTAGGGTTTTAAAGACGTGGAGTATTGTTAAATGTAATAAGCCATAATAGATAGGAATAACTAAACAGAAGCTAAAGATAGCGACGAAAATTAAAGCTTTTTTAATTCGTGCATTATTTGCAATTCACTGATGCAATTTGAACCATAAAAAATTGAAATTAATTTTGTAAAATCCATTTCCCATCACATAAAGAATAAAAACTAAATAAGGAATTGTGCAGTGGATCTCGCAAGCCAACTTGAATTACTACTGGATGTCTCTGAATACGGAACTTTTGCTAAGGCTGCTGACAGAAATCATATAGATCGTTCAGCTTTGTCAAAACAGATCAAAAAGCTAGAGGATGAATTGGGCTTACGGCTGTTAAACCGTTCCACGCGTTCGCTATCCCTGACCAATGCTGGTGTTGAGATGGTGGCGCAAGCTAAGAAAGTAAGAGAGGTTCTAACTGAAACTCGTAGTATTGCTGCTACATTTCAGGATGAACCGAAAGGTAATCTGAAAATATCAAGCTCCACTTTCTTTGGCAGAGCATACTTAAATCAGGCAGTTAAAGAGTTTATAAAACAGTACCCAAACATTACTGTAGAGCTGCTGCTCGATGATAATCGAGTCGATGTTATCCACGAAGGTTTTGATGTTGTGTTTCGTATCGGACCAATCCGAGAGTCCAACATGATAGTACGTAAGTTGGCAAGCAATAATATGGCACTGGTTGCATCGAAGAGTTTTATTGACAAGTATGGAACCCCGAGCTCTCCAGAAGAGCTTATAAAAATGCCAGCAGTAATATACTCTAATGCTAACTTTAAGGCGGATAAGCTACGTATAGCGCCAAGCCAGTCATCAAGCGACGTTAGAACGTATAATATCAACGGGCAGTACTTCGTGAATGAAACTGAGTTAATGCTCGATGCCGTAAAATCTGATCTAGGGTATGCTTTAATAGGGCAGTTCTTTCTTCAGGAGAGTTTGAGTAAACAAGATCTTGTCCAGTTGCTTCCTGATTATAATCTTCCCGCAATAGGGGAAATATATGCAATGTATACTCACCGAAATCAACAACCATTAGCCAAACTATTCATTGATACTGTTCAAAAAATAATAGGGACGCCTCCTGTTTGGATGGATTATCTCAACTAATATGAGTACTAGGACATAATGTTTTAGATTGAGGGCTTGTTTATATTTATCCATAGAATATGGTTGAATTTGCACTTTAAAAATAATTGCCACTGTTCATAATTTCACTCGATTCAAACAACACAAGTAGTGGTAATTAAATGAAAATGACAAGAACGTCGATCGCAATCGCAGCACTTTTCTCTGCAAGTGCTGCAAATTCAGCCGTAGTTTATGAAGATCAAGAATCAGTGTTAAATATTCATGGCCGAGCGCAAGGGATGTATTATTTCTCTGATGATAAAAATGCTGACGGAGATAATAGCTACATTCGTGTAGGACTTTCAGGTGAGTCTAAAATAAATGAAGATCTTTATGCCTTCGGCTTATATGAGTTGGAATTTAAGTCTAATCGCAGAGATGCTGATGGGATTGAAGATGATGAATTTGATATCCGAAAAGGCTATGTAGGAGTTGGTGCAGATTACGGAACAGTAAGTTATGGACGTCAATACGGTGCGGTCACTTTAGTATCTGATTACACGGATATTTTCCCGGAGTTTGGTAATGAAGCTGCTGGCGTAAGTGCGGATCTATATGGTACCGGTCGCTCCGATTCAGTATTTAAGCTAACGACAAGCTATGAAGGTTTGAATATTCATGTTAGCTATCAGGCTGAAAACGATGAAGTGTCAACAGATGCAGCCTCTTATGGTGCGGCGGCGGACTACAAGTTGCCATATGGCTTCAAAGTTGCGCTTGGTTACAACGAAGGTGAAGGGCAATCGGGTGCAGAAGATGCAGAGCTGCTAACGGGTGCTATTGCATTTGAATACGACAAGTTTTATGCCTCTGTTTTATACAGTGATGGTGAAAACTGGGCTAAAGATGGTTCTGAAAGTAATATTGATTACACCGGTATTGAAGCAGTTGCCACTTATGAAGTAACAGATAAGCTTTGGGCACTAGTTGGCTATAACAATCTAGAGCGTGATGATGAAGATGTCGTCGATTACTACTCACTAGGTGCAGAGTACGATTTGACTTCTAATTTTAAAGCACTAGCAGAATACAGAATTACAGATGTAGACAATGAAGACGATATTCTTGCAATAGCTGCGAGATATTCATTCTAAAAAATTAATAAATATAAAAAGCCTGAAACTATTTCAGGCTTTTTATTTATCGGTGTAATTTTATAAGTGCTGATTTTCATCCATATATAATGGATTATATTGATCGTTACTTGTTAAAGTGTTTTGGATATAATTGTTTTGTTAGCTAGTCCACTGCTAGTTTTCATTTTCATATTTTTTGAATGATGATTTTTTTCTTTGGCAACAAGAAGTATCTTGTTGCCTTTTTTTTACGTCTTATGGTTAATTAAAACAAAAAGAGTTTTTTTATATATTGCTATAAACGAGAAAAATATAACGAAAATTGTCAATCTTAGGTTGAGTTAATCTTCATAAAAAAGTGAACTCAATTTCAAGGGTCTTTTTCATTTAAGTGATGTGGAATCCATATGGCGAACCAAGTGAATGATAAAGCGCCAAACGACGAAATGTATCTCAATGAAGATTGGAAAAATTATTTTTATGTAAACGATAGAGGTAGGGATTGATACTGTTTATGTAAGGAGAGAGCGATTTATGAAAAGCAGTCGTTTCAATATGATTAGACACCTTTACTTTCTTAAAATAGGAAGGGCTCTAAGAAAGTAAAGGTGCAGATGATTTTTAGTTTTTACCGCCGTCACTTGTTCTGAAGTGATAATCGAAGTTTATGATTGCACGATATTTAACTTCATCACGGTTAAGTGCGTATTCTTCAACTCTCACCTTACTATCATCGATTGCAATATCACGAGGGAAACCGCTTCCAATGATGTTTAGACGATTTCTAAGTTCATGTTTTGATAGCGTTTGGTATTCATCGACAAGATCAAACGCAGAGCTATAAGCGGCATCTTTTGTCGTAAAGTCATTGAGAACAACTTTGTTTGTAGAGTGTTCGACATGAATACCAGCAGTAGCAGATAAACTGAATAATAATAGTGATGAGAGCGTCATTAGTTTTTTCATATAGTCACCTTTTTATTTGTATTACAAAGTCAAGATGTCCAACGAATCCTTGTTAATATCTCTCGACAAAGGTGATAGTGCCACTATAGAAATGTGCTGTACATCACATTTGTGACCATTGACTATGGAAGAATTGTCAACAATAAAACTCAAGCACTTTTGACATTACGGTCAATGTGAAAAAGCGAATATCTGTATGGTTTCGTTAATAATTAAACCACTCTCGGAAACGCTGACTATTCAGTCAAAGCGTATGTTTCTTGTCGTTATAGTGACCTGCCTACAGCTCAATCACTTAATGCATGCAATTCAATTGCAATGCCTTGGTATAGATTTTCATTCAGATCTTCCGTCTTAGTGACGATTCTACAAACTCTAGTGATTAAAAAGTCATTATTTGTGGTTTTTTATTCTATTGTCGTGTATAAAAAAACTTTACAACAAATGATAAAGGAATATCCATGAAAAAGTTATTGTGTTTTGCTGCACTGGGGTTAGCTGTTTCGACGACGGTTAATGCAGACCCAATTTTAGACGACATCAAAAGTACAGGGGAGCTAAAAGTCTGTTTTGATTCTGGGTATATGCCTTTTGAAATGACAGCAAAAAATGGGCAGTACATCGGGTTTGATATCGATTTGGGTAAGCAAATGGCGCGTGCCATGGATGTTAAGTTTGTGCCGGTAAACACTTCATGGGATGGCATTATCCCAACATTGTTGACTGGTAAGTGTCACATGATTATGGGCGGGATGACTATCACACCTATGCGAAATACTCAGGTGAATTTCGCTGATCCCTATGTGGTTATTGGTCAATCCATTCTCGTAGATCTCAAACATGAAGGTAAAGTGTCTAGTTACCGTGATCTCAATAGTCCAGAATATGTTGTTGCAACTAAGCTTGGGACAACGGGTGAGCAAGCGGTAAAACGATACCTTCCGAAAGCTAAGATAAATCTATACGAAACTCAGTCTGAAGCGGTACTTGAGGTTGCCAACGGAAAGGTAGATGCGTTTGTTTATGACTTTCCTTACAACTCTATTTATGTGGCGGAAAACAAAGGGCAGTTAATGCACTTGGCTAAACCGTTTACTTACGAGCCTTTGGGTTGGGCTGTGCCGCAAGGAAATCCAGATACGCTTAACTTCTTAAACAACTATTTACGTCAAATTAAGGGCGATGGAACTTACGATCGCATTTACGATAAGTGGTTTAACGACGATAAATGGTTAAAGCAAGTTAAGTAATCATTTTGTTATTGTAGAGGAGCGGCTAGCTTCTGGCTCGGCTCATCGCCAACCAAACGGTTCGCGCTGTGAAGCTAACGCTTTTCTTTATTCAAATACCCAACCAACTTTAATCAAAGTCATTCTCGGAATCACATGCAAAATAACTTTAAATCCCTATTGTGGAACGCTGTTTTTGTTCTTGTTTTGCTATCAATTTGCGGTCTTGTCTATCTGTCAGGTAAGCGAATCGATTACAGCTGGAATTGGGAGCGTGTCCTTCCTTATATTGCCACTAACGCTGCTTCATCCATTACCGCGCCTGTCGATGGGAACATCATTCTCGACGAGAATAACCAACTGGCTCTGGAGAGTATTCATGGTGATATTGTTCTTGAACTAAGCCAATATAAGTCTGTGGACGTCTATGAAGGTGATCTTATTTTTGAAGGAGATACCTTAGCAACTATAAAAGAGTGGCGCTCTGGCCCAATTTTAGATGGTGTTGTGACGACCATTAAAATCTCACTCTGGTCACTTATCATTGCTCTAGCGTTGGGCTTAGTTGTTGGACTAATGCGCATATCCAGCAATCCGGCATTAAAAAAGCTGGCGCTTGTGTATGTCGAGGTCATTCGTGGAACGCCTCTTTTAGTACAGATTTTTATCGTTTACTTCTTTATTGGTACTGTGCTTGACCTTGAGCGTTTTACTGCGGGAGTGATAGCGCTCTCCGTGTTTACCGCCGCTTACGTCGCAGAAATTGTGCGGTCAGGAATCCAGTCAATCCCAAGAGGACAAATGGAAGCGGCGCGTTCACTAGGAATGAATTATCCCAAAGCGATGATTTATGTCATTTTACCTCAAGCGTTTAAGCAGACATTACCTCCCTTAGCCGGGCAGTTTATCAACCTGATAAAAGATTCCTCACTCGTCTCCGTGATCTCGATTACTGATCTGACAAAAGCGGGCAGGGAAGTCGTAAGTGGTAGTTTTGCCCCATTTGAAGTTTGGTTTACCGTTGCGGCCCTTTATTTGCTTCTAACTAGTACCTTATCTTGGGCAATACAAACGTTAGAAAAGAAATTGGCAGCAAGTGATTAATGGTGGAGTCATTAATGGAATACATTATTTCAGCAAAAACAATTAATAAAATTTACCCTAATGGCTGCCATGCGCTCAAGGACGTATCGGTAAATGTAGAAAAAGGGGAAGTGATTGTCATCGTAGGACCGTCAGGTTCTGGTAAGTCAACATTCTTACGGACGATTAATCAATTAGAGACAATAAATAGTGGGTCTATAATCGTAGATGGTATCGATATGTACCACAAATCTACGGATATCAATAAACTACGCGCTGATGTGGGCATGGTATTTCAAGGCTTCAACCTTTTTCCACATAAAACGGCGATAGAGAATGTCATGTTGGCACCTTTAAAGGTTTCTAAACGTGACCCTGAATCGGTGAAGAAAGAAGCAAAAGATTTGCTTTATAAAGTCGGTCTGTCGGAGAGAATGGATAATTATCCTAATCATTTATCAGGTGGGCAGCAGCAGCGCGTCGCAATCGCTCGTGCGTTAGCAATGAAGCCCAACATTATGTTGTTTGATGAACCCACATCAGCACTAGATCCTGAAATGGTTGGAGAAGTTCTTGATGTGATGAAAGATTTGGCCAAGGACGGAATGACGATGGTCGTGGTTACTCATGAAATGGGTTTCGCAAAAGAGGTCGCTGATAGGGTGTTGTTTATGGAAGATGGTGAGCTTTTGGTTTCTGACTCTCCTGAGCGATTTTTTGATAACCCCACCAACCCTAGATTGCAGAAGTTTTTATCTAAAGTCTTATAATAAAAAGAAAATTTGATTGAGGGCGAGTCCCTCAATCACTTCATGCACTATTGTGGCTCGTAACGCTTGCCTCGCCGAGAGACATAGATAATGGGCTTTTACTCGAAGTTAATGGCGATAACATTAGCTTGGTCCGAATGAAAGGTCTGGTAAATACTAGAGTGTTTAATCAGCCATTAAGTCTTTGTTCACTTTAAACATAACAATTTCATTTTGAATTGATAAAAATTGTGTTTGAATAGAGCTTATGGATGTTTGGCGGTATGGATGTCTAAATGAAGAAAGTAACAATTTTAGATGGTGGCATGGGGCGAGAGTTGAAACGTATTGGCGCCCCTTTTTCTCAGCCGCTTTGGAGTGCACAAGCGCTAATTGAATCACCACAATATGTAAAAATGGCACATGAGAATTTCATAGACGCTGGCGCAGAGATTATCACTGTCAACAGTTATGCATGTGTTCCATTTCACTTAGGCGAGGAACTCTATGCAAAACGGGGGACTGAGTTAGCAAAATCTGCAGCCAAAATTGCCAGAGATGTAGTCACCAGCTCTAACGATAGAGTGCTCGTTGCGGGTTCTCTTCCTCCTGTAATGGGGTCTTACAGGCCTGAATTATTCGAGCCGAAAAGGGCACTGGAAGTGGCTTCTGAGTTATTTGAAGCTCAAGATCAATATGTTGATATTTGGTTAGCTGAGACCGTGTCTAGCCTCGCTGAAGTTGAAGTTCTATCAATAATTTTAGCCAAAACAGATAAGCCCAATTATCTTGCTTTCACCTTAATGGATGAGCCTAACTCTTTGCCTCGCCTTCGCTCAGGGGAATCTCTTAAAGTCGCGGTTAATACGCTGTTGAAAACAAATGTTTCAGGTATCTTTTTCAATTGCTCTATTCCTGAAGTTGTCGAGCAAGCGATCATAGATACACAAGCAGTATTGAGTGAGTCAGGTAGAGAATTGACGATAGGTGTTTTCGCAAATAGCTTTGCTCCGATAAAGCAAGCGCACCAAGCCAACGAGACCATTCAGGAAGTTCGTCATTTCTCTCCGACTGAATATCTTGAGTATGCTAAAAAGTGGCATGTGCAGGGAGCGAGCATTATCGGTGGTTGCTGTGGGATTGAACCACGTCATATTAAATTGCTAGCGACTTGGAGAGACACTCTCGAAAACGCCTAATTTTGGTGAAGTGCAGGGAAGCATGACAAGAGATTTTGTTTTTCATTCATCGTTATAGATAAAATAAAAGTCTTTCGTATCTGGCAAAGTAACAAGATGCTTTAACTTGCTCATTACTTTGCCAGTGTGCCTCGAGATTTTTATTAATTATTTTTGGTTCAGATTAACGACAATCTTTCCAACTGTTCTCTGATTTCGCATGTCCAAGAGTGCGTTACCTACATCCTCTAAGCCGATGATCTTCAGTTTCGGTACTTCCAATTCTCCATTTTCTAATAGCTCAGACACTTCCTTTCCGGCATTAACGATACTTGCAAACCCTCTCTCGCCAAAGACATGACCAGAGCCCAAACTTATTTGGTGGAAGCCCAAGCCTTTTAAGAAGGCATCTGGATATTGAGAAGGGTCGACAGTCTTGACGAGCTCCACCATTTCTCCCTCAAAGGTTAACACCGAGGCTGCAATTCGGTCGTTATCACCGCCTACACAATCGAGTGCAACCTCAACGCCATGATTTCCGGTAATGTCCATTACTCGTTGAAATACATCTTCATGATGATAATCAATCGTATGGGTTGCTCCTAACGAGGACAAATATGCGTGATTAGCTTCTGAACTAGTAGCAATGATCTGTTCAACACCAAATGTCTTTGCTAACTGAATAGCAAAGCTTCCAACGCCGCCAGCACCTCCGGCGATAAAAATGCTGCTTCGATTTGAAATATCGAGCTTGTCTACCAAAGCGCGATATGCGGTCCAGGCTGCGCAAGGTGTAGATGCTGCTACTTCAACCGGAACCTGAGGGTGCTTTATAAGCGTTCTTGAATCATGGATAGCAAATTCAGCGAATCCTCCGTGATGGCGTCTCATGTTTCCGTGATACAACACTTTATCGCCAACCTTCCAATCAACGACCGCATCGCCTACAGAGACTATTTCTCCTGATACGTCTAACCCGCCAACAAAATTGTTATCCATGTTAGTGACCATGTCTGACCAATAATGAATTTTTGCATCGACAGGATTCAAACCAACAGCGTTAACTTTAACCAATACATCAAATTGGGTTTCTAGTTTTGGTGTAGGTAATTCGGATAAAGAGAAAGTATCGTTATCTCGTTGGTAAGTTATCGCTCTCATAGGTTTTCCTTATTATTAAGAATGGTCGAAAGTCATACTAACTCAGAGGGTGCTGCTGCAATAATTATGGTTTTTTCTTATTTTGATAATTTTAGGTTATGTTTGATAAAAAGGATTCGAGATGCTCTGAAATTATCATAGACAACCAGTCTGCATAGCTAACGACATGTAACTTTATGATAAGTAATGACTAGTTTTATTATTCCATTTTTATGGAAATATTCTGTTGATTTTTTGTTTTGTGATTCTATACTTCCAGAAGTATCGAAATAAAGGCTTATCTATCAGGTAAGCTTGTTAGCGAAAAATGACGAGGAGAGTAAATGTGAATACAGAAATTATAACTATGGCTAAAGAAGCGCTGGATATGTTTGCGTTTCTAGCAACCGAACTTATCATCTTATTTCTGGCAATTAGCTACATTGTCGGTGTGTTGCAAGATTTTCTAACGCCAGAAAAAATTCAATCTATTCTCAGCTCGAAAAAGGGTAAAGGTTACTTCATTGCTGCGTTGCTAGGTTCGATTACGCCTTTCTGTTCGTGTTCGACCATTCCTTTCTTAAAAGGCTTGTTGCGTGCAAGAGCTGGTTTTGGACCTATGATGGTGTTCCTATTTGCAAGCCCGTTGCTTAACCCAGTGATTATTGGTTTGTTTGTGGTGACTTTTGGTTGGAAAGTTGCGGTATTTTACTTTGCTATCGCGATGTCAGTATCAGTGGTAGCAGGCTATGTACTTGAAAAACTAGGGTTTGAACGTTACGTCAAACCAGAAGCATATCAAGCGGTAGGTTCTTCTTCGTGCGGTACTTCTTGTGGCGATTCAAGCAAGAAAAAAGAAGAAGCGAGACCAGCATCAAGCTGTGATACCAGCGCCTGCAATGAACCTACGCCAGTTGCGGCGAAAACATCTTGTTGTGGTGATGCACCAAAACCTGAACCTAAAGTGGAAGTGTCTTGCTGTTCATCTGGCGGTAGTGCAACAGCGACAGTCGTGGAAGAGAAAGAGCCTAGCCGCTGGGTACGTATTTGGCAATCAACTTGGAAAGACTTTAAGCAAGTGTTCCCTTATCTCATGATGGGCATTGCGATTGGTTCATTTATCTATGGCTTCATCCCGACGGAGTTCATTGTGGAGTTCGCTGGTGAAGCGAAGTGGTACGCGATTCCGGTCGCAGCAATCATTGGTATTCCATTGTACATCCGTGCAGAGGCGGTCATTCCACTTAGCGCGGCACTAGTACAAAAAGGTATGGCTCTTGGATCTGTTATGGCGCTTATTATTGGTAGTGCTGGCGCAAGTCTTACAGAAGTGATTTTGTTGAAATCAATTTTTAAGAACCAAATGATCGCTGCCTTCCTAATCGTTATCTTAACGATGGCCATGGGAGCGGGTTACTTATATACCTGGGCTTTTCTATAAAAATAACCCTCGGGCGACTGCTCGAGGGCTCTGTTTTTGTCGCCATATAGGGAAAGGGAAGTTTCCTATACCGCGCAGGCTATAAAAAATAGCGAGGTTACTCGTAAATACTATAGGAGAAATATTTGCTGGCGATGGTTTTATGCTTACCGCTCTGGATCAATTTTTGTATTCCGCTATCGAGTAATGCTTTTAATTCTTTGTCTTGTTTTCTCACTGCTACGCCAATGCCACGGCCGAACCACTTTTCCTCTGTAAACGCTGGTCCAGTAAAGTGATAGCCTTCACCTTGTGCAGTTTCAAGAAAACCAGCACTTAAACCGATTGAGCCGCCAAATACAGCATCTAACCGTCCATTGAGTAGATCGGTAAATGCCTCATCGAACGTACCATAACGACGAATATCAATATCTGGATACAAGGCAGAAAGGTACTTATCACCAATTGTGGCTCTTTGAACTCCAATAGATAAACGATTTAGGCTGCCGTCCTCCATGTTGATTTCTCTATCATTTTTCATTACAAAACGAGTCGGTACTTTTGCATAAGGGACGGTGAAATCGACTTTCTTTTCTCGTTCTTCTGTGATTGTCATTGCAGCAATAATCGCATCGTTCTTGCGACTAAGAAGAGAAGGGATGATGCCATCCCAATCCATTTTTGAGATAACGCACTTTACTTCTAACTCTTTGCATAACGCGTTAGCGAGGTCGACTTCAAACCCTTCTAGCTTTCCCTCTTTTGTCGTCCAGCTAAATGGAGGGTAAGCCCCTTCAACAGTGAAGCGAATTTGTTTCCACTCTTTCGCATGGCTGAAAACTGAAAATAAGCTAATAAACAATACGACTATCCATTTCATAAACGTTTCCTTGTAACTGTTTGGAAACCAATGTTTAACACAAAGTAAGTAAATATCAATGAAAGTGCATATATGTGTGACTTTTCGCCCGCATTGTGTGAGCGAAAGGTTTTACGTGTATTACAGCTTATCTTCAATAGTTACGAGGGGAACTCTCGTTGAGACAGCGTGAAGTGCAATGTTGTGAATCATTTCATCGACCGTGGTACAGCTATCCATTAAGATCGAAACATCATACTTGTCCGCAGATTTTGAGATAGCAGTATGTGTCACGCAGTTTTGTGTCATCATTCCGCATACAAGTAACTCCGTTACATTTTTGCTTGCCAATACTTCTTCTAAACGTGTTCCTTCAAAGCTATCTGCGAAGTGCTTTACCACGATTTCGGAATTCGGCGCTAAAGCAAGAACTTCTGGGTGAATATTGGCACCGTCGCTGCCTTCATTGAAGAATGGGGCAATACCCATGGCAGGGTCGGCAATATGCTGAATATGAATCACAGGAATGTTTTGCTCATTGGCTTTAGTTATTGCTCTCTTAACATTGTCTAAAGTCGATTCTGTATTCCATAAAGGAAACTTTCCTTCTGGGAAATAGTCGTTTTGCAAATCAATTACAAGTAGGGCTTTTTGAGTCATTTTCTTTTCCTTTTATTGAGGATCATTACGGTACGAATAATATAAAGACTTTTAGCTACCTTCTTTAGAGTCTAAAATGACACAAAAGAGTCAAAAAGCGACACTTGAAGATAAATGAAAATAGCACTCGTTAATTACCCAGATAGCTCGCAAGCCTCCGTATATGGTTTAAGCGAACTCTTCGAGATGGCAAACCGTGCGGCGGCTAAATTGGGCGTTGATGTACACTTTGAAGTAGAGATATTGGATCACTGGTCAAACACGCACTTCGATGTGAAAACAGCGGTAATGATTCCGCCTAGCGGCACTGGTCAATATTACTTAGAACCAGAGCCAGAGCTACTCGACTGGTTAAAAGTCCAATATAGTAAAGGTGCGATTTTAGCCTCCGCCTGCGCTGGTACTTTTATTCTTGCTCAAACCCAGTTGTTGACCAATAAGTCTTGTACGACACACTGGGGCTTGGCTCCTTCATTAGCGAGTCAGTTTCCCGATATCCACGTAAGACAAGAAGCCATCCTTATTAACGAAGGAACGATCATTACGGCTGGGGGTATGATGTCATGGGTGGATTTAGGTTTGGAGTTGGTTTCCTTATTTGCGTCACCGGCAGTAATGCGCCTGTTAGGAAAAATGTTGGTTATTGATACTGGTCCGAGAGAGCAACGCTTTTATCAACAGTTTACTCCAAACTTCCAACATGGTGATGAGGTAATTGTTCAAATACAGCACTATATAAACGATCATTATCAAGGAAAACTGAGCAATAAAGAGCTTGCAGAGTTGAGTTGTTTAACAGAAAGGACATTGCAGCGACGCTTTAAAAAGGCGACAGGTTTCAATGTTAACCAATACATACAAAGCTTAAGAGTACAAAAAGCTTGTGATTTACTTGAGTCGACAACCCTAACATTTGACGCAATATCATTTAGAGTGGGTTACCAAGATGTGAGCGCGTTCAGGAAAATATTTAATAGGATCGTAGGTTTAACACCGAAGTCGTTCAGATCTCGGTTCTGTTCATGAACGCCAGAAGTAAGATAATGTTGGTATTAAACATTTATAACTCAGAAGCAAACACACATATTTTTACAAGCTGGCTTAGCGTGATGAAAAGGGATAACAAGCTAAGCCAACCGTAGCGTTCTCCTAATTACTGAACATTTTGTAGAGCGCTTAAAGTATTCTAAAATTACAACGACTTATATAGGCCGCTGTTAATCGAAAAGCTATGTGATTTCCAAAACCAGTTTCCCAGTATGTTGTTTGCGTGAAAATACTTCTTGCGCTTGACCTATCTGGTTTAAGGGAAATGACTCCGCGACTAAGGGACGAATTGCGTTCTGTTCGATATAGCGAACCAAGTTACCGAATACTTCTGGTGCCAAAACGGTACAGCCAAATAACGCTAGGTCTTTAAGGTAAAGAGTTCTTACATCCAGCTCGACAATTGGGCCGCCTATGGCGCCGGAAACAGCGTATCTTGATCCTGGCTTTAGTACCTGAAGAAATTGTGGCCACTGCTCTCCTGCGACCAAATCAATCACTACGTCAACGCTGTTTTCTCCGAGAGTCGCCGTTAAATTTGCATCGCGAGGGATAACTTGGTTTGCTCCTAATGCCGTGATCTGTTCTTTCTTTTCTGGGCTGGCGATAGCAATGACGTATGCTCCACGCGCCTTCGCCAGTTGGATTGCGGCAGAGCCAACACCACCGGATGCCCCTGAAATCAGTACGGTATCGCTCGCTGTGACATTAGAGCGGACAAGCATGTTCTCGGCAGTTGAATAAGAACAAGGGAAGGAGGCCAAATCGATATCCGATAAACTACTATTCACAGCAAATGCATGTTTACTGTCAACAACAGTGAACTGAGCAAAGCCACCATCACATTCTGAACCGAAGTACCAAGGCGAGCTAAGTGCTTGACTGTTGAAGCGCGTAATACATGGTTCGATGAGCACACGCTGACCGATTCGTGATGGGCAGATATTCTCACCAACAGCGACGATGGTACCGCATACATCGGCACCTTGGATTCGAGGGAGAGATAGCGCGTCTCCTGACCAACTTGCATCCATGCTATTGGCGTCGTTTTTAGAATACCATGCTGTTCGGGTATTGATGTCGGTGTTATTGACTCCGGCGGCGGCAACTTGGATCAATACATCATCAGGCGAGGGGACTGGCACAGGTATATCATCGCGGTAACGAAGCATATCTGGCCCACCATGACCGATAAGTTGGACGCCTTTCATGACTTTCGGGATTGTGGTCATTGATTGTTCTCCTTCATTAGTTCTAGCAGAGTGTGTTCAGCGGATGCAAAGGCAGCGTGACCGAGAACCGGCCATGCGTTGGATAGACCTTCATGTAACAAGAAGAGTGTGGTTGCGAGGTCTTCTCGCTGACTTAGTTGGACCATAAGCTGACGAACCGCCAATTTGTGTTGTTTTACTGCTTGATTAATAGATAGATTTTCTGGATAGGCTGCTAATGCATTGATGGACATGCAGCCATTCGGTGCAAACTCCTTCATCCAATCCTCGAGGCGAGTGAATAGGTGTAATACAGCCGGTGTTCCATTGGCAGGGGCGTCTTCGAGCAAAAAACTCAAATACCTTTGATGGCGATGCTCGAGAGCTGCAACAATCATCGCTTCCTTGGAGGGGTAGTATTTGTACAGGGTTCTCAGGCTGACTTCGCAGGCGTTTTTGAGTTGGGGTACGCTAGGCTCGGCGAAGCCATACTGACTGAATGCTTTTTCTAGGCTTGCTGCGATTTTTTCTTTCACTATTTGATACACCAGGTAGAACGTTTGTTTTACCTAAGGGTAGAATAAACTTTCTACCTCAGTCAATGGTGTATTTAAACTCTGTATGAAAGCCCGACGTAATGCCGGGCTAATTTAAGTGATTTTTATAGATTCGGAACGTGAATCAGTGTGCCGTTGCGTGCTGCTCTCCACGCTTGTCTAGCATTCCGCTGAAACGGGTTAGTAGTAGAGCACCTAATACTACGATCGCGCCAATCCAAGGTGTGTGCATCAGCCCAGCATTGGCCACGATAAGGCCACCGCCCCAAGAACCCAGTGCAATACCTACGTTAAATGCAGCAATGTTGAGACCAGAAGCGACGTCGACTGCATCAGGTGAATATTTCTCTGCTAGTTTGACAACATAAACTTGAAGTCCTGGAACGTTACCAAAGGCAAAGGCACCCCAGACAAGAATGGTCACTACTGCAGAAGTTGGATTAAATGCTGTGACACTAAACACGAGCAATACCACAATTAGGCCCGAGAAAATCGCTGTCAGAGCTTTGATTGGCCCCATAGAGTCGGCCATCTTTCCGCCCCAGATGTTGCCGAATGCGACTGATACACCATAAACCAACATAATTAGGCTGATAGCGCTAGAGCCAAACCCCGAAACTTCTTCCAAAATAGGAGCCAAGTAAGTGAAGGCTGTGAACGTACCACCGTAACCGAGTGCGGTGATTGCGTACACCAAAAGTAGACGAGGTTGAGTTAAGACTTTTACTTGCGATGACAGCTTGGTTGCTGGTGGTTGTTTCAGATTACTCGGCACTAGCAGAGCGCTTCCTATCAGTGCGATGATTCCAAGGATCGCGACGATTAGGAAGGTTGCCTGCCAACCAAATGTCTGGCCAATCCAGGTGCCAAGTGGCACGCCCGTCACTAGAGCTACGGTGAGACCGGTAAACATAATAGCAATTGCGCTAGCGGCTTTTTCTTTTGACACTAGGCCAGTGGCGATAGTCGAGCCGATCGAAAAGAACACACCGTGTGCAAGCCCGGTCAGTATCCTTGCTGTAACTAGTGTGTTGTATCCAGGTGCTTGCCAGGCTAACAGATTGCCAAGAACAAACAGTGCCATAACAGAAAGCAGAACGTACTTTCTTTTCCAGTTACCAGTCAGCGCTGTTAAAACGGGAGCACCAACCGCGACACCAAGTGCGTACAGGCTAACTAAAAGACCCGCTGAAGGTAATGATACGTTGAGGTCGGAGGCCATAGTCGGTATCAGACCGACAATTACAAACTCCGTGGTTCCAATAGCAAAGGCGCTCAGCGTCAATGCAAGTAAAGCTAAAGGCATAACAACTCTCTCTTATAATCATTGAATATGAATGGATAAACGAATAGCCCGTCTCCATGTCGTGTATTATTAAAGAGTTATTCGTTGCGAAAAATGGTGTTTATTACAAAATACTTTTGTTATAAGTGAAGGAAATGCGCAGTTAGGAAAGGGGATGAAATGTTAACCCGATCAGATGAATTAGAGATTCTTATGGCAGTTGTGGATAGTGGTGGATTTTCTTCCGCTGCTGATGCACTAGGTATTCAAGTCGCTAGGGTATCTCGTGCGGTTAGTAAAGTTGAATCACAGTTGGGGGTAACCTTGCTGAATCGCACGACACGCAGAGTGGAAGTTACTGAGGAAGGGCATCAGTTTGTTGAAGCGGTTCGCTTAGGTTTACTACAAATACAGCAAGCTGAAGAAGAGATCATCACACGAGGTGAATTACCCAAGGGGCGCTTAAGAGTTGATGCCGCTAGCCCATTTGTTTTACATCAACTCGTGCCGTTAATTCAGCCATTTAAAGAGGCTTATCCTGATATTCAACTCGATCTTACCTCTAATGAGGGTTTTGTGGATCTATTGGAAAAAAGAACCGATGTGGCGATACGTATTGGACGATTATCGGATTCAACACTGCATGCTAAACCTTTAGGAACAAGCCCACTATTTATCGTTGCCACGCCTGGTTATTTATCTAAACGAGGTTTCCCTGAAGCGGTGAGCGATTTGCGCAGTCATAACTTGATCGGTTTTTCTGGCGCTAAAGTGTTAAATCAGTGGCCATTACGAGGGTTTGAGATGATCGAGCCTGATACCCTATCCAGCAGTGGTGAAACGGTTAGACAGTTAGTGCTGGCAGGGAACGGCATTGCATGTTTATCTGGCTTTATGGTGAAAGATGATCTTGATTCTGGACGGTTAGTGGCATTGTTTGAATCGGAAAAAATCACAAATACTGGACGAGAACAGGTCAATGCTGTCTTCTACAAATCTTCTTCAGTCTCTAAACGTATTTCCGCGTTCATCGACTTTATTCAACCAAGACTTACTTTAAAATAACTCTATTATTGTTGTTTTAACAAAAGAGTTTTGTCGTTATTGCAGTTTTTGTTTTTCCAAGTGCCAAGCCTAGCGTGCCACCCCTTAGTAAGGTGGCACATATTTTTATTTGATCTTAGTTAAAGCGTGGCAACACGTACTGAGCGATCTGTTCCATTGATTTCTCAATTGGTTGGCTATTACGACGGAAATGCAACCCGATGTGATTGACTCCTGCTTCTTGCATTTTTTCTAGCTCATCGCTCAAGCCATTGACTCCGGCCCGGATACCAAAATGATGCCGAACGACTGGTGCATTTGGGTTATCGACTAAATCAAGATGAATAAAGCTGGCGTAGGGTTTGTTTCCCGCTACGGAGCGCCAAAGTGCAACGCGGTGTTCATGATCATCAGGTGTGCCTGGGTAGGCGAGCCAGCCGTCTAGGTTTTCTCCTATCCATTGTGGACTTTGCTGCGCTAACCCTGCGACATAGATAGGAATATCAGCAAACTCGGGTAATAACTGTAGATCGTTACCCAGCTTATCATTTTGCGTATCTTTCAAAATCTCTACACTTTCTCGAAAAGCTGAGCCACGGCTGTCAAAGTTGGCGTTAAAAACGGGATATTCACTAGGACGGTCTCCACTAGCCACACCGAGTATCAGGCGGTCACCACTTAACTCGTTGATGGTCGCAGCGGCTTTTTTCACTAGCCAAGGTTGTCTTAACGGTAATACTATCGCTGCTGTCCCTAGTAGAATGTTGTCGGTGCACGCAGAGAGATAGCCAAGATAACTGAACGGTTCATAAATTTGTGCCGCGTCTCCAAAGTTAGGGTCGTACAACGGGACATCTCTCACCCACGCTACGTTAAAGCCTAACTTATCGGCTAACATAATACGCTGTTTATGTGCACTCATGTCTGGTACGCCGAACGGTTTTCGTTGGAGCAGCCGTTTTTTCTGGCCTTCTTGGGTCCAGTCATTATCTAGGGGGAGCTCAACACCGATGGTGAATCTGTTACTTAAATCTTTATGCATTATGAAGCCTGACTATTACTTTGAGTACTAGGAGGCAAGGTGCCTCCCTGATATTCAGGACACTATGAGATTTTTGTTGTGAGAAAAAGCGGCTAAAAGACAAAAGTGTTTTGCCACAAACAGCGGTGGTCTTTAAAGGAACTGGTGGTTCTCTACCTTGATTTCTTGCTTGATGAAGTCAATAAAAGAGCTGATCCGGCGTGAGGTACTGGCATTTTTGTAATACACCGCATTAACTGGCTGTTCGACATTATGCGTGTGTTCACTAAGTACGCCCACTAAGCGACCAGCTTGTCGGTCAGAGTAGGTCATAAAGTCAGACAGGCAAGCTATCCCCGCACCATGTAAGGCTAAACATCTTAGCGTCTCGCCATTATCAGATCTTAGGCTACTCATAATACGCAGAAGTTTGTTCTTATCATCCATGATCGGCCATTCCTTAAGATACTCCGGCTTGTTGAATCCAAGTAGCTTATGATTGAGTAACTGATCTATTGAGGTTGGAGTACCATGTTGTCTTAAATACTCTGGACTCGCGACGATTCGAATCCGACTTTTACCAAGAAATATCGCGCGCATGGTTGAGTTTTGTAGCTCACCGATACGAAAAGCAATATCGGTTTTTGTTCCCAAAAGGCTAATATTTTCCTCATTGGAATTGAGATCGATTTCGACTTCTGGATACAAGCTCTGATATTTAGCAATGTGCGGCGTTAGTACGTGCAGTAAGAAGGGGGTAGCTGCGTTTATTCGTAGGAGGCCAGAAGGCTTATATTTCTGGCTTTTCAGTTGTGCTTCGGCATTCTCTACTGCTTCTACAATATGTCTGACTTTATCGAGGTATATCGTTCCTTCATTAGTAACATCTAACTTACGGGTTGTGCGATTTAACAAGGTCGTTTCGAGTTTGGCTTCTAGCCGAGATACCGATCGACTCACCGCCGAGACGGTCATCGATAACAGTTCAGCCGCAGAGCTGATTGAACCCGTATCGACCACGGCCATAAAGGTGCGCATTTCATCTAGAGTAGCTTTCATTGTTGAATATATTTCAAATTAGATTTGAGTATTGTTAACTTTACGGAAAGTTTCTTGCGGCGTAAAGTTTTGCTTTGAATCAACTATAAAATCGATAATTCAGGAGATTTAGATGAAAGTACCATCATTTGGCGTCGGCACGTTTCGTTTAGAGGGTGAAGTAGTTAAGGATTCAGTCCGTAATGCGTTAGAAGTGGGTTACCGCGTAATTGATACTGCACAGATTTACGGTAATGAGGCAGAAATCGGTGAAGTATTTACACAGTCCGGTATTGCACGTGATGAGCTATTCATTACGACCAAGATCTGGGTTGATAACATGAACACGGAACAACTCATTCCAAGTCTAAAAGAGAGCTTAGAAAAGCTAAATACAGATTATGTGGATTTGACCTTGATCCACTGGCCTGGCAATAACAATAACTTGAACGAATACATGGCTTCATTACTTGAAGCTAAATCGCAAGGGTTAACCCGTAATATTGGCGTATCCAACTTTAATATTGACTTGTTGCAACAAGCGATAGAAGTGGTCGGTAAAGAGAATATTGTTACTAACCAAATCGAGCTTAGCCCTTATTTGCAAAATCGTAAGTTGGTCAGCTTCATGCAGGAAAACGATATTCAGGTAACGTCTTACATGACCTTGGCATATGGGAAAGTACTTGGGGACCCAACTATTGCAGGTATTGCTGAGGACTATCAGGCCACGCCCGCTCAAGTCGCGCTTGCTTGGGCTTTGTCAAAAGGTTACGCGGTGATCCCGTCTTCAACTAAACGAGAGAATTTGGCAAGTAACCTGAAAGCACTTGAACTTAATCTGAGTGAAGAGGCGATTGCAAAGATAGATGCGTTGGAAAGAAATGGCCGCGAAGTAAACCCTGAAGGGCTAGCGCCTGAATGGGATGATTGAGTGAGTTTCACAGGAAATCATTGCCTAAATGACGCCTCTGCAATCGCTGACTTCCTCAGCGTTTGACAGTAGTACAACACCATAGACGATAAGGGCTCGCTTGTCTGACGATAGTGCGAGCTTTTATCTTTTTGGCCTATTAGTTTACTGTATTCTCCCGGCCCTCAATTTGGCCGGGAGACGTCATTTAGAGATCAATTACCATTCGATTGTAGAGCCATCAAATACGCGGAAGCTTCCGGATTGCTCAAGTGTTAGCTGTTCTGCGACCGAAACAATGCCTGCAACACTTTCCTCGGCAGAAAAGGTTGCGTCCTCACCGCCCATATCGGTTTTTACCCAGCCGGGATGAACTGCGACAGTTTTTACTCCTCGCGATTCGAGATTGCGTGCTGCTGATACTAGAACCTGATTAAGCGCTGCTTTAGATGCTCGATAACTGTACATGTTACCTGAACTGTTATCGCTTAAACTCGCAACTCGGGTTGAGATTCCCACGATGGTTTTGTGCTGACTTTTCGCAACGTTGTCTTGTAGGGCTTGAATTAGCAGGGCAGGTGCGACGGTATTTATGTTTAGTACTTCTAGCCATTTTTTCTGGGTCATTTCGCCAAGCTTTGCACACTCTTCGCCTAATACACCTGCATTAAGAATTAAATGATCGAGCGGACGATCCGCTAATTGAGTGGCTAACTGATCGATATCTTGTTGGTTAGTGACGTCTAGAGCCATCAGTTGAAGTTGATTAGATTGGGTTACTAGTTCATTGAGCTGCTTAGCATTTTCTGGTGAACGACAAGTTGCGATAACTTGCCAACCTTTTCCAAGGTAGTGGCGGACAAATTGCAAGCCTAAGCCACGGTTAGCGCCAGTGATTAATACAGTAGACATCGCTTCTCCTACGTTGTTGAGTTGAACAACGACTATATTAGAGGCGACGTATAAGCATGTAATCAAAACAGTACAAAAATGGCCTAAGATTCGACATTGTCAAACCTTAAAGTTTGAGAAAGATGCTGGCAAAGTGTTTTAGCCTAGTGACCGTCAGTTCGGAGGCAGCACCGCTGACACCTGCAACAGCAACGACCTTACCATCCAAATAAAGGGGGATCGCTAAGCAATTGAGGTTTGGCTCTGCCTCTTCTAAATCGAGTGCGTAACCTGATAATACAACCTGATTAAGTTCAGTTTCTAACGTGGGGGATATTTGGCTTTCAAGGCGCAATGTTCGGCGAAGCTCATCATCAAAACTAAGAAAAACCTTGCCGATCGCAGATGTTGTGAGTCCTTCTCGTTTCCCTCTCGGGCTACGGATAGTAAGAGGGTTATCCTGCTCTATAGCATCGATATACAAGTACTCTTTAGCGCCACTTTGTACAGCGAGGTAAGCAGTGTTGTTAGTCATTTGGGCCATTTTTTTCAGCAATGGAACAAAATGTTGTCGGATAGCTTCGTTTTTTTGTTCAATCGGCTTAGACAGTTCATAGCATCTAAACCCTAGGCTGTAGCTATGGTTGTGTTTGGATACATATCCAAGAGAGTGTAGAGTCGCAAGTAACCCGTGAACAGTCGTCTTATTTAACTGGATCGCATTACTGATCGTCTGTAATGATAGGGGAGACTCACTCATCGAGAGCAACTCGAGGATTAGAAAACCTCGCTCTAGAGACTGAATGTTTTTTCTTGCCTTGGGCACAAAGACTCCTTGATGATGGTGTTGCATCTGAATGGCTTACTGATGCTTCGACCTATAACAAACCACTACGCTGGTGGTTTGGTTTTATTAGAGAATATACTCAGCACTTAAACTGATCGGCTCGTTGTATGCATCCACAAGGGAGTTTTTTCCTTGCTTCTTAGCATTGTATAACGCTTGGTCTAATATCGAATAGAGCTCATCAAAGTTGGTGAGTGGCATTGAGGTTGATAGATAGGCCAGACTCGCAGATATATTCAATTGATGGTTATTAAGCGAATGTACACTCTTTTCTGAAATTGTTTTATGCAGACTTTGTATTCTAAAGGGAACGTCAATCTCATCGACGTTTTTCAATAGCAAGATAAACTCTTCTCCACCTAAACGACCCAAGTACTCTCCCTTATTAAGTTTAGCTTTAAGCGCTTTGCATACCTGTTGTAGTACTAAGTCGCCAGTCGGATGACCATACTGATCATTAATCGCCTTAAAGTCATCTAGATCGATTAATGCTAGAACGTAGCGGAAGTCTCCTTCCGCTTTGGAGGTTTGGCTTTTAATCGTCTCTATAATTGCCGCTCTGTTTAATGCACACGTTAAGCTGTCTATTTTGGCTTTTAAGCGTGTTTGTCGCTGAACCATCAATGCCAGAGCGAGGAGAATCAATAAACAGAAAACAACAAAATTATAAGTGCGTTGTTGGTCTGTGAGTTTTTCAAACTGGTACTGACTTAGAAGAGTTTCGTTGTTCAACTGCGCGACTTGTAGATCATATTCATACTCTTTTTTAGTGAGATCTAGTGCCTCTAACGCCTTGATATTACTCGCGTCTCGGTTCGTTAGTTCAATCGTCGAGTAGGCCTCGTGATGCTCCAGTGCCTTTTTGTAATCATTTTGAGCTTGGTATGCTTTTGAGAGGAGTAATTGGGCTTGCGCTTGCAATAAGGGCCTAGCGTTTTTTACCGCTAATCTTAACGCAATTGTACCGTGTTCAATCGATTTTTCGGGTGTATGGTTCTTTAAATATGCCAATCCAGCAGCCAAATGACCCTCTGTTTCAAGGTGCGTATTCTCATATGTTTGGGCAATGTTTAATGCTCTTCCAATGTAATCTACCGCGGTATCCAATTGCCCAGAATCGGCCAAAGCAGCAGATAACCCTAAATAGGTCAACCCTTGCCCGTATGGATAATGAAGTTGTTCGAGAATCGTTAATGCATTTTTGTAGTGGCTGATGGACTTATCGAGTTCTTTGGATTTTCTGTACATCGCTCCTAGACTATGTTCGACTTGCGCAACTTCAAGAGGTGTCCCTTCATCTTGGCGAACCAGTAAGGCTTGAATGAGATATTGCTCTGATTGTTCAAATTGCCCCAGCTCTGCAAGTAAATTGCCGACGTCATTGTAAATCCCTGAAGGATCGCTTTGCGTCGACATGTTGGCCATCAACTGTCGATACAAACTTAAGGCTTTTTCATAGTCACCGCGGTAATTGTAGTTATTTGCTACCACGCGCAAAGCAAGATCAACAGGGAAGTTTTCTTGATGCTTATGATTTAAGTGGCTCTCTAAGGATGAGCAATAAAAGTTTGCTTTGTGATAACGACCTTGTTGATTCAGCGTATAACAAAGTTGATAGTTCATCAGAGCCTTGCCTTCGGAATCGGATTTTTTCTTCATTGTCTGTCGCAAAGAAGAAAAGCTATCTACTGAGGCCTCGTAACTACCATGCTTACGTTCCTTTAAGGCAAGAATATATTCTGATTCTAATTGAGAAAAACGGTTGTCTAAGACTTGACTGCTGCCGTAGTAAGGCTGATTTATGTTTGACATATATTCATAAATCAATCCACTTACGTAGAGCTTTTCGCTGTCCGATTTCGCTGTATGGTAGCGATCTTGAAGCATGCTCAATGCCGACTCAGGGTTGCTTCGTAGTGTGGTTTGGTAGACAGAGTGCCACTGTGTGATATTTTGGTTTGGTTCAATATCTTGAGTGTCGCTTGCATATACTGGAGTGAACAAAAGTGACGCAAGCAAGGGATAGAGCACGCGCATGTTTAAACGAGCCTTTAATTTAAGGTGCCTTTAAAGTTGAGTTATCATAGCGCTTTTAACGCATCAGCGTTGTGATTAAGTTGGGTGTACTAAGAAAAAGAGTAGTAAAACTATGCACTTGGTCGAGATATTGAAAGAAGAGGCATAAAAAAGAAAGACCTCAACATAAAGTTGAGGTCAGAAATCTTTAATCAATGTAAAGCTTTGCTAGATCTTGAGGCTCCATTTCTTTGCCTTCTAACTGATCGTTCCAGTTAGTTCCAACAAGAACACCATCTTCAGCAAGAGTCAAAAGCCAATCTTCAACAAAGATATCTAATGGGATTTCTAGTACAGTAAAATCTGCCCATTCTTCAACATTATGTGCTTCTGCATCTTCTTTAGAAGACCAGAAAGGCATGACTTCGCTGTTTTCGAATTCAGTTGAATCGCAAGATAGCCAACCTTCTTCATTGCGTAAACCCCAAACCAATTGGTTTTCTTTCGTTTCTGCAACAAAAAGGTCAAGGTTCGCTTGGATATCTGATGTAAGTTTGCTCATTTCAAAACTCTCGTTGTTATGACGTGGCTAGAGTAACACTAAAGTGCCGATTCCTAAAGCATAATACGGTTGTCGAAATGAGTAAAAATAAAGGAGCCGAAGCTCCTTTTCTGAGGTTAAGTATTCACTCGTTTTTGTTTGCTTTGTGCTTGCAGAGCAAACAAAAACAGGTACTTTACCTTTCTGGAAGAGTTGTGAATATTGTCCACTCTCTTTTTATCTCGCCTTTGTAACCAACGACTGATGCGGTTACTCGACGATTTAAAGCATGGCTGACTTCATCGGTCCCTTGCTGTGCTAAGTGAGTGTCACCAAAACCAACAATGCGGACTCTACTCGGTTCGATGTCGTAGCTTAGTAGGGCTTCACGGACATTGCGTGCTCGTCTTTCAGAAAGATCTTGGTTATGCTTTGAACCACCAACGTTACTAGCATAGCCGTGCAGCTCTATCGAAGTAGTAGGGTACTCTTTTAAAAAGTCGGAAAGCTCTCGGACTTGTCTTCTGAAGACTGGATTGATCTCATCAGAGTCGTTAGCAAAAAGTATCCGCACTTGCATGTTATCTGATGCTTTAATGTATTCTCCACAACCGTCGTTGTCGACCTCTGAGCCTTCAGGTGTACCTGGGCACATATCTCGAGCATTGATGACACCATCGTTATCGTCATCTTGCAAATCTGCTATTTGTTCTGCATTTGGTACAGGACGATACTCATATTCGTCTTCAGCAACAACGTGTTGAGTGATGGCGAGCATACCCAATGCAAATAGAATCTTCACTGGTTTCATGATCAGTACTCCACCTTTTCATTCCATTCTGTAGGTACATCGACACGCAAGGCATTTAACAATTGGCCAGTCGCGTTCATAACGCGGTACTTGGCGTACTGCTCTGAGTATCGAGCATCCAAGTAGTTCTTTCTCGCTTCGAAAAGTTCGTTTTCAGTATTTAACAAGTCCAGCAGAGTGCGTTTTCCAATGCGATACTGCTTTTCGTAGGCGATGACAGTTTCAGAGGCTGAATCTACGTGATCCGCTAGGAACTCTTTTTGTTGAAGTGTTAAATCTAACGCACTCCAAGATAGACGAAGACCTTCTTCGACTTGGCGGTATGCACGTTCTCTTAAGTCTTTTGCTTTATTTAGTTGGTAGGCAAAACTTTCAGCGTTGGCTACGTCACTACCACCGTTAAAGAGGTTGTAACGCATGCGCAACATCGCTGTTGTCTCTTCGCTGCTTCCTTCAATACCGCTTGCATCATCACGCCATGTTTGAGCCGCTTCTACCGATATCGTTGGATAGTAAGCTCCCTTAGATTGCTTGTATTGGAACTTTGCAGAGTCCACATCAGCTACCGAGATTTTGATTACTGGGTGTGACTCGAATGCCAAGTCAATCGCTTCATCGATGGTGTAGGGAATAAAGTTTTGGTCCGCTCTTGGGAAAATCAATCCTTGTGGTGACTGTCCGACAAGGCGTGTAAAGGTGGTGTGGCTGTCATATAAGTTGTTCTGAGCTGCCACCAAGTTACCGTGAGCCTTTGCTAAACGAGCCTCTACCTGGGTTAGGTCTGCTGTAGAACCGATACCTGAGTTAACTCGCTTTTTAATGTCTTCATAGATCTTCTTATGCACTTTCAAGTTATTCTCGGAAAGTGTAAGAATTTCATAAGCTTTTACTGAGTCTAAATAAACTTTCGCGACCTCTAGAGCGGTGTCTTGGGCATCAGCTAGAAGTTGATAACGGACCGATTCAGCATCAGCTGCTGTTCGATCCATATCATTAAGTGTCGCTGAGCCATCCCATATTAGCTGGGTTAGTGTCACGGTGGCTTCTTTTCTTGTCAGGTCGGTTGAATCTCGCCCTGACTCTGCGGGTTTGATTCCTTCGTAACCGATACCGGCATCTAAGTCTACGGATGGGAGGTAAGCACCACCAGATGCTTCATTCACATACTGCTTGCTAACGAATTCATTGAACGCACTTTTGATGTCAGGATTGGTTTTTAATGTGTTTTCAACCGCTTGCTCTAGCGTTTGCCCAAACGCATGACTAGCGGTGAACATACCAATACAAAAGGCGTTGGCACGAGTCCACTTCACTGTGATTCTCCTAGATAATGGTAAAAATTCTCGAGGTGATAGGGCTTATAAGTGGAATACTTATAAGGGCGTCAATAATTTAGCGCACAATAACATTAATATGCGATGAAGTAACCTGTTGATTCGCTGTTCATTTGTTTCAATTTTGATAAATCAACCTACTAAATCTGCCTAAAACTTGAATTAAGATCTCAAATTAAAGATAGAGGTAATGGCTAGAAACGAGTGTCCAGATTTTAATAAAATAAAACACTTATGCATCTGGATTCTTATTGATGTATGACACATAATTACTTTATTGAGCATCAAATTGCTGTTATTGCACTATATATTCGGGCAATATATAGCAAATTAGTATTGTTAGTCAAAAACTTGACAGTTATTTAGGGTTAAGGTTTATATGGATCGTACAGCATTAGTGCCACTCGGTAATCAAGTCGTCGTAATAGGTTTGGATGGGCAGCTGAGAGTCCTTGCAGAAGGACAGCAGCCTCTACCAGGTGAAGTGATAGTGGCAATGACAGATGCTGCGCCTCAAGACCTGAAAATTCAGCTTGCTCAAGAGCAAGGTTTAAAAGATATTTCAGACGATGTAGCACAGATTATTAGTGCTATTGAGCAAGGTCAAGACCCTTCTGCTATTGATGAAGAACTCGCACCTGCAGCGGGTGAAAATAGTGGCTCCAGTTTGCAAAATAGTGCCACGATTGTACGAGATGGTACTGAAGTGCTAGCCTCAACAAACTTTGAAACTATTGGCCTAGAATCCCTCGGCTTATCTGAAACACAAGCGTTGACCTTAAATGACTTCTTCACAACAGGTATCGAGACAAGTGGGGATGGCTCAAGTAAGCCACTTACTAATTCTCCAGTGACATTAAGCGCTGTTGAGGAAGATAGCGATCCAATCACGATAACTACTGAAGAATTACTATCTAATGTCAATATTGATGATGCCGATACTCTTGTCATTACAAACGTCACTATTGAGAGTGGGAATGGCACCTTAATTGATAACAGCGATGGATCTTGGACTTACATTCCAGAGGCTGATGATGACACTGAAGTGTCATTCTCCTATGACATTATTGATAACGATGGCGGTGTTATTAATGGCACTGCTAACTTAGATATTACGCCTGTTAATGACGCGCCAATAGCAACTAATGATGCGATTCAAACTGACGAGGATTCCCAGGTTGTAATTGATGTGCTCGCTAACGACAGTGATATTGAAGGTGATGATTTAATCATTACCTCTGCTTCTGTACCAGAAGAGCAAGGTATCGTTGAGATTATCGATGGTAAGCTTGTTTTCACTCCGGCCGAAAATTTCAACGGTAATGCAACGATTAGCTACACCATCACAGATGGTGAGTTAGAGGATGAAGCTCAAGTTTCGGTAACAGTAAACTCAGTTAACGATGCGCCTATTGCCTCTAATGATACAACAATTACAGAGGAAGATAGTTCAGTAACGGTTGATGTCCTGCCAAACGACACCGACATTGATGGCGATACGCTGTCTATCCAATCGGCTTCCGTACCTGAAACACAAGGTACAGTTGAGATCGTTGATGGAAAACTGGTCTTCACACCGGCTGAGAACTTCCATGGTGACGCTGAAATCACTTACACCGTGACCGATGGTGCACTGACTGACCAAGCGACGGTCAACGTCACCGTGAATGCGGTGAACGACACGCCTGTGGTTGAAAGCAACATTGCAGACCAAACCTTGGCGGAAGACTTTACGCCATACACCATCGATCTGAATACCGCTTTCAGCGACGTGGATAACGTTGATGGTGAGTTAACGTTTAGCGTCTCTGGCAACAGCAACGTGTTGGTTTCGATTGAAAATGGCATCGCGACCATTAGCCCAACGGCAGACTGGAACGGCTCAGAAGCGTTGACCTTTACGGCTACCGACCCAAGCGGTGAAAGCGTTAGCCAAACGGTGAACTTTACGGTTGCGCCAGTGGCGGACATCGTGGCAGACAAAGCGACGGTCGTGGAAGACACGCCAACCATCATCAAGGTCTTAGGTAACGACACGTTCGAAGGCGACGACAAAGTGGTGTCGCTGGATACCAACAACGGTCCAGCCAACGGCACGGTCTCGGTCAACCTGGACGGCAGCGTCACTTACACGCCAAACGACAACTACCACGGGGCAGACAGCTTCACCTACATCGTCACCTCCGGTGGGGTATCAGAATCCACCACGGTGAACGTCGATGTCACACCAGTGAACGATGCGCCAGTGGCAAACGATGACACGGCCACAACACAAGAAGATACCGCTGTCACGATTGATGTCCTACCAAACGACACCGATATTGATGGTGATACGCTGTCTATCCAATCAGCGTCCGTACCTGAAACACAAGGTACAGTCGAAATTATTGACGGCAAATTGGTGTTCACACCGGCTGAGAACTTCCATGGTGATGCTGAAATCACTTACACCGTTACCGATGGTTCACTGACTGACCAAGCGACGGTTAACGTCACCGTGAATGCGGTGAACGACACACCTGTGGTTGAGAGCAACATTGTAGACCAAACCTTGGCAGAAGACTTTACGCCATACAGCATCGATCTGAATACCGCTTTCAGCGATGTGGATAACGTGGATGGCGAGCTGAGCTTCAGCGTTTCTGGTAATAGCAACATTCAAGTGGCGATCGTCAATGGCATTGCTACGTTCACTCCAACCGCGGACTGGAACGGCTCAGAAGCATTGACCTTTACGGCTACCGATCCAAGCGGCGAGAGCGTTAGCCAAACGGTGAACTTCACGGTAGCGCCTGTGGCGGACATCGTGGCAGACAACGCGACGGTTGTGGAAGATACGCCAACCATCATCAAGGTCTTAGGTAACGACACGTTCGAAGGCGACGACAAAGTGGTGTCGCTGGATACCAATAACGGTCCAGCGAACGGCACGGTCTCGGTCAACCCGGATGGCAGCGTGACCTACACGCCGAATGACAACTACCACGGTACAGACAGCTTCACCTACATCGTCACCTCCGGTGGGGTATCGGAGTCCACCACGGTGAACGTCGATGTCACGCCAGTCAATGACGCGCCAGTGGCGACCAATGACAATGCCGTTACTGACGAAGACACGCCAGTGACGATTGATGTCCTGCCAAACGATACTGACATCGATGGTGATACGTTAAGCATTGATTCGGCGTCTGTGCCGAGTGAGCAAGGGACAGTTGAGATCGTTGATGGCAAACTGGTCTTCACACCGGCCGAGAACTTCCATGGTGACGCTGAAATTACTTACACCGTCACCGATGGTGCACTGACTGACCAAGCGACGGTTAACGTCACTGTGAATGCGGTAAACGACGCGCCTGTGGTTGAAAGCAACATTGCAGACCAAACCTTGGCGGAAGATTTTACGCCATACAGCATCGATCTAAATACCGCTTTCAGCGATGTAGATAACGTCGATGGCGATCTGACCTTCAGCGTCTCTGGCAACAGCAACATTCAAGTGGCGATCGTCAATGGCATTGCTACGTTCACTCCAACGGCAGACTGGAACGGCTCAGAAGCGTTGACGTTTACGGCCACCGATCCAAGCGGTGAAAGCGTCAGCCAAACGGTGAACTTCACAGTGGCGCCTGTGGCGGACATCGTGGCAGATAAAGCGACGGTTGTGGAAGACACGCCGACCATCATTAAGGTTTTAGGTAACGACACGTTTGAAGGCGACGATAAAGTGGTGTCGCTGGATAGCAATAACGGTCCAGCGAACGGCACGGTCTCGGTCAACCCGGATGGCAGCGTGACCTACACGCCGAATGACAACTACCACGGTACAGACAGCTTCACCTACATCGTCACCTCCGGTGGGGTATCGGAGTCCACCACGGTGAACGTCGATGTCACACCAGTGAACGATGCGCCAGTGGCAAACGATGACGCGGCAACAACACAAGAAGATACCGCTGTCACGATTGATGTCCTACCAAACGATACTGACATCGATGGCGATACGCTGTCTATCCAATCAGCGTCTGTACCTGAAGCACAAGGTAAGGTTGAAATTGTTGGCGGCAAGTTGGTGTTCACACCGGCTGAGAACTTCAATGGCGATGCTGAAATCACTTACACCGTCACCGATGGTTCGCTGACTGACCAAGCCACGGTCAACGTCACCGTGAATGCGGTGAACGACACGCCTGTGGTTGAGAGCAACATTGCAGACCAAACCTTGGCGGAAGATTTCACGCCATACAGCATCGATCTAAATACCGCTTTCAGCGATGTGGATAATGTTGATGGCGAGCTGAGCTTCAGCGTTTCTGGTAATAGCAACATTCAAGTGGCGATCGTCAATGGCATTGCTACGTTCACTCCAACCGCGGACTGGAACGGCTCAGAAGCATTGACCTTTACGGCCACCGATCCAAGCGGTGAAAGCGTCAGCCAAACGGTGAACTTCACAGTAGCGCCTGTAGCGGACATCGTGGCAGACAACGCGACGGTTGTGGAAGACACGCCGACCATCATTAACGTCCTAGGTAACGACACGTTTGAAGGCGACGACAAAGTGGTGTCGATCGATACCAATAACGGTCCAGCTAACGGCACGGTCTCAGTCAACCCGGACGGCAGCGTCACTTACACGCCAAACGACAACTTCCACGGCACAGACAGCTTCACCTACATCGTTACGTCCGGTGGGGTATCAGAGTCCACCACGGTGAACGTCGATGTGACGCCAGTGAACGATGCGCCAGTGGCAAACGATGATACCGCTGTTACTGACGAAGATACACCAGTGACGATTGATGTTCTGCCAAACGATACTGACATCGATGGTGATACATTACGTATTGACTCGGCGTCTGTGCCGAGTGACCAAGGTTCTGTCGAAATTATTGATGGCAAACTGGTGTTCACACCGGCCGAGAACTTCCATGGTGATGCCGAAATCTCTTACACCGTGACCGATGGTTCGCTGACCGACCAAGCGACGGTCAACGTCACCGTGAATGCCGTAAACGACACGCCTGTGGTTGAAAGCAACCTCGCAGACCAAACCTTGGCGGAAGACTTTACGCCATACAGCATCGATCTAAATACCGCTTTCAGCGATGTGGATAATGTTGATGGCGAGCTGAGCTTCAGCGTTTCTGGTAATAGCAACATTCAAGTGGCAATCGTCAATGGTATTGCTACGTTCACTCCAACCGCAGACTGGAACGGCTCAGAAAACCTAACGTTTACGGCTACCGATCCAAGCGGAGAAAGCGTTAGCCAAACGGTGAACTTCACAGTTGCGCCTGTGGCAGATATTGAATCTGACCGCGCGACGGTTGTGGAAGACACGCCAACCATCATTAAGGTCTTAGGTAACGATACGTTCGAAGGCGACGACAAAGTGGTGTCGCTGGATACCAATAACGGACCAGCTAACGGTACGGTCTCGGTCAACCCGGATGGCAGCGTAACCTACACGCCAAACGACAACTATCACGGAACAGACAGCTTCACCTACATCGTCACCTCAGGTGGGGTATCAGAGTCCACCACGGTGAACGTCGATGTGACGCCAGTGAACGATGCGCCAGTGGCAAAAGATGACGCGGCAACAACACAAGAAGATACCGCTGTCACGATTGATGTCCTACCAAACGATACTGACATCGATGGCGATACGCTGTCTATCCAATCAGCGTCTGTACCTGAAGCACAAGGTAAGGTTGAAATTGTTGGCGGCAAGTTGGTGTTCACACCAGCTGAGAACTTCCATGGTGACGCCCAAATCACTTACACCGTTAGCGATGGTTCGCTGACCGACCAAGCGACGGTCAATGTCACCGTAAATGCCGTAAACGACACGCCTGTGGTTGAAAGCAGCATTGCAGACCAAACCTTGGCAGAAGACTTTACGCCATACAGCATCGATCTGAATACCGCTTTCAGCGATGTGGATAATGTTGATGGTGAGTTAACGTTTAGCGTCTCTGGTAATAGCAACATTCAAGTGGCGATCGTCAACGGTATTGCTACGTTCACTCCAACCGCTGACTGGAACGGCTCAGAAATCCTAACCTTTACGGCGACCGATCCAAGCGGCGAAAGCGTTAGCCAAACGGTGAACTTTACGGTAGCGCCAGTGGCGGACATCGTGGCAGACAACGCGACGGTTGTGGAAGACACGCCGACCATCATTAAGGTCTTAGGTAACGACACGTTCGAAGGTGACGATAAAGTGGTGTCGCTCGATACCAACAACGGTCCAGCTAACGGTACGGTCTCGGTCAACCCGGACGGCAGCGTGACTTACACGCCGAACGACAACTACCACGGTACAGACAGCTTCACGTACATCGTTACCTCCGGTGGGGTATCGGAATTCACCACGGTGAACGTCGATGTGACGCCAGTCAACGACGCGCCAGTGGCAAAAGATGATACAGCTGTTACTGACGAAGACACGCCAGTGACAATTGATGTCCTGCCAAACGACACCGATATTGATGGCGATACGCTGTCTATCCAATCGGCGTCTGTACCTGAAGCACAAGGCACAGTTGAGATTGTTGATGGCAAACTGGTGTTCACACCAGCTGAGAACTTCCATGGTGACGCTGAAATCACTTACACCATCACCGATGGTGCACTGACTGACCAAGCGACGGTCAACGTCACCGTGAATGCGGTGAACGACACGCCTGTGGTTGAAAGCAACATTGCAGACCAAACCTTGGCGGAAGACTTTACGTCATACACCATCGATCTGAATACGGCCTTCAGTGATGTGGATAACGCCGATGGCGATCTGACCTTCAGCGTCTCTGGTAACAGCAACATTCAAGTGGCGATCGTCAACGGTATTGCTACGTTCACTCCAACCGCAGACTGGAACGGCTCAGAAGCGTTAACCTTTACGGCCACCGATCCAAGCGGCGAGAGCGTCAGCCAAACGGTGAACTTCATAGTATCGCCAGTGGCGGACATCGTGGCAGACAACGCGACGGTTGTGGAAGACACACCAACCATCATCAAGGTTTTAGGTAACGACACGTTCGAAGGCGACGATAAAGTGGTGTCGCTGGATAGCAATAACGGTCCAGCCAACGGTACGGTCTCGGTCAACCCGGATGGCAGCGTCACTTACACGCCAAACGACAACTACCACGGTACAGACAGCTTTACCTACATCGTTACGTCCGGTGGGGTATCGGAGTCCACCACGGTGAACGTCGATGTCACACCAGTGAATGATGCGCCAGTGGCAAACGATGACGCGGCAACAACACAAGAAGATACCGCTGTTACGATTGATGTCTTGCCAAACGATACTGACATCGATGGTGATACGTTAAGCATTGATTCGGCATCTGTGCCGAGTGACCAAGGGACAGTCGAGATTGTTGACGGCAAACTGGTGTTCACACCGGCCGAGAACTTCCATGGTGACGCCCAAATCACTTACACCGTTAGCGATGGTTCACTGACTGACCAAGCGACGGTCAACGTCACCGTGAATGCGGTGAACGACACGCCTGTGGTTGAAAGCAACATTGCAGACCAAACCTTGGCGGAAGACTTTACGCCATACAGCATCGATCTAAATACTGCGTTCAGCGACGTGGATAACGTGGATGGCGAGCTGAGCTTCAGCGTTTCTGGTAATAGCAACATTCAAGTGGCGATCGTCAATGGCATTGCTACGTTCACTCCAACCGCGGACTGGAACGGCTCAGAAGCATTGACCTTTACGGCTACCGATCCAAGCGGCGAGAGCGTTAGCCAAACGGTGAACTTCACGGTAGCGCCTGTGGCGGACATCGTGGCAGACAA